>JAAUUB010000005.1 GCA_012031215.1 Microscillaceae bacterium | reverse complement strand
AAAGAAGTATAGGCATTCAAATCAGCCCCAAACTTGACTCCTATTGATTGGAGGTAGCTGACAATGTCATTCTTCTTGAAGTTTTCGTGCCATTAAAGAGCATGTGCTCGGTAAAGTGAGCCAGTCCCAACTGGTCGGGGTCTTCTTGCATGGACCCAGCGTTGACGGCCAGGCGCAACTCCACCTTTTTTCCGGTTTGGGGTTCTGACGAATATAGTAGCGGATACCATTTTCCAGTTGTCCGACTTTGACCTTAGGGTCCAGCGGAATGGCTTGGTTTAGCTCAACATTTTGGGCCACTAGCCCAGCCTGAAACAAGAGCAAGGCTGATAACAGCCATAGTTTGCGCAGCGAATACAGCATAGATTGAGAATTTGGTTTAATGAATAATTTAATCAAAAATTGAGGAATTTTTGATTTTTTTCCTCAAAGATAAAACATCTAAACTATAATAGTAAAACTTTAAAAAGGTTTAACTGATTTTTTACCCTGGCTATTAGTCTTGGTCAGAGGCTTTGCATTACGGGTAGCGCCGGAAGAATTTTTGCAAATGAGAAATTTGAGCAGCATAATGTGCTTTTGAATTGCCTGACAAGAGGAGCTGGCGGCTCTTCTTGCTTAGAAAGGCACTGCTTTGACAATCTCCACAAAATCGCGGGATTGCAAAGAGGCCCCGCCTACCAGTCCGCCATCTACGTCCGGCTGGGCAAAAAGCTCAGCCGCATTACCGGGTTTTACGCTGCCTCCATACAAAATCGGGATTTCCTGCGCATTTTTTTCCCCATACTGAGTGGCCAGGTGGGCTCGCAAAGCCGCGTGCATTTCCTGGGCCTGGGCGGTACTCGCCGTTACCCCCGTACCAATGGCCCAGATGGGTTCATAAGCTATCGTAATTTTGAGAATCGCTTCCTCTGAAAGGTGAAAAAGACTTTCGCTTAGCTGGTTTTTGACAAGCTCCAGGTGTTGGCCCGCCTCCCGAATGGGCAGGCTTTCGCCACAGCAAAATAGGGGTGATATGATGGGCCAGCAACACATCTACTTTTCTTGCCAGTTGGGCATGTGTTTCGGCAAAATACTCCCGGCGCTCGCTATGGCCCACAATGGCATATTCTACCGGAATCGATTGGAGCATCCCGGCCGAGATTTCACCCGTGTAGGCCCCGGAGGCTTCGGAAGCGCAGTTTTGCGCGCCCAGGAAAATATTTTTTCCCGCGGGAATCAAAGCCCGCAGACTACTCAAATGAATAAAGGGGGGGCAAAGCACTACTTTTACCGGGCCATTCACTTCGGCTTCCACCATCGGAATGATTTCCACCGCCAGGCTTTGGCCTTCGGCCAGGGTTTTGTGCATCTTCCAGTTTCCGGCCACTATTTTGGTGCGCATAAAAAATGATTAGTAAAGTTTGAAATTAAGACATATTTCCCCAATTTTCGCAGTTAAGGATTTTTTCTTCGCCCCTAAAAGTTTTTCTCAAATGCTTCTCCGGCAAAGTTATTAAAAATTATCGCTTCCGAAAAACCCTCCTGACAAAAAGCTAACTCATACGAATTCCAAGAAAGCTTGTTTGATTTCAACCTTATTATAATATTTTGTTTTAGTGATGAATTGTTAAATTCTCAATAAATAGGGAATTTTTTTTCGAAAAAATTAGCACTGATTTATAGTTGGGAATAGTCAAAACTTTTTTGTGTATCAAATAATTTGGTGATAATAAGATTAATCCAAAAAAAAACCTGCTAAGTGCTCAGTATAAAAAAAATAAGTCCAATATTTTGAAATTTAAAATATTAACTGTTTTATTGCCAGATGATTTTGCCTAGAAAAAACGAAATGTAGGTTTTTAAGCAATCTTACATATAAACGTTTTTTGTTATTTTAAAACTGTACCGATTCGCAAACAGTGCTTTCTATGACTAATCCGCAATTCAATTTATACACCTTAAACCTTTCAAAATGATGAAACAAACCCTACTGATTTTGGCCTTATTAGCCCTTTCTGGGCTGGTTGCACAGGCGCAGGAGCATTCTATCGGGAAAGCCCCGGTGGTGAAATCGGCTCCCGGCCAAAGCTCAGCCGAAAAACAAGTCCTAATGGAAAAGCAGAAACAGGCAGAGGCCGAAAAGCGCGCCCAATTTGAAAAACAGGGAAACCTGAGTCCACAAAATAAAGGACAAGTGCGGGAAACACATTTGCAGGATTTGCAAAGACAACAAAATCCTCAAGGACCTCAACCCAAAACATCGCGTGGTCCTGGTCTTAGCCCCGAACAACGCGCCCGGCAGGCGGCGGATGAATATATCCGCCAGGTGAAAGCCGCCAACAGCGAAAAGTGGAATATGCTCACCCCAGCCCAGCAGGCGGAGTTTGAGGAAAAGGTCTATCAGCGTTTGTTGGAAAGAGAAAAAGCGCAGCCCTGATTGTTCTGATGCATCTTACAAAACATTAACCTTTAAAATTATTATGACAAAATTCTACTTTATCCCCTGGCCCCCAACCAAACTTCTGAAAAGAAGGAGTGTTTCGGCGTGCTGGCCTGGGTATCTCGTTTTTTTATGGGCATTGTTTGGACTAGCCCTGAGTCCAAGCCTCAAGGCACAAACCGCCTTTGGTGTAAATGGCGTTGGCGACATTGTACGCTTTGACCTGAGCAATCCTGGGGTCTTTGAAGCTGTAGTGGGTAATTCGGGCGCGGCGCAGTTTCCGGGCGGCTTAGATGCAGACGGAACCGGCAACTGGTATCTTTGCGATGCGGCCAATACCCAATTTTGGTACAAGCTTAACCAAGTTACAGCTATTGCCGAATTGGTAGGCGGGACGGGCGTAGCCGCTGGACAAACGCCCACCGATTTATCCTGGGATGATTTCAACAAGCGGATGTTGATGCTTACCACCAACCCAACCATCAACAGTCAAATCTACGAAGTGAACGTAACGACGGGGGTGGCGACTTTGCTGGGCACTGTTACGGCTGAAACCGTAGGGGTTTCGCTGGCCGTGGACCCCACCAATGGCGATATTTATCTGCAAGGAAACGTAACCGATACCTGGTATCGGGTCAATCCAACTACTTTTACCGCCACGGCGCTCAATCCATTGCCTTTTGATGCCAATTTTGGTCAGGGGGGGAATTTTGCCGCCGATGGCTCGGTCATTTATCATGCCGCTTTCAATTCGGGTAGCTTTGCCGCTGAGCTTTGGAGCGTAAATAAAACCACGGGCACGGCAACCTTGATTGGTGCTTTTCCGGCGGGGGAGCAAATTAGCGATGTGTTTGTTTTCCAGCCTTTTACCAACGACCTGGCCCTGGGCAGCATTGGTTTCAATCCCTGTAGTGGGGCAGTATCGGTACTGATTGGCAATATCGGCACCAGCAACCAAAGTAATTTTGATGTTTCTTATACACAGACACCGGGGGCAATTGTTACCGAAACTGTGGCCCAAACGCTGGCCCCTTTTGATGTAACACTTTACACCTTTGCCACACCCGCCAACGTGGCACCCAATACTTATACCATTGCGGCCAGTATTGTGCCGATAGATGGCAATGAGACCAATAATACGCTGGCCCCGCTCAATGTAACGGTAGGCACCGCCATCAATACCTTTCCTTACGAGGAGGACTTTGAAGCAGGGCTTCCCGCAAGCTGGAGCCAGGAAACCCAAGCTACCGACGGGGGCTGGCTGCCGGGCACGGCGGGTTCGCTCAGCAGTGCATTCTGGACGATTCCGGGCACAAACAGCACCAATATTGTGGCTACCAACGATGATGCCTGTAACTGTAATAAAGACCAGGAAAGGCTTATCACGCCTATTTTTGACCTGAGCGGCTTTGCGCCCGGGGATGGAGTACGCTTGGAATTTGATGCCTACTTGACGGGGCATTCGGAGGCGATGGCTTTGTAGAAGTGAGCACAAACGGGGGACAAACCTGGACGCAACTGCTGGAACTGACCAATGTAACAAGCTGGCGACAGGTAGGGGTGAGCCTTAATCCTTATATAGGCCAGACTTGTGTGCAAATCGCCTTCCGCTATGATGACAATGGTTTTTTCGCGGCAGGTTATGCCGTGGACAATGTCGTGATCAAGGAAGTTTTCCCCTTTGATGTGGGCGTTTCGGCCATTGTAAGCCCTCGCTCACCGGGCTTCTGCCTGGACAATGACGTGCCGGTAACAGTGGAAATCACCAATTTTGGCTTTAATACAGCTTTCAACTTTAATGTGAGCTTTGTGGCCAATGGTGGTGCACCCGTAACGGTTACTTTCCCGGATGCGATTCCCCCATTTTCTTCGGTCAATTATACTTTTACCCCGACTGCTGACCTTTCGCTGGCCATTAATACCCTGGAAGCCTTTACCGGAGCCACTATCAATGGCAATGCGGATGGAAATGCCACCAACAACAATTCGGGGGTAGTTAATATTGAAAATCTGGCCGGAGAAGCGTTGCCTTTTGTGCAAAACTTTGAAGCTGGGGTATTTCCGGCACTCTGGAGCCAGCAAACCCTGGCCACCGATGGAGGCTGGCTGATTGGAACTGCCGCTTCCCTTAGCAGTGCTTTCTGGCAAATTCCGGCAACGAACTCCACTACGATTATAGCCACCAATGACGATGCCTGTAATTGTAATAAAAACAATGAACGCCTCATCACCCCTGCTGTTGACCTGGGGCTGGTAACGCCCGGCAATCAGGCAAGGCTGAGCTTCGATACCTTTTTCAATGGGACTTTCGGAGGAACGGGCTTTGTAGATATCAGTGTGGATGGCGGTGCCAACTGGATTCAATTGCGCCAATTGACGGCGCAGGCAGCCTGGCGCAATGAGCAAATAGACCTTAGCCCTTACCTGGGGCAGTGTGTGCAGATTGCCTTCCGCTACAATGATAATGGCTTCTTTGCGGCCGGATACGCGATAGACAATGTCAATATTCGGGAAGTTCCCCCCTTGGATGCTGGTGTGATTGCGGTAGTGGCACCCGGAAATAGTGCTTTCTGTCTGGGAACAGCAGAAACCATTACGGTGCGTGTCCAAAACTTCGGTTTTCAAGCCATCACAGGTTTCAATGTATCTTATGTGGCCAATGGTGGCGCAACCGTTACCGAAACCTTCACGGGCAATATTCCTGCTTTTGGAGTGGCCAATTATACCTTTACACAAACGGCGGATCTTTCCGGGCCCACCAGCACGATTAACGCATTTACGACCCTGGCGGGCGATGCCAATGCGGGCAATGACGCACTCAATGGCTATGCCATCACCAATGAAGTACCCGTGGCTTTTCCCTTCACCACCAATTTTGATACAAATCCTTTTACCCAAAACTGGGCGGTTACGACCAATGGGGTAGGCTGGTTGTATGGCGATGCCGCTTCTCTAAGTAGCCCATTCTGGCAAATACCCGATGTAGGCAGTGGCAATATGGTGGCGATGAACGACGACGCACCTGGGCCTACCAACAATGCCGCTTTTGACCGACTGGCCACTCCGGCCATTGACATTAGCAGCATCACCTCAGGCAATCAACTGCGACTCGAGTTTGATGCCTATTTTGAAGGAGCTGTGTTCTTTGGGCCGCTGGAGCGTGCCGCCGTGGAAATAAGCACTAATGGAACTACCTGGACCCGGGTGCTTACCCTCACCGGCGATGATGTATGGCAGTCTTACAGTTTGGATATTTCGCAGTTTATCGGCGAATCATGTATCATTGTGTCTTTTGTGTATGAAGACCTGGGCCAGTGGGCATTTGGTTTTGCGGTGGACAATGTGAACCTCCGCCAGGTATTTGCCCAGGATGCCGGGGTAGCCGCCATCACTCGCCCACAGGAACAAGGCTATTGCCTGGGGCAGGAATCGGTGCGGGTACAAGTCCGAAACTATGGCTTTGAGGCCATCACCAACTTCCCGGTTACCTATACCGTGAATGGTGGGACACCCGTCACGGAAAACTTTACCGGAACCATACCGCCTTTTGGTACCGCCAGCTTTACTTTTGCCACCCAGGCAGATTTTTCGGCGGCCACCAATAACGTACAGGCTTTTACAGGGCTGGCCAGCGATGGCAATCCTTCCAACGACAGCTTCGGGCCCGCCACGGTGCTTAATCTCTTGCCCGCAAATGTGCCCTTGGTTGATAATTTTGAAGGCGCGGACCCATTGGCAGGCAACTGGCGCAAGCGTTTTGAAACACCAAGTGACGGAAGCTGGTCCCAGGGAACAGTCGCTGATTTCAGTATTCCCAATTTTTACGAAATCCCGGCGCCTCCTTCGGGCACGCAGTTCATGGCCACCGTTGAGATTGACAACTGGAATAAAATTGCTGACCGACTGATTCTGCCCCCGCTGGACTTTGCCATCACCGATGGCACCCGCATCACCTTTGATGCTTATTTTCAGCGTGAATTTGGCGAAAGGGCTTTTCTGCAAATCAGTACCGACGGGGGGAATAGCTGGACTACCGTGCAGGAAATTGCCGGGCTGGAAGGGCAATGGCAAAACTATGAAGTGAGCCTGTTTGATTATCGCGAAGAGTCTTGCGCCTTGCTCAGCTTTTTGTACTCTGACAACAATGGCTTTGCTCTTGGTTTGGCGATTGACAATGTCAATGTGCAGCTTATTCCGCCTTTTGATGCCCGGTTGGGCGATATTTCACTTTCGGCTTGTTCGCAAAACTTTGCGCCGCTCACGATAGCTATTGAAAACCGGGGCACACAGCCGATTTCTAACTTTGAGGTGAGCTATACCCTGAATGGAACAACCGTAACCGAAGTGGTTGGGGCGGTGATTCCACCTTTTACCACCTTTAACTACACCTTTACCACCACTATCGACATTAGTAGCGGCGGGCCTTTTGTATTTAATGTAGAAGTTACGCTGGCCGATGATGCCAACCTGGCCGACAACGTACTGACCGGTGTGAGTGTATCTCCCACCCTGGCGGCGGCTTTACCTTTTAGCCAAAATTTTGAGACCGAAACGGCCATTCCAAATGGTTGGCAGGTGATTACTACGGGGGTAGGCTGGCGTTTTGGTACTTCGGGTTCTTTGAGCAGTTTTTTCTGGAATATTCCCGGAGGAACGGGCAATCTGGTGGCAATGAATGACGATGCCCCCGGCCCAGCCAACAATGCCAGTGCCGACCGCCTGATTATGTCGCCCTTTAATTTCTCGTCGTATAGCGATGTAACGATGACCTTCTCCGGCTTCTTTAACGGGGCTTTTGGCGGAACGGCTTTTGTCCAGGCAAGTATAGATGGGGGGGCTAACTGGCAGACAGTGCTCCAACTTACTCCCTCCGGTTCTTTCCTGGCCCGCGAAGCCGTTTTAGATGCCTTTGCTGGAGAGCCTAATGTGTTGGTATCCTTCCTCTATCGCGACAATGGCTTCTGGGCCGATGGTTTTGCGGTGGATAACATCGTGATTGATGGTACGCCGCTCCCCTCGGCAAACGTGGCGATTCAAACGCCGGCGGTGGCCGATGCCGAAGTTTTACAAGGCACCAGCAACCACGTGATTTATCGCCTGGATATGGCCGTTACCAATGTCAATACACTTCTGAAAGACCTCATCCTCCGCACGGGAGGGACCTACGATGCAGATGACATTGTGCCCGGTAGTGTGAAACTATGGAAAAGCAGTACGGAAAATGTGGCCGATGCTCAAGTAATCGCCACCCGCAACATTTTACCTTCGGGCGGGGTGATTGCTTTCAGTTGTATTGATGTCTTGCTGGAAGAAGACGAAACAAGCTACTTTTTCCTCTCGGTAGATATTGCGCCCAATGGTACAGATGGCAATACCATTTTCATTGTTACGCCTACCCTGGATGATGTAGCCTTCAGCCTGGCCAGTGTTACGGGTACTTTTGTCAGTGGAGGGGTGCAAACCATTATTCGCCCCAATACGCCGCCCATTGGCTCTGACAAAGTAATTCGTATTGGTCAGAACAGCAGTTATGCGCACACGGCGGGCGATTTTGAATTCCAGGACCCGGATGTGGACCCGGTGGACGTATTGACCACTATTCGGATTGAAGCCCTGAACCTGCCTGCCGGAGCTACGCTTACTTTCAATGGAGCGCCTGTCAGCATAGGGCTTGAAATCCCGACGGCCAGTATTCCTAACCTGGTCTTTACTCCGGCCACAGGGGCCGCAGGCGATGCGTATGCCAGCTTTGACTTCCGCCTTAATGATGGAAGGGAGTTCAGCATTTTTGCCTATTCCATCATCTTTGATGTAAACCCGGTAACCACCTTGTTTATACCCACTTTGTTTTCGCCCAATGGCGATGGCCAGAATGAAAACTTCCGGCTCTTCCTGGGTGGACAAAGCATTGCGCGGCTGAGCCTCAAAATCTTTGACCGGAACAACAACCTGGTCTTTGAAACTTCGGATGTCAATGCGGCCACGCAAACGGGCTGGGATGGCACCAATGAAGGCAAAGAACAGCCATCCGGTGCGTATGTATGGTTCCTGGAAGGTACTTTTAACGATGGTACGCCAGTGGAATACAATGGCAAAAACACCGGGGTGATTCGTCTCTTGCGCTAACCCAAACATCTAAAACAGAAGCCGGGCCTTTCCGGCTTCTTTTCCTTACCATTCTAAAATGCATAAAAAATGAAAACAATACTACGATTTCTGGGTGTGGCCCTGCTCCTGGGTTTCTGGGCCAATATGGCTCCGGCGCAAGACCTCAGCAATCCCACTTTTTCTCAATACCATTATACGCCCTTTTTGACCAACCCAGGTATGTTTGCTTCGGGTCAGGACATTCAGTTGACGTTCAACTACCGCCGCAAACAGGTGGAAGCGGGTGAAAGCTTTGATACGCCCATGTTTTCGGTCTTGTATCCCTTTTTGAATAAATCGGCCAATCGCCATATTGGCTCAGTGGGCCTTACCATTATCAGCGACAATGCGGTTGGTTTTTTGAAAACCAATGGCTTTTTGGCGGGCTATGCCCACAAGTTTTCGCTGGGAGGTTCTTATCTCAATATCGGGCTTCAGGGCGGCTATTTTCAAAAGCGGGTAGATTTGGATGGCCAAAGCACAGGCGCGCAATTTATCAGCGGCTTTTCAATCCGGCGGCGGGCTCGGGCGAAATGATTGATGGCCAAACCAAAGGCTATTTGTCCCTGGGTGGGGGCGCCTTCTGGGGAATGGACGATGAAATGGGCCGCCAAAAGGCATTTTTGGGCATTTCTTACCTCAACTTCACTGAGCCGGATGTGGCCTTTGTCGAGGGAATGGGGGCTAATCTGCCTGCCTCTTTTGTGGCCACAGGGGGCGGTGCGGGTATTGCAAACCGACCGCTTTTCTATCCTCCCCAGTGCTCGATTCCTGAATTTTGCGGGCAACAACCAGCTTAATCTGGGTTCTTGGTTTCGCTACCACTTTATCGGCGCCAGCGAGGGCTTTGTGCGCGAAGGCTCACTTGGGCTAGGCACCTGGTATGATACCAATGACGCACTGGTGCTTTTGCTGGAGTTTAATCAGCCCAATTATATGTTGGCTGTCAGCTATGACGTGCCTACCTCGAATGACATATCTTCCATACAGCAAAATGGGGTCTTTGAACTGACCGCAGCTCTCAAACTGCGCAAAGGCAGGCCCGAAGCCCGCCCCAGCGAAGACCGGGACGGCGACGGCGTGGCCGACGAAAACGATGCCTGCCCTGACACACCTGGACCCAAAGCTTTGCTGGGTTGTCCTGACTCCGACGGCGATGGTATTCCGGATAAATTTGACAATTGCCCCAACGAAAGTGGCCCCCAAAACCTCAGCGGCTGCCCCGACTCTGACGGCGACGGCATTGCTGACAAAGATGATGCCTGCCCGGATGCCGCTGGGCCAAGGCTAAGCAATGGCTGCCCGGATAAAGACAATGACGGAGTGCCCGACAAAGACGACCTTTGCCCTGATGTGCCTGGCGTAGCGGCCAAACAAGGCTGCCCGGCCAGCGAAGTGCAACTCACCCCGACGGAGTTGAAAATCCTGGAATCGGCCAAATATGTACACTTCCAGAGTGGCACGGCCATCATAGAGGCCACTTCCTACTCTAACCTGGACCTGGTGGTAGAGGTCATGAAAGTTCATCCCAACGACCTGCTGGAACTGGTGGGCCATACCGATGATGTAGGCGATGCTGATGCCAACCTCCGCCTGGGACAGGAACGTGCCGATGCAGTCAAAGCCTATCTAGTTTCTAAGGGCATACCCGCTTCGCAAATCAACACTTCTTCTTTCGGAGAGGAAAAACCAATTGCCAACAACAACACTGAAGAAGGGCGCTCGCTCAACCGACGTGTAGAAATGCGCATCATCAAAAATAAGTATTTGCAATTACTTGATAATCAAAAAGCCTTCGTGCCAAACGAAGGCTTTTTTTTTAAAGAACCCCCTTAAATGAAAAAGTAGAAAACCCTCTGGTTTTCCCTTTTGTGATAGTTTAGCAAGTAAAAAGGAGAAGATAGTAAAGTTATTATTTTCAAAAACACCGGGAAGACTTCCGGGAGTATTACATTTTCACATAATCTGCGTCCAATACCACCTTGATTTCATCTTTGCCACTTGTGAAAAAAACGCTTGGAATGTTGATGCCGTGGTCAGAAGCCTTGACCAAAAACTCCGAGCGTACGTGTAGCTTGCCTTCTTTAACCGTGATGACCGCCGGAATGGTACGCGATTTAGAAATGCCATGCATTTGCAATGTGCCATTGACTTCCACGGCCTGGGCTTTGGGGCTATTGAAATCAATCACTTGCTTGAACTTACCTATAAAAGTAGTTTTGGGATATTTATCAGATTCCATATACACCTCCTTAAACTGCTTCTCAAGCAAGGGGTTCTCAAAGCGAAAGGAATTGACTTCCATGCTGAAATGTACTTCTTCGGCCGAAAAGTCGAGTGTAGAGGTAGCTTTATCGGTGCTGGCTTTCATTTCGCCTAAGGTTAGGTCAAAAATCAATCCTACATCTCCGGTTTGTGTTTGATACTTTCCTGTGGTGGTGGTCATCATACTGACCAATAAGATACTGATGCAATAGAGCGCTTTCATACAAATTAATTAGACCAATTTTGATTTGATAACTTTTACGGAACTCACATCAAAACAACCGAAAAAAGCGGGCCAGAACACCCTCGAAACCTGGAAGAGTAGCACAGACGTAATTTTTACCCCAAAAAGAGAGCAAACCGAAGACAGGAAATTATTTTATTCCCCTCATATCCAGGGCTTTTTGAAAAAGACGGGCATTGCGTTGGTGTTCCGCGTAGGTCTTGGCAAATGTATGATAACCCGAGAAATCTTCCTTCGCACAAAAAAACAGGTAGTCATGGCTTTCGGCTTGAAGCACGGCCTCTATGGAGGCTGGCGTGGGCAGGTTGATGGGGCCAGGCGGCAGGCCCGTATTGAGATAAGTATTATACGGCGAAGGCGTTTCCAGATGCCGTTTTAGAACCCTTTTCAGGCTAAAATCGCCCAGGGCAAAAATGACCGTTGGGTCGGCTTCCAATTTGATATTGCGGCGCAGGCGATTGAGATAGACCCCGGCAATGCGTGGTTTTTCTGAATGCTGATTGGTTTCGGCCTGCACAATAGAAGCCAGGATAGCAACTTCAATCGGTGTCAGGCCCAATTTTTGGGCTTGCGCCCGGCGGCGGGCGTTCCAAAATTTTTGATATTCCTGGTGCATTCGCCGTGTAAACTTGGGCAGAGGGGGTATTCCAATACAACTCGTAGGTATTGGGAATAAACATCACCAGGATGTTGCTGGTGTCAAAACCCATTTTCTTGACTAGGAGGGTGTCTTTCAGCCAGGCTTCCAGGGCGGAAGCCTCCAGGCTCAGTTGGCGCGCTATGCGCCGGGCAAAATCTGATTTTGTGCGAAGGTTGTTGAAGGTGAGCTTTACCGGGCTTTGCATGCCGGCCCGAAGCATCCTGAGCACTTCCCAGTTGTTCATATTGGGTTTTATCTGGTAGCGGCCGGGCTTCACATTTTGCTGATACCGAAAAAGCTTGGACAGGAAGGCAAAAGAAATTTTATCCTGAATAAGGTTTTCCCGGTCCAGGATTTGCATCAGGCCCGAAAAATCGGTGCCCTCTGGAATGATGAGCGAGGCTTCTTTTTTGCCCACCTGAAAGTTAGGCGAGCGGAAGATTTGATAAACATAAAATAAAGAAAAACTTAGCAGGAATGAAACCAGCAAAATAGAGCCAAAAAATACTTCGCGGCGAGTGAGTTTCATACTTTTAGAAAAAAATTAAGAAGCCAGCCAGTTTTGGAGCATTTGCTTTCCGTGTTCGGTCAATACCGATTCAGGATGAAATTGTACCCCCCACACCCGGTATTGCGGATGCCTAAGGGCCATGACAAGTCCATTTTCATCGCGGGCCGTTACGATGAGCCGACCCTGGATAGAGGCTTCTTCTACCACCCAGGAATGATAATGGGCCACTTTAAAAGAAAGTGGTAAGCCCCGGAAAAACACGTCCTCCTGGTCCAGTACAGTGGTTTGCGAAGCCAGCCCGTGCAATACCTGGGGCAGATTGACCAGGGTGCCTCCAAAGGCTTCGCCAATGGCCTGATGCCCCAGGCAAACGCCCAAAATACTTTTACTTGAAGCATATTGCTGAAGCAAGGCGGGCATTATGCCCGCTTCCTGTGGCAAGCCGGGGCCAGGGGAGAGCAAGATTCTGTCAAAAGCCGCTACTTCTTCCAGGGCTATTTTATCATTTCGGCGCACCACCGGGTGCTGCCCCAAATCGCGCAGATAATGCACCAGGTTATACACAAAGGAATCATAATTATCAATGACCAGTATCTGGGACTTGTCTTGAGCTTGCAAATGACCTGCTTTCATCTTGTCAAAATTAGGCGAAGTTTGGCGTATGTCCAAAAGCAACTCCGGCAAATGAGGGGGCGGGCCATCTGCGGGGGCTTTTTAATCAAATATTCCAAACAGGTGTAATTAAGGCCCGCGAGAGGGGCATCAATCGATTTTTGCCAAGCTTCACGGGTGGTTTTTGGCACTTGTTGTTTGCAGGTGCTTGGGTTTGCCCACAGATGAATGGCCAAATTCAAGAACGGACTTGTGGGGCGGCGCATTTTTTTGCCGGAACAAATGAAATTTTTAAAAGTATTTTAGAGAGTGGTGGCTCTATTGAAAGCAAAGGTGAAAATGATATTTTTAGTTTGAGTTGCTTGTGAGCGGCTTGGGCTCCGCACTTACAATATTCTGAAGCACCCGAATACATTAGAGATAAGGGAAAAGCCTGGCTGCGTTTCTGAGAAATTTATTTTAATTTTTCGATCCAATCCAAGCCCTTTTGGATGTAGTGCGGGTCGTGGGTACGAGGCCGTCCGTTCTGGGGTAGAGGTTGGCCTGTGTTGTGGATATGGAAGGCATTTTCAAAGTCCCCCCGGCGTAGCCCATTTCCCATAGCTTTTGTCGGCCCATTGGATGGCGTACCAAAGCCCACGATTGCCTTGAAGCTGGGAAATGGCCAGCCCCATCGGGATACAATGATAACCCATTACTTGCAAAGGCCCCCAGGAAGTGGCCAGGGCTCTGAGTTCGTCCTGAGAGAGGAGGCGCAACTGCGCTGAGGTAAAACGGCCATAGCGGGGGCGGCTTCCTTTTGCACTTCCAGCAGGCGGGCAAAAACGTGCGGCTCAAAGCGCGAGGGGGCAGGTTTTCGGGCCGAGGATTCCAGGATTATCAGGGCCTTGAAATAAGGGGCAGGCAATTGCATTTCCCGGCATATTTGCTCAACTTCCTCAGCGTAGTTTTCTTGCAGGCGGGCCAGGTCGTTTTGGGGCCCATGAGCCGAATTTATCCAATACAAGAAATAAAGCAAGATGAGCAGAACTACCCAAAAAATAATTTGGCGCATGAAATCTAGGTTTGATAATCACAACGAAAATAGGCTAAAATTTAATAATTCCCATTGTGAATTGGATAGTTGGCCAAATTTTGGTAAATTCGTAACCAAAATATAAAGGGAATTTTATGCAAAGTTTTCAAAAAGAAAATGTAAAAGTTCATCTGGACACCCAGCAAGCCCTTCTGCGACTGGAGATGAGTGGGGTAGTAATTACCCCCCTTTTTAAGGAGCTATACCTCAAGGCGGCGGATATTGCCTATGATTATGGGGCCATGCGCTGGCTGGTGGTGCAAACCGAAGTCCGCTCTCTGCATCCGGAGTGTGAGCAATGGATTTTGAAGGAATACTTTCCGATGGTGATGCAGAAGTTTAAGAAAATGGGCCGGTTTTGTTGTGCCAATGTGCTTTCGAAGGCCTTTTTTGCCGAGATGTCGGCCAAGCGCACCTCTGAGCAACTCCTGAACGACCGCAATCTCAACACCCAATACGTTGAAATCCGCAATTTTTTTGACGAATCCTCGGCCTTGCAGTGGATTTTACAAGCCTAGCCCCTCCTGGTTTACAACTGAATGCCAAGCAACGTGATGTCGTCGCGCTGTTCTGTTTGCCCCTGGTGTACATAAAGGGCTTCCAAGAGGGCGGCCCCCTGTTCTATCATGGGTTGCTGTATGGTTTCGCAAATAATTCTTTCAAAAGCCCGATAGCCTAGTTTACGCCGCTTATCGTTGGCGGCATCGGGATAGCCATCCGTGCCAAAATACAATTTATCGTGGCGACGCAAAGCAAATTCCTGACGACTAAACTCCCGGTGACTTTCTTTTTGCCATCCACCAATGGATTTGCGGTCGCCTCGGAAGGTTTCCAAATGGCCCTGGTGAAAAAAATAGACCGTGCTCTTGGCCCCGCTGATTTGTATTTGGAATTCATTGTTTTCTTGGGGAATAATGCGGCAAAGGGCCAGGTCCATCCCATCCGAATTGCGGGAATCCTGTTGCTTGAGAGCGGTCCGGATGCCTTCGTGCAGTTTGCTCAGGATGGCATCCGTTTCATACACGCCTTCGTGGTTCACAATCTCATTGAGCAGGGTATTGCCAATCATAGACATCAAAGCCCCCGGAACCCCGTGCCCAGTACAATCCACAACGGCCAGAAAACGCATTTCTCCCACCCGGCTAAACCAGTAAAAATCGCCCGAGACCACATCTCGAGGTTTATAAATGACAAAATGGTCGCTAAAGTTTTCGCGCAAATGTATCTCTACGGGCAAAAGGGCCCGCTGAATTCGCTCGGCATAGCGAATACTCTCCGTCATTCTGACATTGTTGCGTTTTACATCCTCGAGCAACTCTCCCATTCTTTCATTTTTTTCGCTGATTTCCTTGTGTTTTTGCACAAGCTCCTGGTTTTTATGAACAATGGCATCGCGCTGGGCCGCAATCTCCTGTTTTTGATAGGTAAGTAGATGATTGGCCTTTTGGCTTCGGCGCTTGCTGCGATAGAGCAACAAAGCAAATACAGCAAGAGAAATAAAAGCGACCCAAATGCCATATTGCAAAATGCGCCGAATGAGCAGTTCGTCTTCACGGATAATTTTGACATTTTTGAGTAGCTCGAGCCTTTCTTCGCGTTTGAGCCGGATAAACAAAGCGTCTTCTTTTTTCCACCGTAGAGCCGATTGTTGGGCCTCGATAGAATCTTTGAGGGCCAGGGCCAGATTTAGCCAGCGGCTAGCCTCGGCCAGTTGGGCGCGTTGCTGATAAAACTGGGCCAGCAGGCGGGGGGCTTGGGCAAGGACGGCAGCATTTTTAAATCTTTGGGCCAGTTCCCAACTTTGGAGGGTCAGTTTTTCGGCCTGGACTTCATTGCCCAATTGGGCATATACCTGGGCCAGCCGAAGGCTCAAATCAGCCAGCAAAGTTCCTTCACGCCTGGCTTCCAAAATCTGAGAGGCCCGCAGGTAGTGTTTGAGGGCCTTGAAATATCCCCGTTGATGGGCATAGATGTCGCCCATGTTGCGCAGAATCAGGGCCAGGCTGGTGCGGTTTTTCATTGGCAAGCCAATGACCAGGGCCTGCTCCAGGTAGCGCCAGGCCCGGATTGTATCGCCCAAGGCCCAATAAACCCGCCCTAGGTTGTTGAGGGCAATGGATTGCGCCTCTCGCTGATGAGAAGCATAGGCAATGGCCGCACTGCGCTGAAAGCTGGCCAGTGATTTTTGGAGGGCTTTTTGAGAAGCCAGCCGCCAGGCCAAAACTTGAAAATACTGACAGGGAACGGGCGCAACCGCTTCTGGGCTGAGTTGCTGGGCAAAAATAAAGTGCAAAGCTCCCAGTTGGTTCCAGCTTCTGGCCCAGTTGGGGTCGTTTTCTAAGGCCTGCGACAAGCCCTGGGCCTCTTCGGTAAATTGTTGGGCTATCAAAGGGCTTACCTCGCGATATTCCCAGGCCAGGTTGAGCAAAAGATGGATACGAGCCGTATCTTGAGCGGTTTCCAGTTGCTGAAGCCATTCTCGCACGGGGCCTTCATCCAGTGGGGGGGGGTTGAGGGTTTTTTGCCCCCAGGACAAACCGATGGCATTGGCCCAAAATAATAAAGTCACAAGTGAGCAGGGTATAAACTTCATACTAGCCGAAATCAGGTGAAGGGTTTCTCAAGCCAAGATTACAAAACAAAAAGAATGCAAAATATCATCGGATAGCTTCTTTTTGGCAAGACAATTCTCGCCAGGGCCCTTGGCCTACTCAGGGTGATTGGGCCCAGACTTTAAGCCCCTCAGTACAGTTTTGGCACATCTCAATCTGACTACGCGACCTGAGCAGGCTTTGCCGGAAGGCCTGATAAGGCGGGCTTTGCCATATCTCCTGAAACCGGGTCTGGGCATTGATTTGGCCCATTTCGTGGTTTGCATCTTTGTCAAAACAACAGGGTACAATGCGACCATCCCAAGTCATCACGCAAGAGTGCCACATCTTCCAGCATTGGTTGTGCAAGGCGTTTTTGATGCGATACGTCCCGTCTGACTGCCGCACATATCGCGAATACTGGGCTAAGGAAGGGATAAGGTCGGAGCCTTGCGCATAGTCATAAATCTGAGCCGTTTTAAGGGCCAGGGCATCTACGCCTATTTCCCGGGCCAATTTTTTGACCTCCGGAATCTGGTGCTCATTAGGCCTTACCACCAAAAATTGCCAAACCACATAAGGGGTGGCCGAGCGCATTTTCTTTTTCCAGTGCAGGATGTTTTTGGTTCCCTCAATTACTTTGTCCAGCTTGCCCCCCACCCGGTATTGGGCATAGGTTTCTTGCGTGGTTCCGTCCAGCGAAATGATGAGGCGGTCAAGCCCCGAAGCGATGGTTTGGCGGGCTTTTTCTTCACTCAGGTAATGGGCATTGGTAGAGGTGGCCGTATAAATCCCTTTTTTCGAAGCAAATTGTACCATTTCCAGAAAATCAGGATGCAGATAAGGCTCCCCCTGAAAATAGAAAGTCAGGTATAAAAGTTTTTTTTGCAGTTCTTCAATTGTCTTTTCAAAAATTTCCCGGCCCAGCATGCCCGTGGGTCGGGTAAAGGCCCTAAGCCCACTGATGCACTCTGGGCAGCGCAGATTACAGGCCGTAGTAGGCTCAATGGCCAGGCTGAGGGGCAAGCCACGCAAAAAAAGGCCGCCGTCGATAACGTGAGTAATAGTAGCTTGTTAATATTCGAGCTACGTTCCAAACCTTTGCCAGACTTAGTTTTCGGAGTAGGTTCCAACGGTCTTGCCACTGAGCACGTTGCATAGAGAAGCTTTATTTGACAGGAAGCCTTGATTTTAAAAATTGAAGTAAAGTTAGGAAAAAATATGGTTTTATCTCCACCTTATTTCTGAGGAGGGCGATTGGTAGAGGCAGGTTTTTTTAGAATCGGATGGCTTGGATAAAGTAATAATTGCCTATCTTAGAGCATAATCAGTGAGAAAAGCAGGGCTTTTATTTCTTTGTGGAAAGCTTATAGCCAAGATTTTGCAATGTATGCGGAGAAAATATTACTTCTTTGTCTTCCAATTGATACTGGTTGGGGGACAAATTTTATGGGGAAGGCCCCAACTCCAGGCTCAATCTATCCTTGTCAAAGGGCAGGTACTTGATGCCGAATCCCTTCAGCCTCTTCCTTTTGTGCACGTACAGGAGAGCCGCCAAAACCGGGGCACTTTTACGGATGCCCAGGGATTTTTCCAAATCGAGGTCTTAGATGAACCCACCGCACAGATTTTCATCTCGCATATAGGCTATCAGCACCAAACCCTCCGCCTAGCTGATTGGTCTTCGCCGGGCCGGCCTATTTTGTTACAGAGCGAGGCGTTTTCTACTCCCCTGATTGAGGTGAGCCACAAAGCCTGGCCCGACCCCCAAAAACTTGTGCAAAAGGCCATTCAAAAAAATCGGGAAAAAATTTTCCCCGCCAGCCTTTTTTTGTCGAGGGCTATTACCGCGAGTGCTTAGAAGATTCTACACAAAAGGCGCACTACCTCACCGAAGCCACCGTAGGGCTATACGATCCTGGATTTGCGCACCTTGAGGAGGATGTGCAGGTAAAAATCTATCAAAAAAGATGGTCCGAGGGCTATCCAATTCACTTTGGCGAACACTATGAAAACAACATCGGAGGGCGAAGCGGGCATCTGAGCCTAGTGGGGAGCCACCCCATGGCCGTTTTGCTCTTCAATAACCCTATTCGCAATTATCTGAGAAGTTCTTCCATTGAAACCGGCTATGAGCTAAATCCATCCTTTCTTCTTCAACACTCGCTCGAGATAGACCGTGCCATTACCTGGCAGGGCCAATCGGTGTATGTGGTAAGCGTGCAGGCCAATGACCGCCATCCGTATTTGCAAATCTTGCGACAAGAAAGCCGGACTGCCCGGTTTTGGGCCGATGGCGAACTTTATATCCGGGCCGAGGATGCGGCCATCGTGCGGATGGGCTACACCCTTTGGCAGGAAAATAAAAACCAAAAGTCTATTTTCAACCGTTTGGAAGTGGTTTATCAGGAGAGAGAGGGGCAATGGTTTCCTGCTTATCTGCGCTTTGAGAATGATATGGCATTTCGGAAAAGCTGGAAGACCACCCGTTTTCAACATATTCGCGAACTGAGGGTCTTACAAATACACCATCAGCTATTGCCTCCCCCCGAAACCTATTATCTTTTTGAGGCCATGGAGCAGCAGTTTGACCAGCAATATTTGAAAAGCCCGGCCTTCTGGCAAAGCCTTCCTTCCTTCCAGCGTTGATTTTATCCTCATTTGTGTGTTTTTTTACAGATGATGCTTTTTCAAATGCAAGCCAAGGCGGTATGGTAAAACCAAAAAAACATTTAGGACAACATTTTTTGAATGCCCCTGACATTGCCGAGCGAATTGCCGGCTTGCTTGTTCGTCCGCAAGGCTATCAAAAACTATTGGAAATAGGGCCTGGAACGGGTGCCCTTACTCAGTATTTACTTTCAAACCCAGACATTGATTTGTATGCCGTAGAGATGGATGTGGAATCAATTGCGTATTTACGGCGATATTTCCCGGACCTGGCCCCCCGGCTATTGCAAGCCGATTTTTTGCAGACCCCTTGGCCCGCATTTTTTGGGGAGGAAAGCAAGTTTGGCATTATTGGTAATTTTCCCTATAATATTTCTTCCCAAATTTTTTCAAGGTATTGGAATACCGTCAGCAAGTGCCTGAGGTGGTTGGCATGTTGCAAAAAGAGGTGGCCGAGCGGCTGGCGGCTCCGCCGGGCAGTAAGACCTACGGCATATTGAGTGTGCTTTTACAAGCCTATTATGAAGTGCGCTACTGTTTTACGGTTCCGCCCGAGGTATTCATTCCGCCGCCACAGGTGCAGTCGGCGGTGGTGCATCTGCTACGCAACGAGACCCAGGCCCTGGCTTGCGATGAGCGTAAGTTTTTCACGGTTGTCAAGGTGGCTTTTCAGCAAAGGCGTAAAACCTTGCGCAATGCCCTCAAAGGCTTGGCCAGGCCGGGACAAGGGCTGGAAGCGGCTATTTTTGACCGACGCGCCGAAACCCTTTCCGTGAATGAGTTTGTAGCGTTGACCAATTTCTTCTTTGATTCAAAGGCCCTCTAAGCGAAGCTGGGCGCGGATGCGGGCGGCCGTGTCGGCCAATTGTTCTGGGCGAGGCTGGCTTCGGTTGGCAAAGTTCAGGTCGTCCATTGTGTTGCTGGGGATGAGGTGGATATGGGCGTGGGCACTTCAAAACCAGCCACAATAAGGCTCACCCGGGCACAGTCAAAGGTTTGGCGCAGGGCCAAGGCTATTTTCTTAGCAAAGAGGTGTAAGCCCAGTAGGGTTTGGTTGTCCAAATCAAAGATATAATCAATCTCAGTCTTTGGTATCACCAGGGTATGCCCCTCTACAATCGGCTGGATGTCCAAAAAAGCAAAGTAATCTTCGTTTTCGGCGATTTGATGGCTCGGGATTTCGCCGTGAATGATTTTGGTGAAAATGCTTGACATATTCTAATGATAAGGTTTGCACATTTTTTCCTTTTAAATATAAAGAAAAAGCGTGCAAACCAATTGGGATTTTTGCTAAATTGCTTTTAAGGGATTTTTGGGGAGTGCGGCTGGCCAGGGATTGACCCGCAAAACTGGCTTAGCGGCTAATATGGAGTATTTCAAATTCCAATTTTCCGGCGGGCACCTCAATCAAAGCGGTATCTCCTACGGATTTACCCAGTAATCCTTTTCCAATGGGCGACTGAATAGAGATGCGGCCCGCTTTCACATCCGCTTCTTCTTCTGAAACCAGGGTATAAGTAAAATCTTTGTTGAGCTTTTTATTTTTGATTTTGACCGTGGAGAGGATAGACACCTTGGTGGTATCGATATTGGAATCGTCTAAGACTCGGGCATTGGCCACGATTTCTTCCAACTTGGAGATTTTTAGCTCGAGCAATCCCTGGGCATCTTTGGCGGCATCGTATTCGGCGTTTTCGCTCAAATCCCCTTTGTCGCGGGCCTCGGCTATTTGTTGGGCAATGTCGGCTCTTCCTTTGGTTCTTAGCTCCTGAAGTTCTTTTTTGAGCTTGTCGAGCCCTTCTTTGGTGTAATAAGAAACTTTTGCCATAAGTGTACTTTTTTGAGTAACAATAGATAAAAACAAAAAGAACGGCTCTTTCCGGCTACCGTTCTTTGTAAGAAAATTTTGCCCTTTTGTATTTGGGGCAAGAGACAGTGCAAAGCTTTTGGCCTTAATTCATTTTTTTGTGAAATGTGATTACAAAATTAAGTCATTTTTTTGAATACCTACGATTTCAAGGGATTTTTTTGTGTTCCGAGGCCGAGCCAAAGGAGATACTCATTGCTTTAAAATTCTTTTTTGTATTTGGTATTGTGCCCAGTTTAGCTCTAAGATATATAGGCCCGAAGGAAGGAAGGCCAGTGGCAAACTCAGATTGAGAATGGCACCAGTTTTTTGGCCTTCATAAAAGTAAAAGGTTTGCCCCAGGGCATTGCGCAAGCGAATCTGATAATTGCCTGGGGAAGCATATTCCCAGTAGAAGTGAAGCGCATCCAGCACCGGATTTGGAAAAATTGAGATGGAAGCAAGCGGATTTTCTGGATTGAGTGCCGTAACATTCACCTGGTAGGCAAAAGGGGGCGAGGTGGCCGAGCAGTTTTCATTAGTAACCACTACATAATAGATGCCCGGCAATGAAGGGAGCCAGGTTTCGCCCGTAGCGCCCGCAATGGGTTCGGTATTAAAATACCACTGGTACTGGGTGGCTCCGGTGATGGATGCAAAAAGCCGGCCATCCACCAATTGCACATCTACACTAAAGGCTGGCTCAATAATGACTGATTTGATGTCTGAGCTTTCCTGGCAATCCCCCGCAAAAATAAGGCAGTAATACTCTCCGGTTTGATTCACGTTCAGGGCAGGCAGATTGGCGTTCACGATGAGGGCATCATTTTAAACCATTGAAAGGCCCCCGCCGTAACATTGGTTTGCAGGTCGAGCAGGATTTGTTTTGAACCACAGGCGATAGACCCATTCCCATCAATATCGGTTTCAATCACACTGACAATATTGCAAACGGTTTCTACCAGCGCCGTATCACTGGGCAGCGAGCGTCCCCCTCCGTTCAGAGCCCTTACCCGGTAGGCATACAGGGTATTGGCCGCGACACCGAGGTCATTGTAATTGGTCGTGCCAGCCAATACCCGGTCTATTTCTACGAAACTACTCAAAATAATCTCCCCATTGCTGCTCAACACCGCCGGAGAACGCTCAATGCTAAAGCTGCTTTCGTTATCATCGTTGTCGCTCCAGCGCAAGGCCACTTCCTGGGTAGATACAGGCTCCGCCACCATGTTAGAAGGTGCTTCGGGCAGTTCAACGGTGGGGTCAATGATGGT
Organism: Microscillaceae bacterium; assembly: GCA_012031215.1. GTDB lineage: Bacteria > Bacteroidota > Bacteroidia > Cytophagales > Microscillaceae > JAAUUB01. The sequence continues at coordinate 39,599 of JAAUUB010000005.1, read as the reverse complement.
ATTCGCCGTCAAGACATTGCTATAGGCCGAAAAACCAAAACTGTTATAAGCAAAGACGCGAAACTGATAGCGCTGATTGGGTTCAACCGACCAAAGCGATTCATCCACCCGAATGGTATTGACATTGGCCGGCGTATCAATCAAAAACACAAAGAGGTTACTCGTGCCAATTTCCGAAATCTCTACCCCAAAGCCGTCTTCATTGTCCGACTCATCGTTCCAAATGATTTCAATGGCATAAGGCTCCACCAGGCTAGCGACCAAATTTCGCGGGGGCGAAGGCACAGGTGCCGTAAACACCCCAATCAGGTTGCTGGGCCCAGAAGCTACCCCCTCTTTGAGGGCTACCACTGTATAATAATATAAAACATCTGCCTGGACGGTATTGTCAAAAAACTCGGTCAAATCAGGCCCCACCGTGCCAATCTGTGCAAAGGTATTGGGAAGCAGCACGGTGCTTCGGAAAATTGCAAAGCTCGTTTCATCATCTGAGTTATCTTCCCAAGTTAGATAGACTTCGGTATCCGATAGCGCAAATCCCTGCAAATTGCCGGGGGCATTGGGCACATCGGCGGGGGTAGTGGCCGAAACCGGAGTAGAAAACAGGGAGTTTGCCAGCTCACCCAAAGTTCGGACACGATAAAAATAGGTAGTGCCTTGCGAAAGCCCTTCATCAATATAGACGACCGTGGTGGTATTGCCTGTGTTGGGGGCCAAAATCGCAATGCTCTCATAGCCTCCCACTAAGGTAAGCGAACGGCCAATTTCAAATCCGGTCTCATTAATGGCATTGTCGCGCCAGGAAAGCCGAATAGAAGTGCTGGAAACGGCCAAAGCTGACAAGGCCGAAGGAGCTGCCGGAGCGTTGCTGCTGGTAGAGGGGAGCAAGACCGAGCCCGTATTGGAGTAACCTGAAAATCCACTGGCGTTTTCAGCCTTGACCCGATAGAAGTAAGTCTGACCAGGCGTGAGCCCGCTTACAAAGAAATTATTTTGCGTCGTAGCAATGCCTTCTAAGATAAAACTGCTGAAATCATTTTCTATCGAGACATCCAGGTAATATTGTGTAGCAGTGCTTACCTCCGTCCAATTGGCCACAAAGCTATTGCTGCTGACAGAACTGGCCGCTTGTACCTCCGGAGCATCGGGCAGGGTCAGCACCGTTACTACATTTGAATAAATAGAAAACACCCCATTTTGAATGGCTCTTACCCGATAATAATAAAAAGTGCCTGCAAGTAGGCCTTCAATGAGTACCGAGGTTTCATTGCCAACATCAAAATAATCGGGTTCGATAAAAAGAGGTTCCTCGCTGAGTTCTAGTGTATATTGGTTAGCTACTGACACTACCCCCCAATTGGCTTCAAAACCATTGGCACTAACCTGGCTGGCCGGTAGGGCCACTGGTGGGGGAGGGGTTTGTCCAAAGCTATGCTTGGTAAAAAGAAAAAAAAAGACAATGAAACAAAAATGAAGGCCTGCGGGGGAATCATCTAACAGCCGTCTTACTGCTTTGGGTAATATCATCATATAAAACGGGATTTAAGCCAATCTATTTACATTTTGCTTGCCAAATTGCTTGGTTTCATTCGGGCAAAATAACCACCAATTTTTAAGTAAATATCCGCTTAATCTTGTGCTGGTCAAGCGGTTTGACCAAAAAATCAATCACTTCGGGAAATGACTTCGCCCTTTTCATATCTTCTTGGGCAATGGAAGACGTAAGCAGATAAAGCCGACAGTCAAGGTGGAATTGTTGATAAGCACCCAAAAATTCCCAGCCATTCATCTCTGGCATATTGATGTCCAATAAAATGATTTCTGGCGCTGTTGAAGAATCCTGTAAAAAAACGCAGTGCCTCTTTGGCGTTTAAAAACTCCGTAATCTCCAGATGGGGATTGAATTTTTTTAAAAGCTTCTGATTCACAATGTTGTTGATAGGATCATCATCTATCAGCAATACCCTCATCTTTTCTTTTTTTAAGACCCTACTTATTTATAAAACGGAGGCCTGATTTTTGAAAAAATTTTGTTGTTAAATTTCCCCTTCTAGTGTGTTGCTTTTCACAAAGTTAAGCCTAAAAGCGAAGAACTGTGCAAGCAAAGATGTTTTTATTCTGAGGGCCTCCGCACTAAGCAAAACGCTTGGGCTAAGCTTCAATATACGTCAAAAACAAACATTGGTATTCTAAAAAGTAAGGAGGAGAAGTTTGAGTCATCACGCAAAGCATTGAAAAACAACGAGCCAGTTTTTGGGAAAAATTGCGCAATACAAAAAAACCCAGCGACTGGTCTGAAAAATGAACAATAGTTTCTTCATACTCTCCGCTCGCCTTTTGGTTGTGTATTCTTTGTCTTTCCAAATTTTTTTAAAGGACAAAAAAACCGCTCACCTTCCGATAGGTGAGTAAAAAAATTATTCACGACTATTCTAAAAACCTAGACAGATGATTTTGTGCAGCTTATCTTACTTGGTGCATCCATTTTTTCAGAATCGGCGACAGCAGGAAAAGCAACAAAGAAGCACCCACCGAGATAAACACAAAAATGAGGAAGAAATCCGAAAGGCTGGCTTTTTCGGCCAGGGAGTCCACCAAACCCGACAAAGCGCCCCCGATATAATTGCCAATGGCCGAAGCCAAAAACCACACGCCAAACATCATCCCCAGTAAGTGCACAGGGGAAAGTTTATTGACAAAAGACAAGCCCACCGGCGAAAGACAAAGCTCGCCCATGGTGTGTAAGAGATAGGCCAAAATGAGCCATACCATACTGACTGAGGCGGTTTCAGCACCCTTGGCAATGCTGGCCGAGCCAATCACCAATGCCACAAAGCCCAGGCCCAGCAAGAGCAGACCAATGGCAAATTTGACCGGGCCGTTTGGATTGAGCTTTGCCCGGTCGAGCTGTATCCACAGCAAGGAAAAGAAAGGTGCCAGGGTGAAAATAAAAAAAGCATTGACCGACTGAAACCAAGAGGCGGGCACTACGAAGCTGGGCTGTGATTTATTGAGTGCCAGCACTTTATAGCCCTCTGCATACTTTTTGGGGACATATACTTCTTTTACTGAGGCCAAATCACGGGCCGAAAGGCTGGACTTATTGCGGGTAGCGGTCTGTATGCTTATTTTATCGGCCAGTTTTATTTTCAAGGAGTCAAATTTTCGCATTACATAGCGGCCCCGGGCGATTTCCAGGGCAGGCTTTTGGCTCAGTTCGGTGCGGTGGGTCTCTGTTTTGGAAAAATAGACCGGATTTTGCAGGGGGGATTTAGCAAAGCGGACCATCTCGGCTTCTGCTTCTTTGAGGGTTTCGTTGCCCCGAAGCGCTTTTTCCTCCATCACAAATACCTCTACCTCTAGGGCTTCTAGCTCATTTTTGAGCTCCTGGGTTGATTTTTTATTGTTGGCTTCATTGAGCAGCTCCGCTACTTTGAGCAAGAGTACCGAATCATTGGGAGAAGGCTTGGCCGACTTGACCTCATAGGCATCTATCTGGAGGGACTCTCCCAGAAAGCGGTCCGTGTATTTGAGGGCATAAATATTCATGGAAGAACCGGCTTGCTCAAATGCCAGCCAAAACAAGATGGAGAAAAAAGAAAGTGTAAAGACGACGTACAGTCGCTCGCGTTCTACTTTGTTCAGGGGTTTTTTGACCCGATAGCCCTCTTGATAAAGCGCGTATTGTTTCTCGGTTTCCAGGGGCAGGTGGGGGTCGGCTTCAAAAACCAAACTTTGGGCCTTGGGCCGTTTGCCTATCTCTCCCAGCATGGACTGCCCGAAATAAAATAAGACCAAGCCCAGGGTCATGCCTATGCCAGCCGCCCCAAAGCCGTAGTGCCAGCCAATGTTTTCACCCAGGTAGCCACAAATCAGGGTGCCGATGAAAGCCCCTAGGTTGATGCCCATATAGAAAATAGTATAAGCCGAATCTTTCAGGCGACTTCCCTCCGGATAGAGCTGCCCCACCATAGAAGAAATATTGGGCTTGAAGAGACCATTGCCAATGATAATGAGAAACAGCCCCAGATAGAAGAAAAACATAGACTCCAGTGCCAAGCTGGCGTGCCCCAGGGCCATAGTGGCTCCGCCCAAAAAAATGGCCAGCCGATAGCCCAGGATGCGGTCGGCCAAAATTCCCCCAATGAGCGGGGTTACATACACCAAGCCCGTATAGATGCCATAAAGCTGCCCGGCCTGGGCCGAAGTCCAGCCCAGCCCCCCCTTCGTAACTTCCGAAACCAGGTACAAGGTAAGCAGGGCGCGCATTCCATAATAGCTGAAACGCTCCCACATTTCGGTAAAAAACAAAAGATACAGGGCACTTGGATGCCGTTCCGCTGTGGGGTCGGTGGGTGTTTCCATGTTCAATTTTAAAGTAAGTCTTTTATTGACACAATCCAAAAAAGTAATCTAATGCCAAAAACCGGACAAATATAAAGGCATTTTTCCTAATGAAAAGGACTGCTATTCAATAATTTTGGACAAAGCCTTAAAAAAATTAGATTTTTTTTATAAAACAAGGGGAAGTTCGCAAAAAAGGCATTCGTTTCCGAATGCCTCTTGAGACCAAGACCTAAAAAAATTATCTGACTTCAAAAGTGCCGTAGCCAATCCGATAGCCTTCACAATAAAATTCAATTGTATGGCGGCCTGGCACAAACTCGCCCGTGCGGTCAAAATCAAAACGCACAGTTTGGCGCGAGTTATCAAACAAGATTTGCTTGCGCACCGAGTATTGCATCTGTCGCCCGTCGGCTTCAAAGCTTCCCGAACTGCCCGGATTGATGAGCAAGGTCCCAGCCGGTTCCAATACCCGCATATAAACATCTTTGTTGCCAATGCGGGCCAGTTTGTTGTCGGCAACATTAAAAGTGATGGCCAATCGGTCAATCTTATTGGCCCGGTATTGGCCTCCGCTCTGTTCGCGGCCCCGGTCATCCACAGCATTGACATTCACGTTTTCGGCTTTGAGCACGGCGGCCTGGTCTAGCTTGCCCTGCATTTGGGTTCTTTCTTTGCTGATTTCGGTGATGGTGCTGGTCAGTTCGTTTTTTTGCACCTTGAGGTCATTGTTTTCATCATAGAGGATTTGGGCCGTTTCGCGAAGCTTTTCAATTTCTTCGTCTTTTTTGCGCAAAAGCACCTCGTAGGCCTCAATCTTTTGGCGAAAGGTAGCGACTTGGTTCTGGGTCAGTTGAGAGGTTTGCCGGAGATTGTCGCGGTCTTGTTGCACCTCTTTGAGCACATTCTGAAGCGAATCAATAAACTTATTGTTGTCGGATTCCAATTTTTTGGCGCGTTTGATTTGGGATTCAAGGCGCTGGGCTAAATCACCCAACTGCCGCTCATAGTCTTGCTTTTGTTCGGCGGCGCGTTCTTTTTCGCGTTGGATTTGGGCGTTTTTTATTCTGAATAACCAGATAAAACAAGACGATGTTGGCAATCACCAGGGCCGAGACCAAAAAAATGAAAGTATTGCGTCTCTGGCTACGATTAGAAGGTTTTTGTTCCATTGTGTCCAGGAATTAGGTATCTATTTTCAATCAAACGAAAAAATGCAAAATAAGAGCCGGATGGCTTACTTTTCAAAAAATCAATTATTCTTTTACTCATTTCACTGCCTGAGCGGGGTTGCCAAAAACCGTTGCGCCGGGTGCTACCTCCTGAATCACCACCGAACCCGCCCCTACCCGGGCCTGCTTACCAATCCTGACCCCAGCCACCACCGTTACCCCGGAGCCAATAAAGGCCTCTTCTTCAACAATCACCTCAGAATTGAGCACACTACCCGCGCCAATCTGCACGTAATCTTCTATTTGGCTGCCGTAGTCTATCAAGGCACGTGCGTGGACAATGCTATGACTGCCCAGCTTCACCCCTGCATTCAGAATAGCACCCGGCCCGATGAGGTTGCCGTGCCCAAGCTGTACCGACTGGGCCAGATAGGCCTGGGCATGAATGGCATTGAGGGGCATTACTTTGCGCTTTTCCAGGAGCAGATTGACAAGGTGCTTGCGATATTGGTTTTCGTCCGTTGCCACAAAGGCTTCGCATTTGGCCCCGATAAGTTTCAGGAAAGCCTGGTCATCGGTGCGGCCCAATACCGAAACGTGGTCTATTTGACGCTGATGCCAGGTTTCGTCATCTTCCAGAAAGCCATACACCAGCAGGCCGTGGCTATTGAATATCTCCAAAGCCACCTGCCCCAGCCCCTTGGCTCCCAGGATAAGCACCGGATTTTCTACCATTACCCGAGGTTTTGTTGTCCTGGCCTGATTTAAAACCAAATAGCTCGACCTCAAAAACCAAAATAGTGTGGGGCGGAATGCTTCCGTCTTGCGTGCCTCTTTCAGCATAGGCCAGGCGCGAGGGAATGAGCAGCAAAGCTTTTGTGCCTGGTTTGAGTAGGGCAATGCCCTCGTCCCAACCCGGAATCACCTGCTGACGACCCAGGGTGAATTTAAAAGGCCCATAAGTGCGATTAGGATTGAACACCTCTGCCGCTTTGGCCTCGGCCTCAATGCTAGTATCAAAAACTTTTCCGTTGAGCAGCATGCCTTTATAACTCACGGATACCGAATCGCCGGCCTGAGGAGAAGCCCCAGTGCCTTCCTTCTGAATGACATAAAACAAGCCGGAAGCCGTAGATTTTCCGTTCAGTTTTTTGTCTTTGAGGTATTGCTCAATCTGTTTTTTCTCGCCGCCTAGTCGCTTTTCGGCTTCCTCAATGCGCTTTTTATTGGCTTCCTGCATTTCTTTTTCTACATCTTCGCGGGTCTTGATGGCCAAAAGTTTCACCCGATACTCTACATAGCCTCCTTTGGGCAAATTGGGGTCCTCCTGCTTCATTTGGGCTTCGCCAAGCTGGATTTGGTTTTTGTATCTTTGCTCAATGAGCTTGCGGGTAGAATCATTAGAAGCTTGCGCTACTTGTGCTTCCATTTGGGTTTTCATCATATCCAGCGATTTTTGGATAGAGCGGTTGCGCTGGGCAATCAGGGAATCATTGCTAATCCTGAAAATGGCACTATCGCCTTCCGAAAGCAAGAGAAAAGCTTCAATCAGGCCTCCTTTGGTAGAATCTTCTGGAAACTGCTGGTTTTTAATGGCCCCATCCGGGTTTTTGTAAGAGTCCTGGATGATTGAATCTTTGGAATTGAGGATGACCATGTGGAAGTCAAAGAAATCACCCGCTTTTAATTTTTTGTTTTTATTGGCCGAAAAAATCTGGTATTTGATGCCGCTGGGGGTGGCTTTAAAGTCCCCTCCTTTTTGTTTGCAATTATGCAGGCTCAAGCTTAGAACCATTAGCCCAAGAAAACCAATCTGATTCAGACGCATTTCTATTTTTGTGTTTTAATGATGGTTTGATTTTGGGTGCGAAGTTAAAGCATAAACTTTATCTTTTAGAAATTCCAAATTTTCTTTTCTGCATCTTCGAGACAAAAAATCTCTCCTTTGCAAGTTTCAGGCCTTCTATCACTTTGGCCCGGGGCCTTTTGATTCTTTGCCAGGGGGCCGAGGTCTAAGAACTCCGTGCAGCCCCAAAGTAGGCGCAAATTTTAGCCATCTGCTTGTTTACACTTCATTTCTGCATCTTTTTTGTGTAATTTTCCCGACAAGATAAAAAGCAGGTATCCACCATAAGGCTGATTGATTATGAAAGTACTTTTTGTGTGTTTAGGCAATATTTGCCGCTCTCCTATGGCCGAAGGTATTTTTTCAAAACTGGCCGCCCAAAGTGCACTGGGGCTCGAGTGTGACTCGGCCGGCACTTCGGCTTACCATATCGGGGAGCTTCCTGACGAGCGAATGCGTGCCGTGGCCGAGCAAAACGGCATCGCTCTTACCCACCGCGCCCGCCAGATTGCCCGCGAAGATTTTGACCGCTTTGAATACATCATTGCAATGGACAAATCCAATTATGACAATCTTATCAACCTAAAAAATAGGGTCAATCACGCCGCAGAACCTAAAATTATGCTGATGCGCAACTTTGATACGGAAAAAGAAAACCTGGAAGTCCCCGACCCTTATGATGGCACGATGGCCGACTTTGAATTGGTTTTCGAGATTTTATGGCGATGCAATCAAAACCTGGTCGAGTTTTTAGAGGAAGAACACCTGGCCTGAGAAGGTCCTGGCTTCATAAAGCATAAAAGCCAGAGAAATTTCTCCTTTGCCACATTTTTAAAATTCCTGGGCATAAGTCATCGTCTTACGGATTTGCAGGGTTTCGTACACCAATCGCCCGATTTGGCCCGCCCCTTGATGGATAGATTCGGAGGCTTGTATCAAAAATTCGGCGTTTTTGACAATTTCCGGCCCAAAGCCCTGCCAGGCCCATTCCCACAAATTGTATTTTCCGAGGCGAAAATCCCAAGCCTCGGGATTTATTTTTTTGATTTCCAACGCGGCATTGCCCCCTTGCAAAACTACCCGGCCCTGCGCTGGCTGCCAGGTATAGCTAAACCGGCGCTGGGGCTTGCGCAAATACCGCTCTTGCGCCGATAAACCTCTCAGAGGACTGGGGGCCGGGTCAAGATGAAGCTCAAGCAGCGCCTTTCCCCAACCTACCCAGGACCAAAAATCACGATAGAAGGGTATGGCCGGAATGGCTTCGCCGCCAAAATCAGCCTGGGCGCATAAAACAGCATAAGTATAATGAAAAATATCATCCGTCTCAATTTCGCGCTCCAGTCCTAGCGGGTGAAGCTGGCTTTCTTGCAAATATTCCTGGGCCGCGCGAAGGGCCGCCTCACCTCTTTGAAAATAATACTGCAAAGCCAGAAAGCCCTCCCGCCCCCGGCAAGCCCGCTTGCCTGTTTGCTCAAAAGCCCGCCGGGCCTGATGAAAAGCCTCCGCCAAAGCCTTGAAATGCGCAAAAAAATTGGCATCGGGCTGGGCAAAGTGGGTAAGTAAAAAATGAGACCGGGAAAAGTCTTCTCCAAAAAGAGCCAGCGGACGCATATCAAGGGCCAAGGCTGGCTCCACAGGGCAGTTTTCCAAAAACTGCAAATTCAGCAAAAATGAAAATGGTTTTCCAACTGCCCCAGGCGGTCTTGCCATTGGGTTTCGTAATAGGTTTTAAAAGATTTAAGGGCTTCCGGGCTGATGTTATCGCTGACCTGGCCTCCCCAGTCAAGCTGGAAACGGGGCAAGGCCCAGGTTTTGCCCGCAAAATGGCGGCTTATCGGATTTTTGACGGCCCAGGCCCCGCCTTCTCCCCAAAGCAGGTACACATTCTCAAATCCGGGGCGAAAAACCTTTTCCCACATACTGCCTTCGGGCCAAAGAGCAGGTTCGGCATAAAAAAAGGCAGTCTGAAAGGGATGGATGCAAAGCACCTGAAGCTGGTTTGAGTCAAAAACAGGCCACTCCCGGCCTACCCAGGCGTTTTTTTGCCAACGCCTGGCAATGAGTGGGTCTTGGGCCAAGACCTGACCCAAATGGGCTTGGGCATAGCGGGCCAAAATCTCTGACTGAGCGTGATGCCAATGCTGGGCTTTGCCCAGGCTCAGTCCTGGCACACAATAACGAAATATGCCCGGGGCCTGAGCCGAGGGATATAGGGGAAAGCTCTTGGGCAAAATCTCTTCCTTGTCAGGTTTTAGGCTTGCCACATAGCGCACGGGAGCCTCTTCTACCTGGGCAGGCGGTGAATGCTTTTCCTCAAAGAAACGCTGCCACACCATGGCACTGCGCGGCTGGGACAAATCGGGCAAGGCCAAAGTCTGGGAAAAAAAATCCTTAGTGCGCGCCTGTTTGAGCACAAATAGCCATCCCTCAGCACTATCCGGGGCAGACCACCAATACCAAGCAGCTTGCCGGGCCGAGGCCCATTCCTGCCAGCTTTTATCGGGCTGAAAAGCGGAGAAATAATAGCCCAAGAGGCCCTCCTCAGCCAAAATCTCCCAACCATATTGCAAAAAAGGCCGCCAATCTGACTCAGGAGAGGGGCTCATTTGTTTTGTTTTATTGGAAGACATCTCAAAGCCCATCACGAGGCGCAAGGCCTCACTCCTTAGTTTTTGCCAGGCTTGCTGATTGGGCGCAGGCGTATCAAACAAAGAACCCTGAGGGGCAATACGACCCGGTGTGGCCGGATGCGCCCAATGACTCCACACCAGCTCTGTCTTAAAGGCCGCGCGGCGAGTGTTTTTAGAAGCCATTGTAGCGGCTTGAAAACAATACGTAGGCAAATTGTCGGTCTGCACAAACAATGGGCCGAAGGTCTTTTTTTCCCTTTGTTTTTTTTGGAAAGAGGGTTTCTTGTAGCAAAGGCTCAAGTGCCAAGGCCGGCGGCTGTAGCAATAGGGTAGGCAGATTCGCCTCCCAATCCATTTTTAGAGAATACTGGGCATAAAAACGCGCGGCCAGCAAGCCAAAGCGGAGCTTTTCCATCGTGAGGCTGGTCGCGGGCCAGGGCAAACCCTCCGTGAGCGGAAAAGGGTTTTGGTGCAAGAGCTCAAGCAAAGGGGCAAAGTGAGGCGCAAGGGAATTGTGCCGCCAGAAATCTACCTTCGGAAAAAGAGAGGGCCCTTCTTGGGCAATTTTTGCAAATTCCAGGGCTAAACTAGCCGCCATTTCCGGCGAAAACTGAGGATGAAGGAATTGCTGCCCCAGGTTTAAGACCTGCGCAAACGCCGGACTTTGTCCAAAGGCTTCTAAAAGCTGGGAGGCTTGCAATGCCGTTTTGTCCGGTTCAAGAAGCGTGCTCTCCGGCTTCAATTCTAAATTTACCCCCATTTCCATTTTATTTCTTTTCAACCCATTGCGCACGAGATTGTTACAAAATTAAGCAATGTAAGGAGATTTTGTAAATTTTAGGCAAGAATCTGGGTAAATTGCTAAAAAAAGCTTATTTTTTGCTTATCCGTTGGTGCACTCTCTGCCAAAAAGGACGGAGATGCGTAACCAAGGAGCGCAAAAAAAACCGGGCAAACCTGATATAATCGCGCTGGTCGCCCCAGTAGCAGGCACTGAGGGTGAGGTAGAGATTGGCACGGCAGTAGCGATAATGTTTTTCACTTTCAAAAAAACCCGCCCGGTGGCTTTTGGCAAAGGCATAGCGCATATCCTGTTCCATCTTGCGAATATTGCGGTGCATTTGCCCACTGTGCACCCGATAGCGCACCAGTGCCTGGGGCAAATACCCAAAGTCGGTAACCCCGGCCAGGCGCACCCACATCTCCCAGTCAGCCGAGGTAGAAAGGCGGGTGTCAAAGCCGCCCACTTGTTCCAGCAGGTGGGCCCTTACAAGCACGCTTGAGGGGCTATGAATCACATTTTCGCGCATCTCGAGCAAGGCTTTTTGCACTTTTCCACCTTGGCCCGTCGCCAAGCGCAGGGTTTGCTCTGTTTGGGAGTCAAACACTTCCTCAGCAGCATGAACCAGCCCGATAGTGGGATGGGCTTGTAAAAACTCGACTTTTTGCTGCAAATTATCGGGCGTGAAGAGGTCATCGGCATCGAGAAAGGCAATCAATTCTCCTCTGGCCAGGGCCAAACCCTGGTTACGGGCCGCCGCCACGCCCTGATTGGCCTGGCGATGATAGCGTAAAGCGGGCATAGCAAGGGCACTGAGCAGGGCAGGGGTTTCATCCGTAGAGCCATCGTCTATGACCAGCACTTCCCAATGCGGGTAACTTTGCGCCGCTACCGAGGCCAGGGTTTGTGTTAAAAAATGCGCGGCATTATAGCTGGGTACAATCACCGAAACAAGGGGGTGGGAAGGCATCATTGGGAAGTGGTGAAAGAAGAAGGACTGCTGACCCAGTATTCTCCCATACGATAGGCCGAAAGCTGATGACGGCGCAATTGATAAAAATAGGCACTGTGTGCCGCGAAGCCATGTAGTTCAACGGCCCAAACCATACTAGGCAGCACCTGGTTGCACCATTCGTCGTTTTGCAGGAAGCCCGTTTCGCCTCCCTCAATATCCATTTTTATCAAATCCGGCGGTTGGCCGTTCCAGGCTTCGGTAATGGTCTCGAGGGTGATAATGGCAGGAGCGTTGGGGGCAATCGAGGTTTCTTCCTCTTCCAGGGTCGAGAAATTCCATTCGCCCAATTGCCCGGGCTGGATTTGCAAATGGGCCTGGGCCTTGTGATAAAAAGCCCCTTGCCAGGTCTTTAAGCGGCCATTATCCAGCAGCCGGGCACAATTTTTTTGCAAAAGGGCAAAGTTTTCTGCCTCCAGTTCTACGGCCGCTAACCGGGCCTCGGGATATAGGCGGGCCAATACCAAAGTAGCTAAGCCGATATTGGCTCCGCAATCCAAAATATACTGAATATTTTCCGGGCGGCGGTGGGCTTCCGTCCAAAGTTCGCCATATACATAATGTTGGAAAAAGACCTCTAAATCAGAGGTGTGGGTCCGAAGCCAAACCAGCCCATCTTCGGTGCGTATTCCAATCGGAACCTTTGCCGGGTGGCGCAAGCTCTGCCATAGATACCGCCGGCAAAAGCCCAAAGTCCGACCAAAACCAAGTTTACGGTTTTTGAAACCATGAAATGCAAGCAAAAGGCACTTGCGGGCCAACATCTTTTTGGAATAATAAGCCATGCCATTCTTTTTTTCCCAAGCCGGATATTTATACGGCCATTTTGCATACAATCATTGCACCTTGCCGGTACGCCATTGTTCTATCATCGGATACCAGATTTCCTTGTATTCAGGATAGCGCAGGAGGCTGTATTCATAATCGCTAAACTGGTTGGGTCGCCGTAAAAAAGTAAACTGCATCTCCGAAAAATTGCCGGACTGGGTATAAATCCATATCTCTTTGTCATTTAGTCGGATGATGCGGGTGGGCTGTCCAAAGACTACGAAAATCATCCCCATATCGGTTTGCCAGCCCGGTTTGTGGGTAGTGTACAGTTGATTGGCCGATTTTATTCGCTGGAAATATTCCCGAATCACTTGTTGGGCCAAGGCGGTGTTGCCAGACATGAGCTTGAGCCATAGCTTGTCAAGGGCTTTTTTAGGCGTTTCGGCATTTTGTAGTTCGGCCAGTTCTTCACTGGTAGTGATGTAAATCATCGGCGCAATCACTTCTTTTACTTGGCTCAATTTGGGATATTTCAAAGCCGAAACATAGATGCTCAGGCCATAAAAATTGCTAGTGTCTTCTTGAATAAGGTAAAGGCCTGTTTGAGAAAATCGTATCGGACGATTGGTTTGGAGCAAAAAGACCGAATCGGTGCTCATGGTGCGGGGCACTTCCTCGTTTCGGGCCGACATGGGCGGCGGGGCGGGATTAAAAGACTGGGCATAATAGCGTACAATAAGGGTCTGAGAGCTGAGGGCTACGTCGGCGATTTGTACTGTATCTTCGGCCCGGAGGTAGTTGCGAAAGAGTGGGTACTGGCCTTTGGCATTAAACAAGCCAAAGCGTTCGCGTATTTTGGTAATGGTATAGCTCAATAAAAAATCCAGTTGGTCGCTCTGTTTGGTAAGGGCATCGCTCACTTCCAAAATCATCACTTCATTGATTTTGGGTCGCTTGGCAATATTGAAATATGTGTGGAATTTTGTTCCAATTTTTTGAATGCGTTCTGGCAAGAGCTTGATTTCCCTGGTTTCTAAAAATTCCCGGCTGGTATAGTCGGCCAAAAGACCATATTTCACAATAATTTCCTGACTAATTTGCTTGGCATTTAAGGGTTTATCCGCAAAACGGGGCAGTTCCAGTTCCAAAAATACTCGCAGGCTGTCGCCATCTTCCAATACCATTTGGCGGGCCTGAATCGGTCGGCGGTCTATCACCTCGGTTTCGCCCGCCGGATTCCGGTTGCTGGGGTTGTCAGTGCCAGTGCCTACGGGCGGACGACTAAAACAGCCTCCCAGGAAGCCCAGCAGGCCAAGCCCGCAAATATGAACAAGGATGTTACGATGAATCTTTCTTTGGTAATGCATAATGAATCTGGTAAAAATGAACCCATCCCAGGACAAAACTACATAAAAGTTGCGAAAAAAGTTTACGCAAAAAGGCAGACAGCTCACTACGCCGCGAAAAATAGGTGCAAATGGGTTGCAAGGCTGCCCACCCAGGCAAGCAAATCTTAAAAAAAGCAGCTAAAATAGTTTCCCGCCATTGTTAAATCACCGGGGGGGCAATTTCTTAATTACAGCCCAAGTAAGCGCGCGTGAGGGGGTCATTGTTAGGAAAGCAATTGCCTGAGGGCAGGCTGAGGGGCGCATACCGGCGGAGGTCGGGGTCATAAAGGCCCGTCTCGAGAAATTCCCGTAAATCGTCAATTTCCGCTTCGCTGAGGCCCAAAGGGAGAAATGCTGCGGCCAATTGCCCAGGAGGAACCTGCGTGTTTTCAGGAATGGCCCAGTTTTTATAACGAAGCACCTCCGCAATGGAACCAAAGGAAGCCCCGTGTCCATAGAAAGGCGAGTCAGCCAGATTATACAATTGCGGGACTTTAAATTTGAACATATCTTCGGGTCGGTTGGTAAATCCGCCCCGCCCTTTATTGCCTAGGGAGTTAAAATCGACGGCAGCGGCATCGCCACGCTGGTACAAATCTTTCATCCCCAGGGCATAAAAATCCATTGCACTCAGGGCGGGCCCATTGTGGCATTGATAGCATTGGGCTTTGCCAAAAAATAACAAAGCCCCTCTTTTTTGGGCCTCATTCATGGCCTGATATTCCCCCCTGAGCCACCGCTGAAAGGGGGCCATTGTGGCCATCAGAGTACGCTCATAGGCGGCAATGGCCAGCCCGGTATGGAGCACATTGATGCGCGATTCGGCAGGGACATCGGGAAAAGCAGCGTTGAAAAGTGCCACATATTCAGGATGCGTTTTGAGCACCGAGCCTTCTACTTGTAGGCGATGCACATCCATAGCGGCAATGGCCTGGGTTTCTACTCCCTCAAAGCCAAGATGATTTCTGTCTTTCGGGGTTCCGGCTGTCCAGAGGGCTTCTGTGCCTAGATTATGCCCAAAGGCCCCAAATTGCCCATTCCAGAGCATGTTTGTTTGAAAGGCCACGTGGAGCACCGAAGGAGAACGCACATCTTGCACATCCAAATCCGAATCAAGCACATAGTCGGGATGGCGCACCCGCCCTTGTCCCTTGTGCCCAAAACCAAGCCCCCCTTCGCCAATACCCTGCGGAATACCGGCCTGAAAGCCTGCCGGCGCGTGGTGGCAAGAAGCACAAGAATAAAACTGCAAACTGATGGTTTTGCGTGGTTTCAAGCCCATTGCCGTTTCGTGAAAAAGGAGCTTGCCCAGTTCCACTTTGGCGGCATTGAGAGGATTGCGCGGGTCTTGAGGAATAAGGGCGTACTGAGTGGGTTCGGGCAGAAGGTAGTAGTCTATGCCCTGACCTGCCGAGGCTAGTTCCAGGTTTTCACGCAGAGATTGGTCAAGGGCATTTTGGCTTTCTATCCCGGCAGAGTCCTGGCAGCCCGTCAGCAAAATGCCCGTCAGCAATAGCAAGGCAAGAAAAGTAAATTTTTTGGAAAAGGTTTTTTGCATGTTCGGTCAATGCTTGTGTGCAAATTAAGATTTACTTCCGAGATAAAAATGATGCCTCAACAGTTGTTCCATTGGATTTCTGCTTTGTTTTCAGTATTTTTCTGCGATTTTACATTATTTTTGGAAAAATACATATAAAGTGGAAGAAAAAACCGAAGAATTGTATCAAAAAATCATCCGCCTGATGGAGCCTCAGCAATGGCAAAATTTGCGGCTGGCAAGTCAATTGGTGGCGGGGTGGGTTATCCATTGGGTCTCTTGCAAAGATTGGTGTCCAGGGTTGCGATGCAATATCTGGTCGATTTTATGCCCACCTTAGATTATCACCGGTTTGGGTGCTCGGTGCTAGACCGACTGACCTACGAACTGATTCACCGCCGCCTGAACGAGTTTTTGGAAGTGCCAGGCCTGGAAGTGGAGGTCTGTGCCGAGTATGTGGCCCTGGGGGTTTATGTGCAAAGCCCCCAGCAGCTTATCAAAATTGAAAATCAGTTTGAAGACCTGCCCTATTCCCTTTTTTATTCTGTCCGGGCCTCTTTTCTGATTGGCCACTTGCCCCCCACCGAGGTTCACGTCTAGGACTGTGGCTCTCACTTTCTGCTTCTGCCAAGTGCTTGCCCGCACTTCTGAGCCCGAAAAGCCCTGGTTTCTGCCACATTTTATTCCTGGCCAAAAGAATAGATATTTTTTTAATTTTTGTTTGGACTTAGTCTAAATAAAGATTTATATTTGCCATTATTCTTAATTAATCTAAAAAACAACGAAAATGAAAAACTACTTATTTATTTTGGCTTGCCTGGGGTCTTTATCCGGTTTTGCGCAATCTTCCGAAGACCGACAGGCCATTTTGTCTATGTGTGGCTGTTATGAGGTAGCGTTTAACTTTGCCGAAACCTTTGCTTTTCCCCAGGACACGGCCTCATACAAGCCCTCCAAAACAAAACACGACCGGGGCCTGGAATGGGTGCAAAAGGTAGAAGATACTTCGGGCAAAATTGTCTTACAGCACATATTGATTGTCAATGATACGGCCATCGTAAAACACTGGCGCCAGGACTGGCTTTATGAACACACCGAGCTATGGAGCTACAATGGCTTTAATGACTGGAAAAAAATCACTCTTCGGCCTGAACAGGTAAAAGGGCAATGGACACAAAAAGTCTATCAGGTGGACGACAGCCCCCGCTACGAAGGTTCTGCTTCTTGGGTACACCAAGACGGGCGGCATTACTGGGAAAGTACCGCCGATGCGCCCTTGCCTCGCCGAGAATTTACCGTAAGAAAGGACTATAACCTCCTGAAACGCCGCAATCGCCACGAAATCACCGCTTACGGCTGGCTCCACGAGCAGGATAACGACAAAATCATCCGCAGCGAAGAAGGCCAGGACTACCGTCTGGCCCAGGAAAAAGGGTTGGACCTTTACACAAGAGTGGCCGACGAAAAAATGCCGGGTGGCGCAAGCCTGGTGGCAGGAAAACCAAGCTTTCTGGGCAAAGATACGTACCAAATGGGAAGCCGAGATGGCCCAAAAGCAATACATCAAGCTCAAAAAGCAGGTAGATGGCAAGCCGCTGTTTATGCATCTCTTCGCCCTTGACCCGGAAGCCCCCACCACAGCTTTTCACCCGATTATTGACAATTTCTTTGAAGTAAAAAAATGAGATTCCTTGCCCTGGGGGGCCTGGTGCTTGCTTTGCTTGGGCCACTGAACGCCCAGCCCCAGTCACGCCCGGATACCCTTCCGAGTATTGACCTGCCCGACATTGTCATCACCGGAACCCGGACTGTGCGCGACCGAATGGCCCTGCCGGTGCCTGTAACGGTGGTCTCGGGCCAGGCCATTCAAAGAACCGGGCTTAGCCGCTTGAATGAAGTGTTGCAAGAGCAAACAGGTTTGCTCACCGTGCCCGACTTTGGCGGGGGGAAGGTTTACAATTGCAAGGCCTGGATGCGGCCTACACCATGATTTTGATAGATGGCCAGCCTATGGTAGGCCGACAGGCCGGCACGCTGGATTTATCGCGCCTGACGGTACACAATATCGAGCGTATCGAAATCATCAAAGGAGCTTCTTCTTCGCTCTATGGCTCCGAGGCCCTGGCGGGGGTTGTCAATATCATTACCCGGGAAGCTGAAAAAGACGGCAAGTGGCAGGGGCAGGCCGGTTATCGCTTGGCCAGCTTTGGCACCCACGATGCCTCGGCGACCCTGCAATACAACAAAGGCATAGTAAGTCTCGATGTCTTTGCCAATTATTTTGCCTCCCGGGGCTATAGCCTGGCTGAGGCGGCGCGCTTGCCTACGGTGGAGCCTTTTCATAATTTTACTTTTCAGCCCAAAATCAAGATTAGCCCTTCGGAAAAGCTGTCGCTTATGATTCATTCCCGCTTCTACGGCCAGGACCAGGATTACCGGGCCTTCATCAATGAAGCCCTCTTTGCTGGCAAGAGCCTTAGCCGGGAATGGAACCAAACGTTACTGGTGCGCCAAACCCTCCGCAAAAACTGGAAAATGGAGTATGACCTCTACGCCACCCACTACCGCTTTGATGAAGGCCTGCGCGATGCGGGGCAGGTGCTTTTTGAAGAAAATCTTTATCGGCAGTGGTTTTACCGTCCAGAGATACGCACGCATTATAAAATGGGCCATAACACCCTGACCGCGGGAGTGGGGATGAACTACGAAAACCCTGCTGCGTACCCTTTTTAGCCAAACGGCCCGCTTGCAGTCCGAATACCTCTTTGCTCAGTTTGAATGGTTTATCGGGCAAAAGTGGAATATTTTGCTGGGCTTTCGCTATGACCACCACCACCAATACCAATCTCAACTAAGCCCCAAACTTGGCCTCACCTATGAGGTACAGCCACATCTCTTTCTGAAGGCTTCGCTGGGATATGGCTATAAAGCCCCCGACCTGCGGCAATTGTATCTCGATTTTACCAACAGTGCGGTAGGGTATTCGGTATTTGGCTACAATGTGGCTCCCGCGCGTATGGATGCGCTGGAGGCTCAAGGGCAGCTTTTGTTTCGCAATGCGCTTGATTTTTCGGCCCCTTTGCGCCCCGAAAGCTCGCTCAACCTCAATCTGGGCGGAAGTATGGAGAAAAATCGCCTGAGCCTGGATGTCAATTTCTTCTACAATCAGATTCAAAACCTGATTGATACCCGGGCCGTCGCCCAGCGCACCAATGGTCAGAACGTGTTTTCCTATTTCAATCTCAACCGCAT
The DNA here is from genome assembly GCA_012031215.1 of Microscillaceae bacterium. Lineage (GTDB taxonomy): Bacteria > Bacteroidota > Bacteroidia > Cytophagales > Microscillaceae > JAAUUB01. Next base: position 20,866 of record JAAUUB010000005.1, on the reverse strand, counting down.
CCTGACCTATGGCCTAGAAGTCAATGCCCAATATCGGGCTAGCAAACACTGGACTTTTTCGGCGGGGTATCAATTCTTAGAGGCCCAGGACCGGGACGTTTTAAGCCGACTGGAGGAGGGGCAGGTTTTTGCCCGCGACCCCAACACCCTTTCTTCTTTCCGCCTGCAAAGGCAGGATTATTTTGGCTTGTTTAACCGTTCCCGGCAGCTGGCCAATTTTAAAATCAATTTTGAGGTTCCGAAATGGAAAACGAACCTGGCTATCCGCCTTTTTTATCGTAGTCGTTACGGTCTTTTTGACAGCAACCAAAACCAGATTCTGGACGAGTATGACGAATTTGTGAAAGGGTATTGCTTGCTGAATATGACCTTGAGCCAGGAATTCAAGTATGGATTTTCGGCCCAGATAGGGCTTAATAATTTGCTTGATTTTACGGACCCGGTCAATATTTCCAATATTCCGGGCCGGCAATGGCTGCTCAAAGTAGCTTATAGCTTTTAGTTTGTATTTATCTATCACTTGACTTTCTATGAAAACAATCCGAATTATCCGAGTACTCAACATTGTCCTGAGCCTCTTCTTGGGCGGGATGTTGCTGCAAGGCGGCCTCAAAAAGTTTAGCGGGCCTATGCCTACACCCACTACCCAACTGGAAGCAATCAAAAAAGGAGAATTTGACCAGATAGACCCGGCCACGCTCAAAATCAAGAACTACATTTTTGGCATGAAGCAAACAGGCTATTTCTGGCAGTTTCTGGGCATCAGCGAGGTGCTGGTGGCTCTCCTGATTTTGAGCCAGGTTTTTCGCTTTGCCGGAGCCGTGATGGCCGTGCCCGTTACGATTCAAATCTTTCTTTTTCACCTTTATCTCGAGCCTCACGAAACCGGAGAATTGCTCGAGACGGGGGGCCTGTTGGCGGCCAATGTATGGCTCATCGGCTTCGAATATCCACGCTGGAAACACTTAATCTTTACTACTTCTATTGTTTAAATTCAAAATTTCATCAACATGAACCTTCGTGCTTTAATTTTCTTTACTGGTTTTATGGCCCTGGCCTTTCTGACGGCCTGCGGCGAAAACGATACACCCGTGCCCACGCCCCTGAGGGTGGAAATCTTTGAAAACCTGCCTGCTCCGCAAACAGGCGGAATGGGACAACCTGTTGGCGGACCTTTTACCCGTTTTAGCTTCTCGGCAGGAGACATTGTAAACAATGATGAATGGGACATTGCTTTTCGAGGCACTACCATCCTGCTGAACGGAGGCGATGAAATAGGCATCAGCGATGAACCTACCCGCACCGGCAATGCCGCCCTGAGCATTGTGGCGGGTTTGTTTGAAGAAGTGCAGGCCATTCCCGATGCAGTCACATTTCAGCAAGACGGACCCAATGCCTATGCCCTGCCCACCGGAAACGGCAATGGTTGGTATAATTATGACCCTATCCAAAATCTCATTACCCCGATTGCGGGCAAAGTGTTTGTGGTCCGCACCCACGACGGGAAATATGCCAAGTTCGAGATTTTGAGCTATTACCAAAACGCACCCAACCCGCCCGACCCCACGGCCCCTAGTCGATATTACACTTTTAAATATGTCTATCAGCCCATCGGGACAAGCTTTTAAGTCTTTTTTTATTCGCAATACTGAACCGTTTTATGTGAAAGGCCCAGTTATTTTGACCGGGCCTTTTTTATAGCGTATCTCATTCATCTACCAGCAATGGCGCAAAGCAGTGGCTAATTGTGCAAAAAAGGCAGGCGTTTTTTTTACTCACCATGACCCTCACATTGTTTATTAGCTATTTTCAGCATTTGGAGTTAATCGGGGGCTTGGCGGCTTTTTTCAGAAATAGCAAATGGGTAATTTGCGCAAAAAAACCGCGTAAACCATGCCTTCATCAAGAAGAGTATTGCCGAAATGCTACATTTTTTCAATTACATTTCTGATATATTGGGATTATAAAAAAAAAGCTACTGGCTATAAAAATGGCTCTCCTTAAGGTTTATGTAAATGCATTTCGGCTAAAAACAGCTCTTCTTCTGGGCATCCTGTGTTTAAGCCCGAAGGACTGATATTATTCATCAAGCCACTCGGGTAAGTATTTCTTGACGAGATTATTGCGTATTTGGGGATAATCAAATTTTTTCACTTCAAGAATTAGAAATAAAAACAATGACAATTTTTAAGAAGTAGAAACCAATCCCCAAAGTTTTGTCAAAACAGTTTCAAAGTGCGCCAAATGAGCAGATAATTCCAAATAAGAATCTGGAAAAACTGGCCGGTTTTCTCCTGCCTAAGCACTCTAAAGAGGCGGCGTGCCTTAGTTTGGCCGTTTTTGTCTATCTTGGCGGCATCAAAAAATGAATTAACACAAACCTTTGATGTTTGCTTCCTTGCAGCGATGTTTCTGGTCAATTGGTTTAAATATTTTTCTAATCAAACAATAGTACGTATGAAAAAAAGCTTTGTCTTCTTTATCGGTCTGGGGCTGGTTTTGTGGAGTAATCCGGTCGCGGCGCAATTGTTCGGAAACTTCAACCTGTTTTCTATCCAGGACGATATTCAACTGGGTAAACAGGTTGAGGCCGAAATTGCTAAAAACACCCAGGAATATCCTATTTTAGAGGAGGCCCGCTATCCGGTAGCCTATCGTGAATTGCGCCGCATTCGCGACGAAATTTTGCAATCTGGAATGGTCAAATACCGCCAAAATTTTGAGTGGAAGCTCTATATCATCCACGATGACAAAACTTTGAATGCCTTTGTTACTCCAGGAGGCTATATTTATGTTTATACTGGACTTATCAAATATCTGGACAACGAAGACCAATTGGCAGGCGTGATGGGGCACGAAATTGGTCACGCCGACCAACGCCACTCTACCCGCAACATGACCAAGCAATACGGAGTTTCTTTTGTATTGGGGATGATTTTGGGGCGCAATCCGGGTCAACTGGGCCAAATCGTGGGGGCTTTGAGTGGCAACCTGGCCGGCCTCAAGTTTAGCCGCGATATGGAGGAAGAAGCTGATGCATACTCGGTCAAATACCTGGCCCGCACTCGCTACCAATGCAATGGAGCGGCCGGATTTTTTGAAAAAATCCTATCTCAAGGAAGTGGCAAAGAACCGCCTCAGTTTTTGAGCACTCACCCCAGTTCCCAAACCCGGGTTCGCGACATCAACCAAAGGGCCCAGGAAGAGGGCTGCAGCACCAAGCTCAGCGGCCAGCCTTATGAAGTCCTTAAAAACAGCCTGCCTTAGCGGTTTGCTACGGGAATTATTTTTGAAACAAAATATGTTTGTAAGTTGGTAAAAAAGGCAGGCGGACATCTGCCTGTCGTGCGCCGATAATTTTAAACCCATTGGACGAAGATGGATTTACAAACCTTTGAGCGAGAAGTCATTACGCCCAGCCACCAAGTACCCGTGGTGGTAGATTTTTGGGCCCCCTGGTGCGGGCCTTGTCAGTTTCTCGGCCCCGTGATTGAGCAACTGGCCCAAGAAGCAGCGGGTCGTTGGGTTTTGGTAAAAGTCAATACCGACCAGGCCCCGGAGCTTTCCCAAAAGTATCGTATTCGGGGGATTCCGGCCCTAAAGATGTTTTTGCATGGGGAGGTAGTGGCCGAATTTACGGGGGCATTGCCTCGCCCCCAGTTACAGACCTGGCTGGAAGAACATCTCCCCAATCCGCTCAAGAAAGAACTGGCGGCCATAGAGGTCCGTCTCCAGGCTGAGGGTTTGTTGGCTCTCCCGGCTCTGGAAGACCTGGTGGCCCAGGCCCCCGATTTTGAGGAGGCCCGTTTGCGTCTGGCCCAGTGGAAGGTAGGTTCGGCCCCCGAAGAAGCCCTCGAGCTACTGGCTCCTTTGCGGCAAAAGGCCAAATATTACGAAGCAGTTCAAGGCATTACCTGCTTGGTCGAACTCCAGCAACACTCCATCACGGAGTCTGGGCCCATCACCGAAAAAATCGCTCAAGCCCAAGCCGCGCTGCGTGAGTATGCCAACGAAGCCGCACTGGTGGCACTCATTGAGGCCGTGCGCCTGGACAAGCACTACGCCGAAGACTTGCCCCGGCGGGCCACAATTGCTTTTTTTCACTTTTTGGGGGCATCTCATCCGCTCACCCGTCAGTACCGACGTAAATTTGACATGGCTTTGTACTAAGGCATTATTTACATCTGCGCCTTCATCACTAAAAAAAATTAAAGGGAGTCTATCAGTTTTCAAATCGCCACCGGAAGGGAAAAACCCTTCCGGCCTGGGGGTGGCAGGTAAAAGTGCTATAAGCAATGTACTTTTCAAAAATGGAGAAAGAAGAAAAAGAAAAATTTATCACCCGCAACTGACCGGCGATTGACCGTAGTCATCTGGCCAATGAGCGCAATTTTTGGCCTATTTTCGGACGGCCACTGTGTTTTTAAGTATGGCAGCCGCTATTTTTCAAGTCGAGTTTTTAAAATAGCGGAAAGAACTGGGGATTTTCCTGCTTGCCCTTTCGCCTTTGATTTTGGGTGTTGGCATTTTACGGTATCGGGCCACCCGCTATGGCACTTTTACCAGGCCACCCAAGACCTAAACAGGTCAAAAAATTAGCAGAAGAAATCCCTCCTGATATTTTTCAAAAAATTACTTGCCCTCTTTCCATCAAAGCTACACATTGAATGTTGGTAGCCGTTTTGCTAGTTTGGCTTCGGCAGTTATTTCAATTTCCCGACTGCTTCTGTTTTTTTCAGTAAGTTTTGGTCATATTTTTAGGAATGACCAGCACAAAATCGGCGCGGCGCAAATTTTCCTCTTCCAGTCGCAGGAGTTGTTCTTGTTCTACGGTGGCAATGGTCAGTACAGATTTTTTAGGGGCTTCTTTTAGCAAAAACCAGACAATGCTGTCATAATTATCGGAGTGGTAGCTTCCGTTGCAATGAAACATCACTTCGCCCTTTTCCAGATTTTTCAGAATGAAATAAGCCATTGTGGCATCTTTGACGGCCTGGGCATAGGCAAAGTTTTCGGGCTTCATCGCCCCCATTCCGCCGCCATGTCCGCTCATCATTTTCATCATATTGGCATAGGCGGGGCGGCTGAGGTCAGCTTGCAGGGGCAAGGGCATCATCCACTGCCGGGCTTCGGGGCTCAGCTTTTGCAGGGCTTCGGGGCCTTGCTTGGAGACCAGGGCGGCATAGCGGCGCGGGATGTTGGTCGCAATCACGGGCAGGGCCTGGGTTTTGGCAAATTCTACAAGGGGGCGATAATCGGTATCGTAGTTGTCCCAAAGCTTGGCCTCGTCGTGGAGGTGTTTTTCGCTGATAAGCCCAGCCAGGTATTCGTTTAAAATGAGCTGGTTATCGGCCTCAAACATTTCGGCCCCCAGCTTCAGGCGTGGGCCAAAAGTGGCAAAGAGGTCTTGAAAAAGCTCAAACTGAAGCCAGTGGCAGATAGGATTGTTGTGCAATTCGCCAAAAAGGATGATTTCGGCTTTTTGGGCACTTTGTCGCAGGGCTTCATAAGTGAGGGCCTGGCCCTGGGCATCAAAGAGTTGGTAAGCGGGCTTGGGCATAGGGTTTGGGGTGACGAAGGTCAGGCAAGCCCAACCCAAAAGGAAAAATGGGGGCATATTTTTTTTGTTTTGACAGCATAACCATAAACCAGTGCGGAGGGTTTTATGCCGCTCAGCGTTTGAGTGTTACTTTGGCCCATTTGCAAACGCCCCCACCGGGGGATTGTACTTGGCCACACTCACTTCCACCGATTGTACTTCGGGAAAATGGGCATAGACCTGGGCAATGATTTCGTGGCCGAGGTGCTCGAGCAGCTTGGTGGGCTTTTTCATTTCTTCCTGAATCAGGCGATACAAATTCTCGTAGTCCAGGGTTTGAGAGAGCTTGTCGGTTTGGGCGGCCGCTTGCAGGTCTAGCTCTACGGTAATATCTACATGGTATTTGTTGCCCATCTTGCGCTCTTCTTTATAGAAGCCGTGGTAAGCAAAAAACTCCATTCCTTCGAGCGAAATTTTGCCCAAATTATTTTTTTTCATGGCTGAGGTGGTTTATCCCAGGGCATCCTCCAGGTCGCCGAGCAGGTCGTCAATGTCTTCTATGCCCACGCTCAGGCGGATGAGGGTGTCGCGCAGGCCGCTTTTGAGGCGTTGCTCCTGGGGGATGCTGGCGTGGGTCATCGTGGCCGGGTGCGTACAAAGCGATTCTACCCCACCCAGGGATTCGCCCAGGGCAAAGATTTTAAAATTTTCCATTACCCGAATGGCCGATTCCAGGCGGTCGTCTTTGAGGGTGAATGAAACCATACCCCCGAAATTGCGCATTTGCTTGCGAGCAATTTTGTGGTTGGGGTGGCTTGGCAGGCCTATCCAATAGACTTTTTGAATTTGGGGGTGCTTGTCGAGATATTCAGCAACGGCACGACCATTTTCGCAATGCCGGTCCATGCGCACGTGCAGGGTTTTGATGCCTCGCAAAAGCAGAAAACAGTCTTGGGGTCCCGGCACAGCGCCACAAGCATTTTGGATAAAAGCCAGTTGGTCGCGCAGGTCTTCGCGGTTGGTGATGAGCGCCCCCAGCACCACATCGGAGTGCCCGCCCAGGTATTTGGTGGCCGAGTGCATCACGATATCGGCCCCCCATTGCAGGGGATTTTGCAGATAAGGGGTCGCAAAAGTATTGTCCACCACCAGCAAGATGCCTTGTTTTTGGGTGATTCGACCAATGGCTTCTAAATCAACCACATTGAGCAGAGGGTTGGTAGGCGTTTCTACCCAGACCAGGCGGGTTTTTTCAGTAATGTGCGCCCGTAGGTTTTGGGCATCGCTCAGGTCGACATAATGGGTCAGGAGGCCAAAATTTTGGAATACCCGGCTCATAATCCGGTAAGTGCCCCCATAGAGGTCGTTGCTGGCAATGATTTCATCGCCAGGGCGCAGGAGTTTGAGCACCGCGTCCACGGCCGCCATCCCCGAGGCAAAAGCCAGGCCATAACGTCCGTTCTCGAGAGCTGCCAGGTTCTCCTGCAATACCGTTCGGGTAGGATTGTGGGTGCGCGAGTATTCATAGCCTTTGTGTTTGCCTATGCCTTCCTGCACATACGTAGAGGTCTGGTAGATGGGGGTCATAATGGCCCCGGTGCTAGGGTCGGGCTGCACTCCGGCGTGGATGGCTTTGGTTCCAAATTTCATATCGGTTTCCTTTTAAGAATCCAAAAGTAAGGATTAATCCTTAATTACTTGGTGAAAAGGCCAAAGCAAATCAAAAAGAGGGCATCCAGGCGGGCCTTATCTCTTTTGAAGACAAGGGCAGGGCTTGTGTCTTTTGTAGCCACGGGGCTGGCAGGCGTTGGTGCTCAGGATAATCAAAGCAAGAAGCAGCCAGGCAAGTGTGAAAGAACGGATTTTCATGGGTAAAGAATTTGAAGTCCAACCAGTGATTTCAAAGATTTATTTAAGTCAAAGGAGGGGATTTGTTACTTTTTTGGGAAAATTTTCAATCTAGGGGAGAAGTGTGCCAAAACTAACCTTTCACAATAAATTAATAATTATTTAGAATTTTTCTTGATAAGTAAACAGATGGATAGTAATACTTTTGTATTTATTGGGTAATAACTTTAAACTATGGTACTTTTACCATTTAGATTAATTGTTTATTAAAATTATTAAAATTATTATGAAAATTGAGGGCCAATCCAGGATGGTTTTTTAATGAAAAGTTAAATCCCTTTTCTTGCGACCCGCCTTGTTCTCCACCTACCTTTGTGGCATCAAATATTTAATCCTTAAACGTATTTCAAGCAAATGAAAAAGCTCAACTACCTTTTTCTCACATTGGCATTGCCATTTGTGATGGTTGCCTGCTCAGATGACGATCCTTCGGGAACGACAAGTGTAACTTTTGAGAACACTTCTGTAACCCCGGCCATGGTTAAAGCAGGTCCGGGCGCACCTAGCGGCATGCAAATTTTCAGCATGTTCAGCAGCGAAGACACCGATTTCCTTCCTTATCGCTTCGGAGGCAGTGCCGATGGTGCCGGTATGATTCCTAATGGAGATGGTACTTTCACTTTGTTGGTAAACCACGAAGACAATTTTGCCGTATCTCGCCTGACGTTGGACCGCAATATGAAGCCTGTCAATGGTGAATACATCCTGAACTCCACCGGGGGTAAGTGGCGGCTTTGCTCTGCTACGATGGCTACGCCCGAAGAGCATGGCTTTGGTCCTATGTTTTTGACTTGTGGTGAGTCAGGAGTAGAATCTCGCACCCACGCCCTGGATCCTTTTGCCGCACCCGGCTTGTCTTCTATTTCTCGTGAGGTAGCTGGTCTGGGCCGTTGGAATGCCGAAAACGCAGTTCCATTGTCAAAAGATGCCTATCCTGGCAAAACCGTAGTTGTGATTGGAGATGATGACTCGGGCAACACTGGCGGTGGCAACGTAGCCATGTACATCAGCAATGTAGTGGGTGATTTGAACAGCGGCGACCTGTATTTCTTGCGCCGTACTGACTTGAATAGTGTTGAAAATGATATCACCTTGAACAACACTTATAACGTTGAGTTTGTGTTGATTCCTAATCACGCCAGCCGCACCGGAGCCGACATCAATGCCTTCGTTGAAGCCAATAATGGCATTGAGTTCAACCGGGTTGAAGACGTAGATTATCGTCGGGGCTCAGCCGCTAACAATCGTGAGCTTTATTTTACCGTTACAGGCAATGACGAAAACAATGACACCCGTACTTTGTATGGCCGTGTGTATCGTCTGAAACTGGATGCCAATAATCCCCTTGTTGGAACAATTGAAGTGATTTTGGACGGTGACGTTCGCCCTGGAGTAGCTGATAAATTTCAAAACCCAGATAACATCTGCGTAACGGAAAACTATGTGTATGTGCAGGAAGATGCCAACAGCTACGGCGACGAAACCCACGATGCTTATGTTTATCAGTACAACATCGCTACCAAAGAGGTAAAAGTTGTATTGGAACTGGATCACTTCCGTAACAATACCGCTTTGGCTACTACCTACGGCACAAACGCTGCTGCGGGTGGTGATGACCGCTTTGGCCGTTGGGAATATGGTGCAATGCTGGATATATCAGACATGGTAGGTTCAGAAAATACTTTTATTATCTGCCTGCAGCCCCATACCTGGCGCAAAAACGAATTCCGCAATCCTGACGGAGGCACCATCCGGGTGTCCGAAAATCAGGGAAGCCAATTGGTAATTGTGAAAGGCTTGCCCCGTTAAGCAATACGAATCTTCAAGGTACTGTCGGATTTTCCGGCAGTATCTTTTTTATTTTCACCGTCCATTAAATTCAAGATATTTTCTTTGTTTTCCTTTCTATTCCTAAGATTTTAACCTCTATTCGAAATGCCAAAAATTACACTCTATATTACTATAATCTTGCTGGCGGGCTTTGGCTGGGTGATTTGGCGCAATATCTCGGCTCGACCTTTGCCAAAGCAGGAGGCCGTCTTGCAAGTCATTGTCCGTACTTACCAAAGCGACATTCAAAAGTTTCAGAAAGCAGTTTTACAACTTAAAGAAAAAGTGAGCCAGGAGGCCCCACAAGCCGAACTACAAAAGGCATTTTTGGCGGCCCGTCTTCAATATAAAAACGTAGAGTTTCTCACTGAAACCTATAATCCCTATAATGCCAAGAAAATCAATGGCGCGGCCCTGGATGAAATTGAGGTTTATGATGCCAAAGTTTTACCTCCGGAAGGTTTTCAGGTCATTGAAGAATATCTCTATCCAGCATATGACCCAGCCCTGCGTGATAGCTTATTTTTACAGGTAGAAATTTTAGAGAATAATGTCAAGCATCTGGAATATGTTTCTGAAAATTTGACGCTGACCCCTGATTACGTGTGGGATGCTATCCGTAATCAATTCCACCGTATTATTATCCTTGGTATCACGGGCTTTGATTCGCCCATTGCCAATTCCAGCCTGCCCGAAGCAGCCCAATCACTCAAAAAATTGCAAGAAACGGCTTGGATGTTTGTAGAAGCTGAGGCAGCCCAAAGCCAGGAAGTGCATCTTCGGCTCAAAACACGGTTTGAAGAGGCCATCCAGTATTTGCAAGGCCATTCGGATTTCAATGGTTTTGACCGGCTTTACTTCATTGCTGAGCGAATGAATCCACTCGCGGAAAGCCTTTGGGAAAGTCAAAAGGCTTTAAATATTACTTTTTTTGATTTTGCGCCCCGGCCTTTGCGCGCGAACATTAAAACACTTTTTGAGCCGCAGGCATTTAATGTAGATTTTTATGCCCGTGAGTGGAAGCATAAAATGAGCCCGGAAATGGCACAATTGGGCAAAATGCTGTTTTTTGACCCTATTCTATCGGGTAATAACCAACGCGCCTGTGCTTCCTGCCATCAGCCTGAAAAGGCATTTACCGATGGGAGAGTGAAAAGCCTGGCCTTTGACGGACAAAATTCCATCGGGCGTAACTCGCCCACCTTGCTCAATGCCGCTTTGCAAGGGGCCTTTTTCTGGGATGCCCGTTCCAAAAACCTCGAGCACCAAGCCCTGGACGTGATGAGCAATGCCAATGAAATGCACAGTTCGCTTGACCTGGCCCTTGAGAAAATTAAGACAAGTGAGGAGTACAAAGCCCTTTTTGCTAAAGCTTTTCCCGGCGAAAAAGAAGCCCTCAGCGTCAAAAATCTGCAAGCCGCGCTGGGCCACTACACCCGCACCCTGGTGCTTCTCAATGCACGCTTTGACCGCTACATGCGGGGCGAGAAAAATGCCCTCAATACTGCCGAAAAACGGGGTTTCAATATCTTTGCCGGAAAAGGCAAATGCGCTACCTGCCATTTTATTCCGCTTTTTAATGGAACTGTGCCTCCGGCATTTTTGGTCAGCGAAACCGAAGTGATTGGTGTGCCCGCCCGCCCCGATACCGCCAACGCACAGATTGACCCAGACTCGGGCAAGTACTACAAATTCAAATTTCCGCAGTATATGTTTTCTTTCAAAACGCCTACGGTCCGCAATGCCGAATTGACGGCCCCCTACATGCACAACGGCGTTTACCAGACCCTAGAAGAAGTAGTTGACTTTTATAACCGGGGCGGTGGCTACGGCATCGGCATTGAGCTAGAATATCAAACCCTGCCTCCCGACCCGCTCAACCTGAGCCCGCAGGAACAGGCCGACCTGGTCGCTTTTATGAAAGCCCTTAACGACCAATCGGGTGCTTATGAAAAGCCTGCCCGCCTGCCCGCCATTCCGGGCTTGCCTACCCGAACGCCGGGAGGGGCGTATTAATTAACCCAGACAGGGATTGAAAACAAGAAAAGGCAGTTGGCAAGACTGCCTTTTTTGATGCTACATATAAAAATAGGTTCCCAAGCACTAAGTACATCCCTTTACATTGGAGCTACTTTTCAAAGTCAGCTTACAAATTGGGAAATCAGGCAAGGGGTATTTTGTTTTGGCCAGAAGGAACCAAGGCACTCACCAAAGACCGGATATTTTGGATAAAATGAAGCAACCAATCATAGCTAAGGCTTTCTTCCGTGATTTGGAGATAGAAATTTTCCATCGCCAGGTCTAAGACTGCCCGCGATACAGCCGGACGGCCCTCCAGGCCAATGGCCTCGGCCCAGATATGGAGAAAGGCCGTTTCCAATTCGGCATCGGCTTTTTGAAAACAAGCCTGAAAAGCCGGAATGTGCCGATGGATGCGCAATTGCCGGCTAAAAAATAAATCTTCTTTGACTTCCAGAAGCAGTTCAATCAAATCGGGAATGACCTGGGGCAGGTTTTTTTCGCGCTCAGCAATGATTTTGGCCCTTTCCAAGTGCTGCCGAAGGAGGCATTCGGTGAAGTGCTCCAAGTCGCCGAAATAGTGATAGAAAGAAGATTTGCTCCGAAATACCGCCTGGGCCAGGACTTCTATTTTGAGCCCCGCCGGGCCTTCTTGGGCAAAAGCCCGGTATCCGGCGGCAATCCAGGTTTGCTTGCTTGCTTGCGTCATGATTTTACGAAGAATTTCACCTTTGAATTGAATCAGGAGGTTTGGTGGGGGCGCACATTTCCGCGCCCTCTTTGTCCAAAACTACCACAAAGGCAAAGAAGAACAATCTTCGATTTTTATACCTGAAAAAAGGCAGTGTACGATATCCCTAAACGAGCAGGTCAAAAAGCCTGGCAAGTCCTTCAAAAAGCTTGTTTTTGGTCTTGAAATGATGCGGAACCTCAAGCCTGAATTTTGTAGCTGAAACAAGCAAAAAATCAGGAAAAAGAACGGGCTGCTGTCCAGGTAAGCATCTTGGTCCAAGGCAAACACGGGCAAAAAAATGAGTGCTTTCTTTTGGTTTCTCAGGCCAGCCTAATCTATCATTGTTCGGAAGGTCAGGTTTACTCTCGCAGCTTGAATCCTTTTGCTCGGCGGCAGCCGGTGTAGCCAATGGGTTTGGGTGTGGCCTTTCATGACCAAAAGACTTCCCGGTTCTAAAATCAAGTCGATTTTTCCTGGGTTTTTTATGTTTGAAGGTAAATTTCTTTTGGCCCCAAAACTCAGAGAGCCAATGGCCCCCTCTTTCTTTAAATCCGTTTCGTCGTCGCTGTGCCAGGCCATGCCTTCCGCCCCACTGTGATAGAGATTAAGCAGACAGGAATTAAATGTTTCGCCGCTTTCCTGTTCTACTATGTTTTTAAGGCTTAAAAGTTCATTTGTCCAGGGCAGGGCATATTTTCGGATTTTGGAGTAGGTATATTCAAAAGGCTTTTCGCCATACCAGGCCACTTTTCGTTTGGTGATGATTCTTTTTCCAAACATAAGGGCTTCATCGTGTTGCCAGGCAATGTTATGAAACAGCTTATTGAAGTATTCCTGGGCTTCTTCGGCAGTAAACAACTTGCCATGATAATGAACCACCCCATCGTAGGGCAGATAATTTTTCGCTTTGTCGGTCTTTTTTTCAAATAATTCCATCTTTCCAACATTTATAAGCTTCCTTTTTGCAATGTCCACAAGGTCGGTAGCCTATTTCCAGGGCTTCTTTTTCGGAGCCAAAGAAAACGCGGTTTTCCTTTTTCATTTTCTTTCCGGCAACACAACGCAGCCTGCCGTAGATTTTTCGTTTTTGATGGCCTCCCCATTGAATGACTCCCTGCCGGATTTTACTTCGTAAATCGGGAGCAGATATTTCACGGTTGAGTAGCATAAAAGCATTCAGGGATTTGTGCGTACCATTTCCCAGCCAATGATGGCGGTTTTTCGGGTTTCGCCCCACATATAGCCGCCAAAATGTCCGGTGGCCTGGATTACCCGGTGGCAAGGAATAAGAAAAGCCACGGGGTTGTGGCCAATGGCTGTGCCAACGGCCCGGGAGGCCTGGGCTTGGCCAATCTCTCGGGCAACTGCGCCATAGGTAGAGAGCCTTCCCATCGGGATTTTCAGGAGGGCTTCCCATACTTTCAACTGAAAAGCGGTGCCTTTCAGATGTAATTTTATTTGGGGCAAGGCCTGCCAGTCTTGCTCAAATATGGACAAGGCTTTTTGCTGAAAGTCATCCGATTGCTGCTGAAAGCTCGCCCGGGGAAATTTTTGTTGTAAATTTTGCCGTGCTTTTGTTTCGTCTTCTTCAAAAGCCATTTCGCACACCCCCCTGGGGCTAGAAGCCACCAGCACCTTCCCAAAAGGACTTTCGGCAAAGCGATAATTTATCAAAAGGTTTTGGCCTTCATTCTTATACTCGGCAGGACTCATCCCTTCAATCTTGACAAAGAGGTCGTGGAGTCGGCCCGTACCGGAAAGCCCCGTTTCAAAAGCCGTTTCAAAAAGGCTGGCTTGCTGCGCTTTGAGTAGCTTTTTGGCGTGCTCAATACTGATGTACTGCAAAAATTTTTTGGGAGTCGTGCCTACCCATTCGTGAAACAAACGCTGAAAATGAAAAGGGCTTATGTGTACTTTTGAAGCCAGTTCCTCCAAAGTAGGTTGTTCCCGAAAGTGGGTGTGGATGTACTGGATTGCCTCAGCAATGCGATGGTAATTGAGTTGTTGTTGCTCGTTCATTGTTTCTAAAATTATAGAACAAATATCGGGATGTTCTATCCGGGATAAAATCCGAAAATTGCTCAATTCTCTGGCCCGGACTCAAGAAAAGCGATTTTACAAAAAAAGGCCCCGCTTGTGCGGCGTTTTCATGCCTTGCTACCTGGTACAGCAGCGATAAAAGAGGATGACCAATTATTTGAAATCCGCTAATCGGGATGTTTCCTGGTCTTGCGCTTAAAAGAGACTAAGTACCAGTGCTATCCCTCAGACCACAGGCTTTTGCATCACGAAGCCATATTTTGGCGATTGCTTGGGCTTTATTTTCAGCATTTTATTATATCTTTGGATTGAAGTGCTTTCTAAGCTTTGCTTTCAGTGAGCATTGTGGGTAAAAATGCTAAGATGAAGATGAGGGGGTAAATCCCATTCCTGCTTGCCTTCTCATAAAAAACAAGATGGCCGACAAAACAGAAAATAAAGCCTATGATAAAATCCTTCGGGAAAACATCGGGCAATTCTTTTTGTCATTGAGCGAGAAATATCTGGACATCCCCATCGCTAAAAGCGAAGAACTGAAAGACCAACTCTATACCACCCTCGAGAAAGAAGCCGATTTTTTGCGCATCATCCACAGCCCTTCGGGCGAAAAATTCATCCTGCATCTGGAATTTCAGACCAAGGACGAACGCGATATGATTTACAGAATGCAGGAATACTTTGGCATATTGCGCAAAAAATACGGTCTGCCTGTTCGGCAATTGGTCATTTACTTAGGGGCAAGCCCCTCCAAAATGCAGACACAACTGAGGGAGGAAGAAGTATTCCGAGGATTTGCGTTAAAAAGTCTGCACGAACTGGATTACCAAGTCATTTTAGAATCGGAGATACCCGAAGAGATTATGCTGGCCATCTTGTGTAATTTCAAAAAGGAAGAAGCCCAAGAAGTTTTGTCAAAAATAATCCAGCGATTGCAAGAACTAAGCAAAGATGCGATGACGTTACAAAAATACATTCGTCAGCTATTGGTATTATCCCGTTTGCGGAATTTGACAGCATTCACCACCAAACAATTACAAGATATGGCCTTGGTCTATGACATAGAAAAAGACGCGCTCTACCAAAAAGGAGAGCAAATCGGCATCCAAAAAGGAGAGCAAATTGGCGAATTAAAAACCAAGATACAAGGTATCCAAAAAGCACTCACTCAAGGTAAATTGACCTCAGAAGAAATCGCCGACCTTTTTGAAGTATCCCTTGATTTTATCATAAAAGTAAAGGCGGGTGAAATCAGCTAATCATCCACTCTCTGCTATTCCGCTCGCTCAGCGGTAAAAAACAAAAATTGAAAGCTGTTCGGGGGGGAGTGCCAAGCGCGTCCCACCTAATCCAAGCATGAGCGAAGCGGTGCTTGGACTATCAATTACCAGAGGCGTCCGCTTCTAACCGAAGGTGCAGGATTTGATATGCTGTGGTGTTTGAGAGAGATATAAAATCAGGCAGGTTTTGTTTTTTGGTATTTTGGCATTTCAAAGACCCTTCGCCTACGGCGGAAAGCGGATGCTTTCGGAAATGAGCGGCACAAGCATCTCTTCACTAATGCTTACGCCAGAGTGGGTATATGATTGCGCTAAGAACCCGAAGAAAAAGATTTTAAGGAAAAACCGTTCTTCAAGTTTACGAAATAAATGTTGTTCCCTAAGTTTGTTTATAATATCAGAAGATATGAACACGGAAATTAAAATACTCACTTTGCTCCAAAAACTTACTACAATGCAAAAATTGCGTTTGGTAGATTTTTTAGAAGCCATGCTTGGGAGGGCATCAGCACCCAAGAAGCCGCAAAATTTACTCAAATTCGCAGGTAGTATTCCATCAAGTGATATACAATTGATGCAAAAAAGCATTGATGAAGATTGTAAAAAGATTGATGAAGATGAGTGGTAGATATTTATTAGATACAAATATTATTATTGCATTGTTTGCGGAGGAACAGAATATCTTAGATAAAATCCTAAATGCAGCAGAAATCTATATCCCTACCATGGCTTTGGGAGAGATGTACTATGGGGCATATCATTCACAAAGAATTCAAGAAAATATTTTGAAATTTAAAGAATTTGAAATAGAAACTGATATACTCACTTGCAATGCACAAACTGCTTATGTTTACGGAAAAATCAAAGCCGCTCTTAAAAAAAAAAGCACAAAGATTCCTGAAAATGATATTTGGATAGCATCTCTGGCTCTTGAAAATGATTTGATTTTGGTAAGCCGTGATAAACATTTTGAGCATATCGACACACTAAAATTAGAAAAATGGTGAATCTCCCCTTTGTGTCTGGTCTGGTTGTGCTAAGACTAGGCGCCGCCTGCGTTCTATCTACGACCCTATGAGCATCCCCGTTGGTCTGGATATGCCATCCAGACCAATGAGGAAAATGTTTTTAACCTGGTATGCAGGCTCTCCTTACTGCTGTAAGTGCATGAATAAAAAGCGGAAAATGCTTCAAGTACCCGCTTCAATCAGACTTGCGGCAGGAGGAATTATTTAACAACATCGTATTCCACATAAGCAGAAAAGTACTTAGAAAATACCAAAGTCCAAAGTTAGTACTCTCGCCCTACTTTCCACCAAGCTAGTATTAGACGAATTTATTGCTTTTTTTAGACTCATTTTTTCGTTAGGAGGCCTTGTTATCGTAAAATCTTCCAAGGCTTTTTTGTTGTAGGCTTTCCAGCCGCCACGAAAATCACGGCTTGAAACGGAAATAAAATCAGCCAATCTTTGTGAATTTAATTGTTCTAGTAAAAACTCATAATCCCCCTGATACTTAATACAATAACCAGAATAAAAAGTACACTCTTCATTTTCTATCAAAACAAAATTAGGTTTATTGTTCATAGGAGAAAATAAAATCTTTTTGCCAAAACTTGTATCCAAACCCTGACTTCTCCCAAAAGCATACCACGCCACAGTATTAAGCTTCCCGTTATCTCGTTTATCTAACTCGTCTTTTATGCCTAAAAGATAATTGTAAGTCAAAGGGAATGTATTTTTTAGGGTTTCTTCGGGCATAATTTTGTGTCTTCCACTCACCTTTTGGTAAGGAAATAAAACGTATTGATTAATCTTGTCGGTACTGCTTTTAAGTTTTGAAGCTTTGATAATCGGCTTCAATACCGCTTTTTCCAATTTCACTAAACCTTTGAAATGCGTTTTTGCCAATACAAAATCAGGTTCATTCTCAATATCTTGTACTGAAAAAATATAGGCTTTGTCGCAAAGCGTAGTAATACCTACATGAATATCACAAATTTCCTTCAATTTTACGCCTTCTTTCTCTATGTTTGGGTTGATGCTTAATTGCCAAATTTTTTGTTCTTTGATTTCGTAAAAACTGATAACTCTTGTTTCAAATTCTGTTGGACCCTTGGCTTGCTCAAATACAAAAGCCTTATTAGCTTGTTTGCCAAAGATAGTTATGGCACTGTAAGTAGTGGCATTTTCAAATAGCTGAATATCCGCATAATTAGTAATTTTTATAATGCTTTGCTTAATAGTAAAATAAGCACGCATAAATTTTGCAGTTTCACTGTAAAAAAACGTATTAGGTGTAATTAGCCCACAAATACCGTTTTTAGCCAACAAAAAGTTACATAATTCATAAAAAGCAATATAAGTATCCGTAGAACCACTCTTGCAAAATCTATAGAATTTCTGCACAAAAGTTCGTTCTGTTTCTTCCAAGTGTTGTATCCGAATGTAGGGTGGATTGCCTACAATGAAATCAAATTTCTGTGTATCAAACTCAATGATTTTCTTCAATGAATTACAAACTTTAATATTCCAATTTATTTTTATGTCGAGTGATTTTATCAATTCATTCAGATTTTCAAGGCAATAAGCAATAGCTTCCTCATCAATATCCCAACCATAAATTTTTTCTAAATTTTCTTTTAAGCTTTCTTTGGGTGAAAGTTCAATAATTTTTTCGGCTACTACAACCAAAAAACGTCCATCTCCACAAGACGGGTCTAAAATCGTTTTTCCTAAAATACTTGGATTATCAAAACCAATATCAGCCAAGATTTTTTCCACCACAAACCGAGGGGTATATACTTGCCCTAATAGCTTTTGATTATCATAAGCCTTTGTTAGTGAAGCCATTACAATTGAGTTTTGTAAAATTTTGAAAAAGTTATCACCTCTTGAAAAGATTGGAAACAGAAACTTTTTTTCCAAGACTTCTGCAAATTTACTATCTAAAACGGAATTTGGCTCAATTTTTTTGACCTCACTTGTAGCTTCGTTGATTTCTACCAATAAGATACCGATAGCAAAAGGACAGTGGGCTTGTTGCGTATCAAATACCAAATTCACATATTTGCCAAGGTCTTTTTGATTGATGATTTCAATTTTTGATGGTGTTTTATCTTTTTGCTCATTTAACTCCTTTTTATAGTAAGGTGTTTTGTAACGTAAAACAATTACTTGAGCATAAGGCATGTTTTGACGTTGAATATTAGCAGTTTCGCCCATCATTCCTTCAAAATAATTGTTGGCATTTTGTTTATAATTTGATGTTACGAACTTCAAGCCCAAACAGAAAATAGGTTTTTTATTATGGGTAACGGCAATATCAATATCTTTTGGGTAGTATTTACCTGCTATGGTAAGCTCTTTTGAGTTTTCGCCTAAATAATGTATTTGGTAATCCTGTCCAAAAATATCTTGTAACGTATTCGCCAAAAATAGATGGATAGGCTTGAGCTTCTCTGTACTTCTTGCACCATACTTCAAATAATTCACAAAGGATTGAGAGAGGGCTTTCAGAAAGTTGGTTTCATCATACATATCTGCCTAAGATTTATAAGGTTGAAGCAATATCTTTTGTTTATACCCCATCATTCTTTTTATATTTGAAGTAACGAAAGGGCTTTTAATAGACTTGTTGCAATAAAATAAGCAGGAGTGCCTTTGGTCTGGAAGACCTGAATAACTTGGATGCCTTCCCCAGCTTTATAGGAAAATGTTTTATCCTACCCCTTAGCCAGCGACACCACACAAGGCATACTGGGTAGAGTAATGGAACAAAGTTGAATTCGCTTGTTCATAGCGGACACTTGGCTAAATTCTTAAAAAACCTTTGCTAAAATAGCCTTTTTTATAAAAAACAAAAATTATTCACTGGTTTTTTTGCTCTCGGCACCTCAGGATTTCCCCTCGGGCAAGCTTCCAGGCTTGGGGAGGCACTTCGCACCCACGGACAAACCGCTTTTGATTAGGTATGGAGAAGAGGCGTGGCAAGAACGAGAAGCACAAGATTAGTAAGGCAAAGCTTCCCGGTTTTACAAATGGGTTTAATGCGGTTGAATGTGCACAAACACAACTTCCAGCAATGTAGGGTCTAAATGCAAAAAATCTTTGTCTGTGGTCATGAGTTTTGCATCCAGAGCATAGGCTGTGGCCGCCACCCAAATATCATTTTTTCCCATATTCCTTGCTGATGTGCCAATGGGCAGAGGGAGTTTTGAGTTTTTTCCCTGACTGAAACTATCAATTTGTACATAAGCCTGTACAAGCGCATCGCCCACGTCCCCTGATACTGCCACAATTTCAAACTCATTGATAGCTTCAAGAAGCTGATTTTGCTTTGATTTCCCCCAATTTGCTTGTTCTGCCATAGACAAAATCTCGGCTACTGAGGCAAAACTAAGGTATGTTTCTACGTCCTCAGCAAAGGGCTCATATGTCGCCGCTATAAATTGCCAAGTAGGGGTATTTCTTAGTTGATGCACTAAGACATTGGTATCAAAAACGTATCTCATCTCCTCATGCGGCCTATTGTAAAAAAAACTGATCCATTTCGGGTTCATTTTCCCACAAGCCTACTAATTTTTGAGGTTGTTTATGAGGATAGCGGTAGTTTGTATCTTTGATTTGCGCGACGGTTTTCATCTGTATTTTGGGCGGCGGTGATTGTTGGCTTTCTATGGCCGCTACCAATCGTTTTTGCGCAGATGTAGGCAGTTGCAATACCAAGTTAGTTAACTGTTGAAAGCTCAGCGGGATTTGGAGTTTGTATTCCATACACTAATTTTTTATGCTAATATAAGCAGAAAAATGGCAAATGACAATTTGCGCTTTTCTCTATGCTTTGGGATTTCCGGGGGAAGTTCCGAAGAACTGAGTAGATGGTAGGATTGCGACAGATTTAATCGTATTTTTCATCAAGCATCCTGTTGTGTCTTTATGCATTTTCCAGTTGATAGTAAAATTGCAAGGTAGCCGCGGTCTTTTTCTTCAAAGCTTAATTCCTATCCAAAGGATGTCATCGCGTTGGTTAGCTCCTTGCATATGGTTAACGAGGGTTCGGTCGAGCTTGTCTTTACTAAGCAGGCTTGAATGCAAGGGCATTGATAGGTTTTTAAAAGATTTCCTGCTGTTTGCCTTCCCCCAACTGATTTTAAATTGTGTCGTTAAGCCCAATCAACAAGCGCAAACGGCTCAGATGCGCCTCGCGCTGGCCATAGGCTTTTGCATCACGAAGCCATATTTTGGCGATTGCTTGGGCTTTATTTTCAGCATTTTATTATATCTTTGGATTGAAGTGCTTCCTAAGCTTTGCTTTCAGCGAGCAGTGTGGGTAAAAATGCTAAGATGAAGATGAGGGGGTAAATCCCATCCCTGCTTGCCTTCTATTCCATAAAAAAACAAGATGGCCGACAAAACAGAAAATAAAGCCTATGATAAAATCCTTCGGGAAAACATCGGGCAATTCTTTTTGTCATTGAGCGAGAAATATCTGGACATCCCCATCGCTAAAAGCGAAGAA
>JAAUUB010000072.1 GCA_012031215.1 Microscillaceae bacterium | reverse complement strand
TTGGCGATGTCTAGGCCCAGGTATTTTTTGCTCAATGAGAGGAAAAACTCCCCCACATTTTCTTTGAGGATTTTGTCGTAGGGCTTATTCTCGGCTTTTTGGCTCATAAAAACAAAAATACATTTTTTTAAAAATATTTCCTCCTACGGGCATACTCCCTTACAAAAACCCGCCCGACCAACAGGTTCAGCACCAGCCGGGGATTTTGTCTGCTTGAGTCAAGGCGATGTCGGGGAATGCCATTATCTTTGAAAACAAACAGATGAAAAAACCATGTTTAAAAATTTTAGAAGTGTAGAAAAATGTGCTTATGGGCGAGGCAGCTTTGATAAGCTGGGCGAAATACTGGCCTCCCGGCGGCAGGCTCAAAATCCGGCGATGGTCTTTTTGGTGGATGATTATTTTAAAGACCATCCCCTGGCCCAAAAGCTTCCCCTGCAAGCGGGCGACCACATAGAGTACATCTATGCGGGCGGAGAAGAGCCCAAAACCAGCCAGATAGATGCCCTGCGCGACCACATCCGGCAAACAGTGGGCCTGCCTTCGGGAGTCATTGGCATTGGGGGCGGCAGTCTGATGGACATTGCCAAGGCCGTAGCCCTTATGCTTACCAATGAAGGCTCTTCAACCCAGTACCAGGGCCTCAACCTCATCCAAAAACCGGGCGTATATCATGTGGGCATCCCCACCATTTCGGGCACAGGGGCCGAGGTCTCAATGACGGCAGTACTCACTGGCCCAGAGAAAAAGCTGGGCCTCAAGTGCGAATGGACTGTTTTTGACCAAATCGTGCTCGACCCCGACCTGGTGGCTTCGGCACCTCGAGACCATTGGTTTTATACGGGCATGGACTGCTATATCCACTGCATCGAGTCGATGACCGGGCATTTGAAAACACTTTTAGCGAAGCCTATGGCTACAAAGCCCTGGATTTGTGCCGGGAGGTTTTTTTGGGCGAAAAGGCTGGCCAAAACCCCGAAAACGACGAAAAGCTCATGGTGGCTTCATACTTCGGAGGGCTGAGTCTGACTTATTCGGAGGTGGGTGTTTGCCACGCACTGTCCTATGGGCTTTCGTATGTCTTTGGCACCCGCCACGGTATTGCCAATTGCATTTGCTTTAATCAATTGGAAGATTTTTATCCCGAGGGGGTGGCAGAGTTTAAAGCCATGCTGGCCCGGCACGAGATTAGCCTGCCGCAAAACCTCTCGGCCCAATGGACGGAGGCCGAAATAGAAAAAATGATTGATACTACGCTCAACCTGCACCACATGTGGCGGCACGCTCTGGGCGAAGACTGGCAAGAAAAAATCAGCCGGGATGACGTTAGGGCACTCTACCGACGGATGTAAGACCTCTTTTGGCGGCAAGGCCAGGCCAAAGGCCGGAAAAGAAATACTTTCCGGGCCTTTCGCCTGAGGCTATACAATATTCCCAGTAGAAAGTGATGTTTATTCTTTCATCCAGACTTTAAACCCAAAGGCGGGCAATTGCAGGGGCAAAAGCTTGCCACCCACTACCTGGCTCATCCCCTCTTTTCGCTTGAGGCCTTTGAGGTGGTCAAAGCCGCCATTGTCGCCAATCAGTTTCCATTTGCCGGCAGGCAACACAAACCCGGGAAAATCATTGGCTTTCTCTTCCACATTCATCACCACGGCGATTCGGTCGGCTACCACGTAGCCCAGCAAATGCGGGTTTTCGGGCGTAAAAAACGGTAGTAATCGGGGGACAGGGCTTCGGCATTGCGAAAGAGGCGCCCGACTTCACTTTTGCGCATTTGCACCAGCCCCCGCCAAAATTGATACATGCCCGCATAATCGCATTTGCCCTGGGGGTCCTTGAGGTTCTTCCAGACAAACTGGTTGGCTACCCGGATGTTGTAGGTGTCGCGCTTGCCGTGAAGATACACTTTCACCCCTTGTTTTGTTTCCTTCACCACTTCCTGAAGCGCGGCGGCTCCTTTGCTCCGCATCATCTCCGAACCACCATGCAACACAATGGGACCCTGAGAGGTAAAAAGCAAGAGAGCGGCAATTTTATAGGCATCTTCGTCCACGCCAAAGCGTCCGTCCCAGTTTTTGGTCGCAAACTGGTCGGCCAAAGCCCAGTTATCGTGAATATCCAGGTAATTGATGCCACTCAAAGGGCTTTTTTCTTCGGGAAAAGTGCAGGTGAGGCCTTTCATCACGCTTTCGCGCTCAGTGGCATTGCCTCCGGCATAGCCCCGGTCGGTTTTTTTGTTTTGAGGATTGCTCACTGGGCCTTTGAAAGCATTGCGGGCATCGTCCTGAAAAAAGGTAATAGGTGAATCTATTTTGTACCAATCCCAATCGGGGTTGGCTTCATAGTCAGGGTCATTAGAACCTATCCAGGGCTCGCCATAGATGATAATATCCGGGCCAAGAGCCTGGCGTAGGGCATAAAGCGTTTGCTCATCAACCTGACCGGCCAGGTCAATTCTAAATCCATCAATCCCAAATTCTTCTATCCAGTGGCGGCATTGGTCAATGAGCCAGCGTTGCACCATCGGGCGGTTTTCGGTTTTTACCTCATTGCCATAGGCCCCAATGTGCTCGAGGTCCTTGGTACGGTAGTAATATTGTTTATCGAGGGCGTTGAAGTGAAAAATTAAGTCCTGCCCATCCATATTTTCGGCGGTATGGTTGGGCACAATGTCAATAATCACGGCCATATCCTTGTCGTGAAAAGCCTGTACCAAGTTACGAAACTGGTCGCGCTGGGCCCCTTGTTCGGTGCCTTCCTGCCGAAAGCGGCTTTCTACGGCAAAGCAGTGCGAGGTGCGATAGCCCCACTGATAGTTTTCGGTGTGAATGCCATTTTCGCTCATATATTCATCCTGCTTAAAGGATTCCTGCCAGTCCTGGTCTTGCCAGTGAAGGTATTCCTGCATGGGCATCAGGTGCACCACATTGATGCCCAGGTCAACCAGGTAATCAAAACCTATTTTGTGGCCATATTCATTGCGCAAACCCGCTTGGGTCATGGCCGGGATAGTGCCTTTCTGGTCTTCGCTCACGGGCAGCAGGTCGGTAAAATCCTGGACGTGTACTTCGTAGGCAATGACATCCTGCAGGGCGGGGCGGCCATTTTTGAGGGGAGTGGCAGGGCGGGTCCGTTCCCAGACCCGGCATTTGCCCCAGGTATCCACACTCACGCGGGCGTAAGGGTCGGAGATATGCACGGGCTTGGCTTCGTAAAAGAGGTTGCCCGGTTCTACGGGCCCATGCACGGTCAGGTCATAATAAATCCCTTTGAGGTTTTGGGGTACGGTGATTTCCCAAACCCCATCGGCATCTACCTGCATTTCCAGGGTCTGGTAGGGCTTTGTATCGTCGGCCTGTTGGTAGAGGTAGAGCTTCATGCCTGTGGCCCGGGGCGAAAACACGCGAAAGGTGGTGGATTTGCCATCGGGGCTGATGTTGGCCCCCAGTTCTTTATCGGAATAAATTTCGCGAAACCAGCCGTCAAAATTGCATACACATTTCAGGTTTTGGCCCAGGATTTCGAGAAAATAAACTCGGCGGATGTCCAGGTCTTGGGCCGGGGTGAGGAGGGTTTGGGAGGCCGTATTGGGCAAAACCGACGCAATCGGAATTTCCCTTCCCTGGGCATCCTTCAGGCGATAGGCTTTTTTGTCGAGGGGGCGGGGGAGGCCTTCAATCGTTACCCAGATGGTGCGGGACCGGCGAATCTCGGCCCGCATCCGGGGCGGTGTTTGGCCTTTGAGGAAAACCAGGTTGCCCCCCTGTTCGTTGGGTGTTCCGGCAGGAGGAGACATCCATTCCCCTTCGTTGATGCGAAATTTAAATTCGGCAGCGGGGGGAATAAGTTGGTAATTGGGATTTTCTACTTTGAGCACCCACAAATCATCCTTTTGCTTTTGCAATTGCCATTTGGGGTCGTTGAGGTCTTGGTTCCAGCCCCGGAAAGAGCCCGTAAGCACCACTTTTTGTACCACTTTGGGGCCATAAAGCGAAGCCTTGTATAAAAAATAGACGTGGCCATTTTCATTGGCATAGCCTTGCGCTGTTTGTTCAGGCGTAAAATCCTGGGAGAATACGGGAAATATCATGAAAAACACTAAGAATGTTCCCAAAATTAAGTGAAGTTTTTGCATCAGAAAAATGGATTGTATTGAGAGCAAATATAAGGTTTTTGCGAAATTATTGCCGCTTAGGGAGATTTTTTCCCAGGCCAGGCCAAGATGAATTGGCCGATAATGCTTAAATTTGAAAAATCGCCTTGACCCTAACCGGGTACTTCTCTGAGATAGAAAAAACAGAAAACCCGGGCCAACATCACTAATTCCTATGCCTCATCAGCAAAAACACCGGGGGCCGCATATCCGCGATGCCGAGCTTTTTTCGGAAGAAAGTATGCGCATTTTGCGCGAAGCGGCTCGAGATATGGTTTATTTACTCAATCGGAGCTTTCCCGAAAATGCCTCACTCAAACTGGTCGGCGACCGCTACCGCCTTCAGCAAAGACAAAGGACGGCCCTGATGCGCTGTGTGTGTGGAGATGAAGCCCAGCAAAAAAGGGGACGCAAAGAAATATCGGTAAAAGATTTGGGGGGGCAGCGCGTGGCCATTGACGGTTATAATTTGCTTATCACCACCGAATGCGCCCTTTCGGGCGGAATTTTATTATATGGACGGGATGGCTGCTACCGCGACTTGGCCAGTGTGCACGGCAGCTATCGCAAGGTAGAAGAAACCTTGCCCGCCATAAGGCTCATGGGGAAGGCCTTGGCCGAAATAGGGGTAAGTGAGGCTTTTTGGTGGCTCGATGCGCCTATTTCCAACAGCGGGCGATTGAAAAAAATGCTTTTGGCCGAAGCGCAAGAAGCGGGCTGGCCCTGGCAGGCCGAACTGGTTCCCAATCCCGACAAGGTATTGGTGCAATGCGCTGAGATAGTGCTTTCTTCGGACAGTTGGGTCATTGAAAACAGCCTTCATTGGGCTAATTTTCAGGCGTATTTGATTGAGCAAAAGATATCCACAAACAGTATTCGTTATTTTATCTAAAAAAACAGCTTTGGGCAAGGAGAAACCAGGCTAAATTTAGATTATTGCTTAAACGTCTTCAAAATTATTTTTACAAAAGGCCAATCGGGCGTTTTTTTATACATTATATGTGTATCTTCACCAATGATAACTCAAACAAGGGGCGGGGAAATAAGGCCCGGTCTCATCTTTGAGGAGTAAATACTTGCTGAATTTGGGGGCCGAGACCTTTGTTATATTTGCAAAAACTACTCGCATGTCTTCTTACAAGGAAATTAAACGCGTAACAACCCACACCCTCCAGGAGATGAAAAACCGGGGGGAGAAAATCACGATGCTAACGGCATACGATTTTTCGCTGGCCAAGATTGTGGATGGGGCCGGAATAGATGCTATCCTGGTGGGCGATTCGGCCTCCAATGTGATGGCGGGCCACGAAACCACCCTGCCCATTACCCTTGACCAAATGATTTACCATGCGGCTTCGGTAGTGCGGGGAGTGAGCCGGGCTTTGGTCGTAGTGGATTTGCCTTTTGGTTCTTATCAGGGAAATTCTTCGGAGGCCCTGCGCTCTGTGATTCGGATTATGAAAGAAGCCGGAGCACACGCCATCAAGATGGAAGGGGGGCGCGAAATCCGCGAATCCGTAGAGCGGGTGCTGAGCTCAGGGGTGCCCGTGATGGGACATTTGGGGCTTACTCCGCAGTCTATCTATAAATTTGGGACCTATGTTGTGAGGGCTAAAGAAGAACAAGAAGCGGCCCGGCTCATTGAAGATGCCCAGATTCTGGAAGATTGTGGCTGTTTTGCCATTGTGCTCGAGAAAATTCCGGCCAAGCTGGCCAAAAAGGTGGCGCAATCTGTACAAATCCCCATCATTGGCATTGGGGCCGGGCCAGACATTGACGGGCAGATTCTGGTCTTGCACGACCTGCTGGGCATCAATCAGGAGTTTAACCCCCGGTTTTTGCGGCGTTATGCCAATATCCACCAGGTGATGACCGAAGCTATCCAGCATTATGTCAGGGATGTGAAAGAGGGCGACTTCCCCAGCGAAAAGGAAAGTTACTAAACCGTAAAATTTGCCTGAATTTTGCAAATGATTTTCTTGATAATAAATAATGTGCGTTTATCGGTTTTCCCTCCCCTCAATCCGGCGATTGTGTGGGCCAATGGCATAAAAAATTAGTGGCAAACAAATTTATGGCCCGTTTTCGATTCAAAAAATCCTGGTTATCCGCGCTTCGCTGGCAATTGTTGGGCCTTTTGCTCAGCCTTGGGTTTTTATTGCTGGGGGTTTGGCTGAGCGATAGCCGACTTAGGCAAGCCTATCTACGGCAAAATGCTTATACATCGGAAGTATATACGCTGGCGACCCATCAATTGGCCAATTTACAAATTGCCCTGAGCCTACACCTGGGGCTTTGGGCGCAAAACCTTCATTCTTCCGAGGCAGACCCAGTTTTGCAAAAAGAGAAGCAAAAACTAAAAGCCCGGGAACTTTGGCAAAAGCAGCTTTGGCCTGCCCAGCAAGCATTGGAAAAAGCCTGGCAAAAAATAAATAGTGAGGATAAATCTACAAGCTTGCTGGCTGTTCGTGCCAAGCTCACCCGCCTGTATCGGGTGGCCCAAAAGGCGTTCACCAGCCGCCAGCTTCCCGAAATATTTCAGCTCCAATTATTGCCGCTCACCGAAGAACTGGTACAGATACTGGAAGAAATGCAATTACAGTTGGAAATAGACCGGGTGGCTCAGGGGCAGATTTTTGACTATGACCGCCAATACTGGTTTATTTGGCGAACGGTCTTGCTCATAAGTGCTTTGCTTTTGGGGGCTTTGGGGGGCTTTTGGTTCTACCAAAGGGTGCGGCTCGACCTCAACCACCTCCGGACTTTTGGGCTTCAACTGGCTCAAGGCAACCTCCCCGCCAATGTCAGGGTCAAATATCGCGAATTGGGCGGGCTGGCCGTGGCCCTCAATGTTTTGCGAAATGCCCTGGTACAATTGCGCCAGTATGCTGAATCCACCCGCAAAAGTGAAGAACTGGCCCAGCAGTCGGTCTTTCCGCTTAGCAGTGCCCTGGGCAAAGCCCTCCAAAACCTGCAAAGCAACCTGAGCCAGCTATCGCGCGAAACTGAGCAAAGAGCCTGGATTAACCAGGGCATAGCCCAGCTCAGCGACATCCTGACCCGCTATGCCGATAATCTTGACCGCATGCTGGAGGTGTTTGTGGCGGATATTGCCCAATATTTGGGGGTGAACCAGGTAGGGGTTTTTGTTCATGAAAAAGAAAATGAAACCAATTTTCTGGAGTTAAAATCGGCCTTTGCCTACCAAAAAAAACGATTTTTGGAAAAAAGAATCTTCCCAGGGCAGGGCTTGGTAGGGCAAACCTGGCTCGAGGGTGAACTCATGTACCTTCGCGAAATCCCCCCTGATTATGTCAGTATCACCTCAGGGCTGGGAGAAGCCCGCCCAGCCTGCCTCCTGCTGGCCCCCCTTACCAGCAATGCGGGCACACAAGGGGTCCTGGAAATGGCGGCTTTTGAAGAACTTCCTGACTTCAAAATAGAACTCGTGCGAAAATTAGCCGAAACCCTGGGGCAAAACATTGCCGCCAGCCGCACCAACCAAACCACCAAAGCGCTCTTGGTAGCCTCACAGGCCCTTACCCAGGATTTGCAAACCAAAGAGGAGCAAATGCGCCAAAATATGTATGACCTCCAGTTGGCGCAAAGACAGATGCACGCCACCCAACGCGAACTCTCTTACAAAGAAGCCAATCTGGATGCCCTTATCAATAATACCTCCCACGCCATTCTGGCCTATGATAAAAATTACCAAATCACAGTGGTCAACCGCGCCATGCGTCAGCTCTACCGCGACTTGCGCGTAGGGCAAAACCTTTTGGAAGCCCTGCCCGCCGCCGAAACCCAGCAGTATCGCCACGAATACGAGCAAGCCCTGGAAGGCAAAAAATTTGAAATACTACGCCATTTTGTACGCGAAGCCCGCCCCGTGATTCACGAGCGCCATTACAATCCCATTATCAATGAAGACAAGGAGGTCATCGGCGCTTCTATTTTTATAGAAGACATCACCGAGCAAAAGCTGGCCGAAAACCGCCTCAAGCAAACCCAGTCGCACCTCTATTCGCTTATCAATGATACCGAGGACCTTATCCTGGCCCTCGACAAAGAATATCGGCTCATTATCTTCAATGAGGTATGTGAAAACACTTATCGCCGGGCGGGTTTTGACCTGCAATTGGGCCAGTCTATCTTCCAATTTCATTCCACCAAAGAAATGCGGCGTTGGCAGGCACTTTATGACCGTGCCCTGGAAGGTGAGCGTTTTGTACAAGTGATGGACACGGGCAAGTTTCCCAATAAAACTTATCGTGAATACTGGTTTAATCCCATTCGCGACGAAGAAGAGCAAGTAACGGGTTTATCCATTTTTTCTCGCGACATCACCGAGGCCAAACAATCTGAGATGCGCATCCGGCAGTTATTGCTCGAATCGCTCGAGGCCACCGAAACGCTCAAAAGCCAGGAAGAATCTATGAAAAAACGGATTACGGAATACGAAGATAGAATTCAAGATTTGCAGATGCAGATTGCCGAACAGGCAGAAAAATTTCCCCGTCCCTGATTCCATGTTTTGAAGCCTTAGTTTTCTTTGGTCTGTGCCTGGTTGGTTTCGGGCAATTCCGTGGTGGGGGTGGCTTTGCTTACCGGAGCAAAAAACCGCTTTTGCATAATCAAAATCAAACATACCCCCACAAAAATAGAGGCATCGGCAATGTTGAAAATAGGCCAAAAAGAATAATACTTTCCGCCTATGAAAGGAATCCAGGAGGGAAGTGGCCCTTCCCAAATATCCAGGTAAATCATATCAATAACCTGCCCATGAAAAACAGCCATGGGCGCATCTACGGGCAAATTGCCCGGAATCAGCAGTCCATAAAATGTACTGTCAATGACATTGCCTACCGCCCCCCCTAAAATCAGAGCCACGCACCAAATCAGGCCCGGATGCGAGGACTTGCGCACTAGTACGGTGATATAATAGGCAATGCCCACGGTGGCCAAAATCCTGAATAAGCTCAAAGCCAGTTTGCCATAGGTGGCATCCAGCTTTAGCCCAAAAGCCATGCCCGGATTGAGGATATAGTGTATCTTGAACCAATCTCCCAAAAGCTTAATTTCGCCCAGGGCCCCCATTTCCATATTAAAATGCACCAACAACTTAATGAACTGGTCTAGCAATACTACGACTAGGCTCAACCAAAAATATTTATATAATTTCATATCTATCCATTTACCAATCTGCAAAAGTAGCAAAATTTATAAAAAGCTACTCACTTGTTTCGTCCTTCCAGGCGGCCATAATGGCCAGTGCTTGCGAGGTGCCCAATCGGTCTGCACCTGCTTCCAGCAAGGCCCGGGCCTGTGCCCAGGTACGTATGCCGCCCGAAGCCTTCAGGCCTATTTGAACTGGCAAAATCTGGCGCAAAAACCGCACTTTCTCTTCGGTAGCCCCTTCGGAGGCATATCCCGAGGAGGTTTTGATAAAATCTACGCCCGCATCCACGCATACCTGGCATACTTTTTCCATTTCGGCTTCATTGAGATAGGCGGTCTCGATGATGACTTTGAGCAAGCCCTCTTTTTCGTGGATGATTTGCGAAAGCTGAGCCATCTCTATCTTTATCCAGTGGTACGCCTCATTTTTAAGCGCGGAGAGGTTCAGCATCACATCAAACTCCTGCACCCCCTCGCGCTGGGCGCTCAAGACCTCCTGCACTTTGACCTCCGAGCGTTGATAGCCCAAGGGAAAACCAATGACCGTAACCAGTTGCACGGGCGAATCGCCCAAATCTCGGCGGGCTTTCTTGGCCCAGTAAGGCGGCACACAAACTCCGGCAAACTGGCAGGCTTTGGCTTCGGCCACCAGTTTTTCTACTTCCTCGGCCCGGATGAGGGGGCTGAGCTGCGTGTGCTCAATGTATTGGGGCAAATCCCAGGCCTTTGCTGTTTCCATTTCTATTCCGTTACAGTCGGCAAAAATGCTTTTGACTGCAAATAAAAGCTATATTGCTCAATCTATCCCATTTAGGCGCGGATTGACCACCGAATTGTTGATAGAACCAAAGGTATAGCTCAAGCCCATCCACGTGTAGTAATTCAGGCTGGTAGGCAACTGCCGCCCATTGAGCAAAAACACACTTTCATCCACCTCGGAGCGGGCCAGCGAAATCTGGTCTTTGATATAATTAAAGCCCCCCCACATATCCAGCGATAGCCCCTCGATTATGCGCCAGGAAAGGCTGATGTCAAGGCCTACCTGAAATTTTTCGGCATCGTGCAAAAACTGCGAGCCAAACAGGGTGGTCTCCAGTGTGCCCCAGGGCTGGGTATAGCTCAAAATCACATTGAGCCGCTGAAAGGGCAGCATTTCACGGTTTTTATCGAAGATAGTTTCTTCCAAATAATATTGATGGCGCACCCCAGCCTGATAATGATGCGAAATTGCCGCCGGGTATTGTCGGCAATCGGAAAAACGCTGTATTCTAGGGCTGGCGACAAGATTTGAGAAAAATCAATATTCTCAAAAATGGAGTGAAAGCCTCGGTAGTAAGCCCCTAGCCCCCAATGCTCACTCAGACTTTTTACGTACAAGGCTCGGATGTTGTAGGATTTGTTGCGAGCCTCAAAGGTGGTGTTGTCAATATCAAAGCGGGTGATATTCTGGTTATAACCGGCGGTGAGATTGAGCTTAGACTGGGGCGTGATACGGCTGGCACTCACATTGCCCGACACAGACAAATAGCTCCGATTGCTCTCACCATCAAAGTAGGCATTGGAGCCTATGTTGAAGACCCAATAGTTCCAGGGGTCTTCCTGAATAAGGGCCTCCTCTACTTTACGAATTGGAAAGCTAACCTCTACCTGATGCGCCAAAGGCGTTTTGAGCACAAAAGGCAAAAGCCCCTGCTTCAAGACGCGCAGCATTTGATTGCGCACCATGTCATCTGTGTCCGTTTGTCGGGTGGAGAAAGTAAGGGTATCCTGCATACCCGTGAAATGGTGGCCGCCCAAAAAAGTAAGGGTGTATTGGTCGCCCCCCGCCGCATTTTCCTGGCTAATAATCAAGACTTGAATATCGGCCTCGAAACGGTCGCGGACATAGTCAAAAAAGGACAATTCGGTGCGGATAAAATCTTCAAAACAATTCCAACTCGTGCAGTTGAGAAATAACTTGGGAGGGGGGGATTCCTGAGCCCGGGCTAGTTGAATAACAATCATCAAGAGTGCGAAAGACAAAAAGCTTGCGCATAATTTAAGTAGTTTTGTAAGGTGAATAGTTTTCTTGGCCAATATTTTTTATTGAACCTTAAACGCTTTTCAAAGATAATTCAAAATCCTGTTGCCCCTCTATAACCTCATTGCCTGTATAGAGGGAGGATGATGGCCATAGTTGCATTCAGCTATTTATTTTTGTAAATCATTTTTAAAAAAAAGTACAATATTTCGCTTATGGACCAACTTCCTCTGGAAATACAAATCACGGGCGACGGCTCATTTACGCTCTATAGTCCGGCTTTTCAGGAAATTTATCACTCCCGGCATGGGGCCTTCACAGAATCGCAGCATGTTTTTATTGAAGGAGGATTAAAATATGTATTGGAAAAAGCAGAACGAATCCAAATTTTGGAAGTAGGCTTTGGTACGGGGCTGAATGCCTGGCTTACGGCCCTGGCCTTGCCCACGGCAGCCCGGGTGATGTACATAGGCCTGGAGCCCTTTCCGGTTTCGGAGCAAATGGTATCTCAATTAAATTTTGAAGCAGTTTTGCCTTTTGCGGCCACTTTGCCCTTTTCAGCCCTGCACCAAGCCCCTTGGAATGTAGCCAGCTTGATAAACCCCCAGTTTGAATTGCTCAAAATAAAAGCTACGCTGGAAGAATGGCCCGGGGCCAGTTCGCTGGATTTGGTCTATTTTGATGCCTTTGCCCCCGAAAAGCACCCTGCTTTGTGGGAATTGCCTGTTTTTGAAAAAATTGCCGCAATGATGCACCCGCAAGGGGTATTGGTGAGCTATTGTGCCAAAGGGCAGTTCAAGCGCCATCTGAAAGCAGTTGGCTTTGCCGTAGAAAGCCTTCCCGGCCCGCCAGGCAAGCGCGAAATGACCCGAGCCATTAAATTATAAAAAAGACCCTTGAAAGCGGCTCGGGGGGATGTTTGTGTCAGGGGGCTATTTTTAGCTTTTGGCCAATACTGAGGGGGTGGTCTTCGGTCAAACCATTCCATTCCCGAATCTGGGCCACCGTGATTTTATATTTTTTCGCAATGCTGTAGAGCGTTTCGCCGGCGGCAACCTCGTGGGTGATTTTTCGGGCGGCCACTGGGTATATCTCAATCGCAAACCGCTTTCCGCTAGCCAGGAGGGCATCGTAGGCAGTTTGAGAAATCTTCAAGATAAGCTTTTCATTGGCCCCGATGTTAGGCAGTTTACTGACTACTTTTGCGGTAGTGGTGAGGCCATTGGCCGGATTGCGCAAGCCTACCAAAGTGCCAATAGGCAAGGTACGGTGCATCACTAAATGCTTGCCAGTATTTTGTTGGCCCAGGATAACTTCAGCCAGCCCTCTTTCAAACTTCACCTGCCCTTTTGCCGAAGGGACAAAATGCAGAAAGGCCAGCAAAACCAGTGAGGTGCGAAGAGCCGTCGTCAATAGCATAGATTGTGTTTTTTATGAGTAGGTAATTGTGCGCAAAAAAATACCGAGTTATGGCTTTATCCCTTACA
Source organism: Microscillaceae bacterium (assembly GCA_012031215.1). GTDB lineage: Bacteria > Bacteroidota > Bacteroidia > Cytophagales > Microscillaceae > JAAUUB01. Next base: position 9,405 of record JAAUUB010000072.1, on the reverse strand, counting down.
CAGGCCATCAAAGCATCCGTATTAACAGCCAATTTACAAAAAAAATCCGGGGAGGTCTTTGCCTCGCCCGGAAAATCTTTTGATGAAACTTAGGTCATTCAGTTTCGGCTAGCGGCGAGGCATCGTGTATTCAATCTTCACCACTGGTTTTTGGCTTTCATTCACCCCCAGGCGGCGCATTACGGCCGAACTTACCTCAATGACTACCCCGGCAGGCGCATCGCCGGGATTCATACGCGCGGCTACCTCAGCCGTAGCCGACTTTCCATTGGCTTTGTTGGTGATGATAATGGTTGTGCCTACGGGAGCTGTGCGGTGCAAGACATAATAAGGCTTGGAATGGGCAAAGCGGGTCAGGCTGGCCAGGCCTTCTTCCTGCACATTGTATCCGCCGGTGGCATTTGGGGTGTAAGCCGGGCGCGTTTCCGTCGGATAATTGGTGCCGTAGTTAGGGTTTGTGGTCGGATTTTGCGGCGGCGTATAGCCACCATAATTGGTGCCATAAGGATTGCTGTAAGGATTCGCCTCCGTAGGGACAGGATTTCCTCCCCGGTTCAGGCCGTTGTCGGGCATGCTGGGGTTATACGTACCCGGATTGGTGTAATTGGGCGTAGTGCCTGGGTTGCTCGGATTGCTGTAGATTCTGAGTTGGGTATTGGGGGCCGGATTGCCATAATCGGGCAAGTTGTTCCAGGTTTTGATATCGCGTATGGTAACCCCGTATTTTGGGCAATGTCATATAAAAATTCTCCCTGACGCACGGTATGGGTAATAAAGGCTTGCGTGCCGGGCTGGGTGTAGCCGGGTTGTTGGGTGCCAGTGGGGTAGCCGGGCTGGGTATAGCCAGTCTGAGGGTTGGTAAGCGGCGGCAGGCTGGGGTCATAGCCCAAGGTTTGGGTAGTATAGTCATTATTGGCCTTTGCACGGGCTTCAAAATCAGGCGTGGGTTTGGGTCCGGTGCGCTTGTGGATGATTAAAGGCTGGCCTATCTTGGTTTTGAGCAGGTTATTGCCTTGCTTTTCGGGAAAACCGTTCCAAATCTCGATTTGCCTCCAGTTGACATCATATAATGCCGCAATGCTTTCAAGCGTTTCGCCGGGTTGAACAGGATGGCTCAGACGCTGGGGTACATAAAGCCGAAGTGTTTGTCCTTCAATCAGTTTGGGGCTGTTATCGGCCGGGTTCCAACCTTTATCCTGATTCCAGTATTTAAGCTCTGTCTTGCGTACATTGTATTGGTTTTGCAGGGTGTAAAGATTCATCCCGGCGGTAATGGGCAAAATCAGGGGCGAAGAAGTAGCGGTAGTATAGACATCCCCTGAGCCCCTTTGTGGCTCATACACGCCCGTTTGTGGGGCAGTGGGAAAAGAAGTGCCTGGCGGTGTATAGTCAGGATTACCGGTGAACGAGCCTAAATCAGTGGGCAAAGCACCCGTGCCGGGGTTGGTCGGAGTGTTTCCCGTCAGGTTGGGCAAAGTGCCCGTGCCCGGATTGGTTTGCGCCAGGGGCGGGGTGGTGGTGGTAGGGGGTGGTCGGGTTAAGCGTGGCTTTGGGGCCGGGATAGATTTTGAGGCTTTGGCCTACTAAGACTTTTTCCTCTTTGAGTTGGTTCCATTCCAGGATTTGCTCTTTCTTGACATCGTATCGCAGGGCAATGCCAAAAAGCGTTTCCTTGGCCGCCACCTTGTGGATAAGGGCTGTGGTAGCCGACGATTTATAAATTTTTAATTTGTCGCCCGCTTTAATCTGGGTATTGCTCAGGCCGTTCCAGGCTTGCACTTCCTCTATACTGGCCCCATATTTTTTGGCGATGCTATACAAACCCTCCCCTTCGGCTACGGTATGGTAGGTCATTTCGCCGGGGGCAGGTGATTTTAGGGCCTGGTTTTTAGTGGTGTTGGTGGGCTTGTCCGGGTTTTTGGCTGTTTCAGGCTGGGTTGGCTGGTTTTTGTTTTTCGCCTGGCTTTTGCCTATGCCCACGATAAGTTCCTGCCCGGGGCTAATGGTTTCACCTTCCAGGCCGTTCCACTTTTTGATTTCCTCCACCGTTACTCCATATTCTTTGGCGATTTTGTTCAACCATTCTTTGGGCTGAACGGTGTGGGTGGTAGGGGCATTGCTGATTTCGAGTTCGGCTTGGTTGGCCGATTGATAAGTTTTTGGGCTGGTGGCCGCCTCGGTGTAAGGAATTTTAATTTTAGTGCCATGCTTAAGCACTTTATCTACACCCGGATTGTGTTTTACAATTTCATCCGTGCTTACATCATACAATTTGGCAATGCCCCAAAGGCTTTCTTTAGGCTGCACTGTATGCATAATAAATTTTTGCCCGTTTTGGGTCTCGATTTGCAGCTTTTGTGCCTGCACACCCAGCGAAAGGCTGGCCCAGATGAGGCCGAGGAGTAAAAAGCGGAATGCCGTCATATTCATACGATTAAAGTGAAATTAAAGGCAATAAACTTGCAATTGATGCTTGTTTTTAATTACGAATAAATACTGCTGAAACAGGAAAAAGACATCCTTAGTAAGTCCTTGATAATCTGTACTTAATGTCTCTCTCAACAAAATTTGTGCTTCATTATTTAAAATTAATAAATCTTGTAAAACAACGGCTTCTTTTTCATAAAAAAAAGCCATTATCATCAGATTTTTATATTCCCAATACGCCGCCTCTCCCTGAATATTACAATATAAATGATTTTTTGCAAATTTTTCCAGGGTTTTGAAGGCGGCACTGCCCTCCGGATAATGATGGGGAAAGGAAAAATCAAGATAATGGGGTTTGGTCCAGGAGCCTGCCTGCGTAGGCAAGAGGCTTTGAAGGACGCGCCCCTCGAGGAGGCTTACTTTTTCGTATTTTTGGGTGCCTTCGGCCTCGGTATAGCCCCAAACCAGTCCTTCTTCAAACCAGCCGCAAAATTGCCTTTGGGCGACCTGCCACCGCAACACTGCTTTGGGAGCATCCAGGGCTAGCAAATGGGTGGGTTGGGGGCGACTTTCCTCCGCGAAGGTGTGCAGCAGCAAAACTCCGGCCTGCACATCACTCAGCCCTATCCACCAGTTTTCTTCCATTTGCAAATCCTCCCAAACACAGGCGGGCTGGCTCAGGTCTATCAGCGCAAAACGGGTCTGCCAAGCTTCGGCATCCCGGATTTCGAGGGCTACCCACGGCTGCTGAGTATCCACACAAATTTTCCAGATTTTGCCCGAAAAAGTATGCGAAAAAAAAGGTTCCATTTACAAAATTTAGGCAAGGGTGCTTCTATACCAGGTCATTTTGCTGCTTTTTCTCAAAGAGACTTGGGCATAAAATAGGCCAGTACATTTTCCTGCACTTGTCTTGAAGCTTCGTTAATCATCTCTACCGCCTTGACATCATTGCCCGAAACCGTGCGCAGAGGCCTTTGTCCAAAAGGCAAATCGATAAGATTTTTGATGACATCCGCCACGCTTTGGGGGTCGGGAGGATTGTGGCGGGCATTTTCGGCCAATTGGGCAAACATCTTGCCTGGGATTTCGGCTACGGCTCCGTAGCTTTGCAGGGTCGCCTGGTCTTCGGGCATGAGTACCTTGCCCCCAAAATCGGTAGTGGGATAGCCCCCGGCTCCACGATGACCGAATCAACCCCGAAGTGTAGCAATTCGTAGCGCATGGCTTCGCCCAGGGCTTCCAGGGCAAACTTAGAGGCGGCGTAAGGGCCCATAAAAGGCAAAACCATCCGGCCCAAGCCACTCGAGATGTGAATGACCAAGCCCGCGCGCTGGGCACGCATGGTGGGCAAAACCGCCCGGCACATCCGCAATACCCCAAATACATTGACTTCAAAAACCGACTGGGTCTGGGCCAGGGTAAAGGCTTCTTGTACACCCGCCACCCCAAATCCGGCATTGTTCACCAGCACATCTATCCGCCCGGCCTCGGCCAAAACCTGGCCTACCCCCGATTGCACAGAGGCTTCGTCAGTAACATCAATTTCTACTAATTTTACGATTACTTTTTCGGCCTCGGCCCATTCTTGCAGGCTTTTGGCCGCTTCGGCATTTTTTGTATGCAACTGGCGCATAGAAGCATAGACCTGATGCCCGGCTTTTGACAAGGTCTCGACGGCCAGGCGACCAAAACCGCTATTGCTGCCTGTAATCAAAACCACTTGTGAAGAATCCATTTGTCTTAAAAATTTAAAATTATTCAATAAAAATTTAACTTGTGTAAAGATAAATCCTTTGACACTTAGATTTACGCTTGGGTGGCGCAATTTTGAAAAAAGAAGACCCTTTTACGATGGATGAAGTATTGGCCCAAATATTATTATTGAGTATCGGGCTAGGCTTTTTGTTTTGGTTGCAAACCGAGCCTTCTGCCCGGCGAAAACAGACTCAGAAAATTCCCCTTGTTCCCGCACCAGCCCGGCTCTTTTGGCAAAGGACGGCCACTCATTCAGGCCCTTCTTCGGCCTTGATGCCTCCCTATGTATTGTGGAGGGGGGGCTTACCTCCGCAAAGTTCGTCTTTGTCAAAAACTGATTTACGGAGAATTGTTTGTCGGCTGGGCTGGGCAGAGCTGGGAACCGCTACTCCGGCCCAATGGCAGGGTTGGCCTTTGGAGGCCATCGAGGTAGTGCCAGGGGTAGATTTACCAAGTGCCGGGGGGGATTTTTCGGATTTCAAACAGGCCTGGCGGGCTTATTTTCCGGGCTTAGCTTTTCGGGCGCAAGCGGGCTTTGCAAAGCCTCAGTCTTCCTTTGAGCAAGCCTGGAATGCATGGCTTCTTCAACATCAGTTTTATCTGGAAGGGTATCTATTAGATATTTCCGATGTGCTGGCCTGCCACCCTCTCAAAACGCTGGCCCAACACTGGCAAGCGGCAAGCCAGGCTTTGCAACCGGGCCAAAGCCTGGCCCTGCACTGTACCCTTCCTGCCGAGGGACTTGGAACCGTAGGCTACAAATTATGGGAATTGCTTAGCTTTTCCCACCTTGCCTATCTAACGCTGGCAATCAGGGAGGGGGCGGTGTCGCCTCCAGCCGCATTTTTCTGGCAATATCTGGCCTGGAGCCAATTAGGGCGAAAATGGCAAAGCCTTCGGCAAATGGGCAGTGAAGATACTCTAAGGGCCTATGCTTGGCAAAAAGATTGGGAATTAGGAGCTTGGCTCTACAATGCTGATAGCAAAAATCAGGTCTTGTGGCTGGAAGCCATTTTTCCCGAAAATTTTTATGTCGCAATGTATTCGGGAGAAAATTTTGAAAGTCTTGCCCCACGAAAGGCAAGAAACCGCCTGGTATTGCCTCCCCAAACCTGGGCCTGGCTCAGTACTCACCCGCCCGCGATGCTGGGGGCCAGCCACCCAACGCTGCTTATTCGCAGGACAGCCCCCACAGCAATAGAGGTGGGGCTTGCCATCCAAAAAGCTGGCTTTCCATTGTATTTGCGTCTTCTGGATACAAAAGGACAAGAGGTCTTTGCCTGGGGCCAAAAAGCAGCCCGAGCGGGCACTTTTTATCTCGATTTAGAGGTTTCTCATCTTCCCGAGGGATTGTACTACTGGATACAGGAAGCCGAAGGCCAATGGCAGTGGCAGGCCTGGGATTATGCGCCTGCTTTGCCAGAATTATAAAGGGGGGCTTGGCTTTTCTCAACAAAGCTTTTTAATTTAGACCGGGAGTGAGGGAGAAAGATTTTTTGCCTTTGATTATTAAAGCTTTATCATGTTTTTTTATGCAAGCATCCAGGCTGTACTTTGACCGCGACTTAAGCTGGCTCTCGTTTAACTACCGCATTTTGCAGGAAGCTGCCAATCCTGAACTGCCTTTGTATGACCGGATTCGTTTTCTGGCTATCTATTCCTCCAATTCGGATGAGTTTTTTCGGGTGCGGGTTGCGGCCCTCCGCAGTGCGCGGCTGGTGGCCTTAGGAAACCAAGCCGAAGACCTGGATGCCTTGCTGGATGAAATCATGCTACAGGTCAAAACGCAGCAACACGAATACGGACAAATCTATCGCGAACAACTACTCCCCGCCTTGGCCCAAAAGGGCATTATTTTGTATCAAAATGAGCAAGTAGAAAAGGCGCACCAGGCCGAAATTCGTCATTTTTTCCGGAGCCGGGTGCTTACGTATCTTCAGCCCGTGATTTTTTCGGAAAAAAATCCGCCCCCTTTTCTCAAAAACCGCCGCCTTTATTTTTTTTATTCAGCTAAGGCGCAAAGACCAAGCCCGGGAGACTTCTCAATATGCCTTGCTCAATATTCCTTCCCACCATTTGCCCCGCTTTCGGAAGCTTAGCCCTCGCAATGGGCAGCATTATTTTATCTTTCTGGATGATATTATCCGGGCCAACATGGCCTATGTTTTTCCGGGCTACGAAATTGAAGCAGCCTATTGCATCAAGCTCAACCGGGATGCCGATTTGCACCTGGACGATGAGTTTGCCGGCGATTTAATTGATAAAATCCGTACGCATCTGCATTTGCGCAATCTTGGCCTGCCCTCGCGCTTTTTGTATGATGCCAGAATGCCCGAAACCATGCGAGCCTTTCTACAAAATGTGTATGAAATAGGGGATGACGATGCAGTTGCTGGCGGGCGTTACCATAATTTCTTTGATTTTATGGCGTTTCCCAATCCATTGAAGCCCGAACTGGAAGAAGCCCCCTGGCCCGCCCTGAACCATCAAGACCTGGATGCCCAAGAATCCATGCTGGAAGCCATTGCCCGCCGCGATTATCTTTTGCATTTTCCTTATCATTCTTATGATTATGTTTTGCGTTTTTTCAACGAAGCCGCCATTGACCCGCACGTAACGGAGATTAAATTAACAGTGTATCGGGTAGCTTCCGAGTCTTTTATTGCCAATGCCTTGATTAGTGCGGCCCGCAATGGCAAAAAAGTAAATGTGTTTGTAGAAGTAAAAGCCCGCTTTGATGAGGAAAACAACCTGCGCTGGGCCGAAATGCTGCAGAAAGAAGGCGTAAGAATTACCTACAGCATTCCCGGCCTGAAAGTCCACGCCAAAGTAGCCTTAGTCATTCGTAAAAAAGACGGCCATCGCCAGGAATTTGCTTTTATGGGCACGGGAAACTTTAACGAGAGCACGGCCAAGATTTATGGTGACCACGGCCTCTTTACTGCCCACCGTGAAATGACCGCCGAGCTGAACCACGTGTTTAAGTTTTTGAATAAAAGAAAGCCTGTGCCAGAGCTAAAACATTTGCTCGTATCGCAGTTCAATATCTTACCCCGTTTTGCCCAATTGATTGACCGTGAAATCCTCAAAGCCAAACAGGGGGAGAATGGGCGCATTATTATCAAAATAAACAATCTGGAAGATACGGCCATGATCGATAAACTGTATGAAGCCAATCGGGCGGGCGTGGAAATAGACCTTATCGTGCGGGGCATTTGTTGTCTGGTGCCGGGAATCGAGGGCCAAAGTGAGCATATTCGGGTGCGGCGCATTGTAGATCGCTACCTGGAGCACGCCCGGGTCTTTGTGTTTGAAAACGGAGGCAAGCCAGAAGTCTATCTAGGCTCAGCAGACTGGATGCGGCGCAATCTATATTATCGGGTAGAAGTAGTGTTTCCGGTTTATGACCTGGGGCTGAAAGCAGAAATCTTGCAAATTATTGATTTTCAGCTAGAAGATAATCAAAAAGCGACCTGGCTCAATGCTGGGTTACAAAATATGGTACTGCTCCCGGAAGAAGCCCAGCCAGGCCTCCGTTCTCAGGAAGCCACTTACCAATGGCTGGCCAATAAAAATGCGGAACAGGAGTGAATTATTTGTAGAATTATCCTTATTTTTAGGTAAAATATCACCTAACCCGGAATCGTATGCGTTACTTACTTCTTTTTCCTATGATGGTGTTCAGCCTGGGACTGCTGGCCCAGCCCGAAATCCAGAAAAAACTGCAATCTCAGCTCATAATGGCCGAGAATGGCAGCACCATTAGCCTGGAAGCGGGCAATTTTAGCCTGACCCGGAGTCTTTCCCTCGAGGACAAACAAGACATTGTCATCAAAGGGGCCGGCCGCGACAAAACCGTGCTGAGCTTTAAGAGCCAGGTGGATGGAGCCGAAGGCCTTCGCGTGAGCAATGCCCGTAATATTGTCATTCAGGATTTGACCATCCAGGATAGCAAAGGCGATGCCATCAAGACCATGCATGTCAATGGCATTGTGTTTCGGAATGTAAGGGTAGAGTGGACCGGAAAGCCCGGCCCCGATAATGGAGCCTACGGCTTGTATCCGGTGCAATGCCAGAATGTGCTGATTGAAGACTGCCAGGCCATTGGGGCTTCGGATGCCGGAATTTATGTGGGGCAATCCGAAAATATCATTGTCCGCCGCTGCCAGGCCTATCACAACGTAGCCGGGATTGAGATTGAAAACTCACGTATGGCTGATGTCTATCAAAATGAAGCGTATGAAAATACGGGCGGGATTTTGGTCTTTGACCTGCCCGACCTTGTGGTCAAAAAAGGCGGGAATGTACGGGTCTTTGATAACCTCATTCGAGACAATAACTTTCCCAATTTTGCTCCCAAAGGCAATATCGTGGCCAAAGTACCCGACGGAACCGGAATAATGATTTTGGCTACCAGTCAGGTAGAGATTTTTAATAATAAAATTCTGAGAAACCGTACTGCCGGAACCAGCATTGTGAGCTATTTTATGACCGAAAACCCCATCAATGATTCGGCTTATTACCCTTACCCCACCGGAATTTCTATTCACGACAATGAATATGCCCGCGATGCGGTGAGACCCACCAGCAAAGGCCGACTGGGCAAGCTGTTTCGCTTTAAACTGAAATTTGGCAAGGATGTGCCCGACATTTTGTATGATGGCATAGTGGACCCCGCCACGCGGGATGCCCGCGGACAGGTAAAGCCTGAATACCGGATTTGTGTACGCAACAACCGCAATGCCCAGTTTGCCAACCTAGATGCCGAAAATGATTTTAAAAATATCTCGCGCGACCTGGCCCCCTATGATTGCACCCTGCCTGGCCTTGCCGAAACCGTGTTTAGTAATCAAGGTTCAAAATAAGCTTGATGAAAAAAAGAATCCGGTAGTCAACAGTTTCTTTTTACAAAAAAATCCGCCTCGGTATGCTTGCACACCGAGGCGGATTTTGAATCAGTAGCAAATAGCTGCTAAAATAACACTTCTCTTCCTTCCAACAACCTTTTGCGCTCTAGTTCCATTTTGGAGCAATCCAGTTCTATATTAATTTCATCTGGCTTCTCAAAAGCCTCTTTAGGATATTTTGCCCGCAGTTCGGGGTCGCGGTATAGCTTCTCAAAAAACTTTCCCCAGACGGGCAAAGCCAAGCACGGCCCCCTGCCCCAGGGCAGTTCGTTGTAAAACGGGTGGCCCGGGTATCACCACCGTACCCAGACAC
>JAAUUB010000287.1 GCA_012031215.1 Microscillaceae bacterium | reverse complement strand
GTAAAAGTCTGGCTAGCACTTTGGGAAATACTACCATTGTCGGTGGCAGTTACGGTAACCGCGTAGGTTCCCGCCGAGCCTTCGCCACCTACCGTTACCCGGGGCGATTCAGGGGCATTGGTGAGCGTGGTAGTGCTGTAGTTATTGGTATAGGTATTTATTTTATAAAGGGCCATTTTTTCAATGGCGTGGCCCGCTGAGCGGTTAGATACTTGCAAAGTGTAAGTCCCTGGGTTGACAAACCAAACATAAATCTGATGAGGATCAAAGTCGCTTGTACTGGCAATCCAAGGCCAATTGCTTAGCGCGTTCATATAGATTTTAAAGAAACCACTGGCGCCGGCACCTTCGGGCGTGGTAGCGGCGGTTATGCGGCTACTGCCTTTGGGAAAGACAACATTGGCTTGGTTGCCTTGCAGCGCATTGATAAGTTGTTGTTCGCTGCTTACCGCGCCTTTATATCCAAAAAACCACACATTGGCATCATTGGGCAGTTTGAGCCAGTTATCATTTGACTCGGTATTAGAACTGCCCTGATTAATCTTACTTCGCCAAAGAAAGCGATATACGCCGGGTGTCGTAATTTGGACATCATAATTCAGAATGCCTCCGCCAGCCGGATTGCTTAAGTTATTGGTGGTGGCCTGGTAGAAGGTAATGCTTCCATCAGTACCTTGTGTCCATCCATTGGCTAAGGGAGCCGACTCAATTTGCATAATCACCCGCCCGTTTTCTTCTACAAAGGCCCCATTTACGCCTGTGCCTGTTGCCTCATCGAGTATCCCCGAAATGAGCCCGGTGCTGGGATTAATCGTGAGCGAGGGCGGCAGATTGGTTGCCGAGTAACTGAGCGTTTGCCCGGCATCCGGGTCGCTGGCTATTATGGGCAAATTCACCACATCGCCTTCCAGATTTACTTGCATGCCTGGATTGCTGACCACGGGGGGATTACCTGGTCCAGCAGCAGTCGTGTTGTTGATAAGAATTTCCTTAGTCCCTGATTTTCCGTGATTTATCAACAGAGTAGCCATCTGTCCGGCTTCTGTACCATTAAACTTAATCTGTACATTATGGGTAGTATTCGGTTTGATAAACCCATTGGCCATATTGCCAGCTACCAATTGATACAAGTCCGCGTTTGGCCCGCTAACCGTCATTGACTTGATAAAAATCCCGCTATTGCCTCCGTTTACGGCGATTTCAGCAGAAGCAGTGGCTCCCGGGGCAATGTACACATTGGCCGGAGCGACCAAGTTGCTGGCCACCAGGGGCATCCCCGTGGGATTGTTCAAGCCAAAGACCTCCATGTTTTTTTGGCTGCCTCCTCCTCTATTGGGGGAACCCGCCGCTACAAAAATCCCGTTGCCCGAAACGATGGCCTGTGTGCCATGCCGGGGGTGTTTTAGGTTGACTTCGTTTTGCCAGTTTCCTGTCCCAGGGTCAAATGATTCGGTTTTAGAGAGGGTAACCGCATTGTTATTTTCGGTTTCGCCCCCGATTACAAATAATTTATTTTGAAAGTTAGCCACCATTGCCCCGGCCCGTGGGGGTAGGCAGTTGGGCTACCTGGCTCCAGGTCTGGGTCGCAAAATCATAGACATCCACTTCGGGCACCAGCGGGGCAAATACCCCCCCTGGTCCTCCGGACAAGCGTCCGCCGGCAGCATACAATTTCCCATTCATCACGGCGGCGTGGAAGTGGTCGCGGGCCCGAGGCGCATTGGGCAAAGTTGTCCAGGTGCCCGTTAGGGGGTCAAACACATCAAACCAATTGACAAAGCCCCCATTATGGCCAGTGGTATTGCCTCCTATTACATAAAACTTATCATTGTGTAGGACCAGACCGGCTGAACCTCTACGACGATTGAGCGGAATTTCGGCCCCCTGAATCCAGACATTATTGGCTGGGTCATACATATACACGTGGGTAGCCGGAGCTTCATTGGGGTAGCTGTTGTTTTGAAAGGCCCCAATAGCCCAAATCAAGCCCTGGTATTCAAGCGCCTGGTAGTGATTAAGCTCAATGGGGGCTTGTGCGCCTGTGGTCCAGGTATTGGTGGTGTAGTCATAAATATCCGGGATTTTGGCATTTTCCCGCCCCCCAATCAGGAAAAATTTATTACCCGCCTGTACGAAAGAGCACTCGTGGCGGCTCGTATAATTTTCATTTTCAGGCAGGCTGGTCCAGGTATAAGGAATTGCGGGCGGGGGAATATCTTCATTTATTTGATTGCCCGATAGACTAAGAATTTCAATTCCATTAATCAAGGGATTTCCACCACATGCTCGAACAAGATGTCCAGGCTTTGGTCGGCTACGTTGACCTGGTAGCTTTTCATGCCGCCTACTTGATGCCCAAAAGCAGTTACCAAATCCAAATCATTTTCAACCAATTGCCCTTCTATTTTTATATCAAACACTCGCTGTCCTACTGCCGAGGTACAACTACATCCATTGCCCATGTAGAGGCGTACTTCGTAATTGCCTGGGCTTACATCAAAACTCCACTGCATTTCGGGGGCTGCGGGCGGGTCCCAGCGTTCTTTGGCAAAAATACTCTGAGGCACATAAGCAGGTACGGAGGCATCGCGCCCTGCAATGTTGTGGGTAGAAATGTTTCCTGAATTGACTGTAAAGCCAGTACCTGTAAATGCCCCTGCGGTAGCATTGGCCGCCCAATCAGGCCCCTCGTCGGTGGCCGTAATTTGGACATCCCCCGCATTGATACGATAAATGATGGAAGGCGCGTTGCCCAGCACCCGGAAATAGTCCCAGGTGCCTTGAACCTCTGTTGCTGGATTATTGGAGGTGCCAATGATGCCAATACCAACGGGAAGATTGTTTTGCTGAATTGCATTGAGAAGGACACCTTGTGCCAGCAATGTTCCTAAAATTTGTATGGGCTTATTGTCCAGTTGATATTTTGCCAAGACTTGCCCATTACTAGGATTTACCTCAAACATCAAAACTAAAGAAGAGGGCCGTTCTGCGATAGCAATGCTCCGGCTGATAGGATTGCCCGGCACATCATTTACTTCGGCTTGCATTGCTATTCCTTGTTGATTGATAACCAACTTTATATAATCGCTCTGGCTACCCGTACCCATAAATATTCCCAATTCCGCACCCGGACTGGAGTGGTACAATTGAAATGGGTCGGAAAAATTGATAAGTTTTGACTCAACGGTAAAAGTACCTGTGGTAGTTGACACATTGACCCCAAATTGATACCCTTTTTCTTGGTTGTTGGCTGTTCCGAAGGCTGTTCCGCCCGTCATATTCACAGTGATTGCCCCCACGGCCCCTCCCAAAATATCATTCGGATTAGGACCCTGATTGGTTTTATCAAGCCAGTTTTGCCAATTAGGATTCGCGGCACCATTGTTTATCAGTCCGGTAAAGCCTAAACCTAAATAGCCAAGAGAACGACCTTGCGCATCAAGTTGGTCTGAAAACAACTCGTTCTCGAGAGGTAAGTTGAAGGCGGCCCCACGGTCAAGCTGAAAAAAGTCTTGGGCATCTCGGGATGCCGTCGCCGTCATCATCCAAATCATTGAGGTTTGATACCTTGTCATCGTCATAATCAGCAGGTTGAGAAGCCCCCGAACACAGGTTAGTGTTATTGTCAGATTCATCTTGGTTGGTAAAACCGTCTCCGTCGTTATCACCAAGTGGATTGTAGCCAGGCTCGCCGGGCAATACGCAAATCACAAAATCATTGGGTTCAAGTACCACAATCCGAGCATCAAATGTAGCTACCCAAATCGTTCCCGGAAAGACTTCATTGTCTCCATTGCAGGTGATTCCCAGAGGATTTCCTCCATTGGTTGAAAACTTATTCTGCTCCAATGCATTTAAAGAACCATCTGAGTTCAATACTACCCGATGCAGGAAGCCTCCCGATTTTCCGGCAATCAAATTGCCTTTCATCGCCCCATTAAAATTAGACGCTGTGTACTCATCAATCCCATTGGTATTGTTTCCCCAGGTAGTCACTTTAATATCTTGTGGTCCGTCAGGATTAAAGACAGTTGGCCCCCGCCAGTCGGCTTCCACAGGGTTGGCATATTTAGCCGGAGGCCAGTTAACTGGCAGTGAGGTTCGGGCATACTCCTCGAACCCAGGTTGGCCGGGGGCAATAGGTTGCAATATTTGCGTCCGAAACACATCTTGTGGGCTTAGGT
>JAAUUB010000286.1 GCA_012031215.1 Microscillaceae bacterium | reverse complement strand
GAATGCTTCGGCATAGGCCGGATGTTCGGGAAAATAGAGCCGGGTGATTTTTGGTAAGGGGTCAGGTAAAACAAAAAAATGGTGGCCATCCACACCAGGCTCCGGGCCAACACCCGGCGGTAGTGCCGTATCCACTCTACTTCGGTCGCCAGCCGATATTGAAAAAGCATCACCAAGAGCAAGGCAAGCATTCCCATTAAGGCATAGCGCAAAAAATAATTGGCCTCAGGCCAGAGCATCCACTTGAAGGTAAGTCCCAAAGCCCCAATGGCATATAAGAGGTAGATGAGGGAAGTGCTGAGGTGAAAGCCTCCCGAAACCGGGCTTAGCCGCCGGGCCTGGGGCAGCCCTAACTGCAGGATATACAAAAGGCATAAGCCTAGCAAACCCAGTAAGAGCAGGGGCTCGCCCCATTGGGGGCCCGCTTTTATCCGAAGTACAAAGCCCCCCAGGCTGGCAATAGCCAGGCCTATTTCTGTATAAGCCAGTAAAATGCCCGTTTTGTCTTTCATTTAAAGCCAATTTTGCCATCAAAACTAACAAAATCCGATAAATCTTCTTTTAAGGGATTGTTAAATATCTGGGCCAGGGTAACGGGTTCCTTAAAGCTGCGGTCCAGCCCATTTTCCCGGGCAATGCGGTTGGCATTTTCTATTGATAAAGCCCCAAATTTATGGATGCCCAGGAGTCGGCCTTCGCGCAGCAGAGCCTTGTCCAGGTTGCGGATGTCAGTATTAAAGGTAGAGATGATTTTGAGATTGAGCACATCCGAAAGCAAACCATCCGAGATATTGAGCAAATTGGCAATCGAGGTCTTGTCTGAATCAAAACTATCGCGGGCCTGTACCGAATCTTCCGATTCTTCAATCACCAGAATGGCATTTTGGTAATCAGAAATGAAGGTAATCAATTGTGGGCTGGCCAGTTCGCGCAAAAGCGTGATGGGGTAAAAGATAAAATTGGTTTCGGGCCGGGCCGCACTGATGAGGTAACGGATATAATTGGTTTTGCCGCTTCCGGTGATGCCGTGAAAAATGAACAGGCCAGAGCGGTCTTTTTCATGAATAAGATCAAGGATGTGCTGATGCTTTTGGGAAAAGCCCTTGCCATAATATAAGTCCAGGTCAGAAATATTGGGCTGACGGATTTCGTATTTGTTGAGCCGAAGCCCGTCGCGAGGCATAGAACTTACAATATTAATATAGCGTTTTTCATCGTGCTGGATTTGCTCCAGGCAATCCTGGGCCACCACAAATATCTTTTCCAAGTCCTCAGGGCCAAAATCCTCAACGGCATATACCTCATGCGGACGGAAAAGCACCTCTTCCGGGCTGCGTACATTGTCGTTGCTGATGCTCAGGATAATTTGCTCATCGCGCAAAAATAAGTACCAATCTACTGAATATCGCTTTTCTTTTTTATTAAAATAAGTATTGTGTTTATACACACTCACCGAGCCAAAACCATTTTCTTCCAGGGCAGTAATAAAGGAACTTAAGCGCACCAATTGATTGCTCTCGAAATAATCATCTACACTGAACTCGACAAAACGGCGATCAAACTTATTGAGCAGATAATAGGATTCATAAAAATAATTACCATCAAAAACGCGGTATTTCCCATAAAACCGGCTTGGAGAAGATTCTTGAGACATAAGAGAATGGATAAGTTGTTTTAGGTTGCTTTTGGCGAATCGGCAAATTTAGAGGAGTTAAACCTGAAAAGAAAGCTGTTTGCTTTTTTTTTGTTGCCAGTATAGGATTGAAAGCAAGGCTTGTTTGCCTTTTTAAAGCATTTTATGAAGGAGGATTAGAAATTCTTATAGTTTTTCCTCCAGCCAAAGCCCCCCCAGGCTGAACAAAAAAACCAGGTAGAAAATCCAGGCGGGTATTTTTGCCAAAACCGTATGGCCGGAGGGGATGCGCTTTTTGCTCGGACCCGGCTTTGGGTTGCCTCCCAGTGCCGCAAATAAGCCTGCCTTTGGGCCTGATGCAGGGCGGCCCAAGACCCTGCTTCCTGTACGTACAATTTGCGTCGAGTGCTATCCTCACTCAGTTGGAAAATATGCCAGCCTGCCTGAGTGGGAAAAAATCAAACATCACCCGGGCACGCCCCCAAATATCGGCCTGGGGATAGCCCAAAGAGGCGACCCCTTGTGGGGAAAACAGCCGGGCCGGACGAAAAGCCTGGTCATCATGAACCATCAACCGGAGGCGGTCTCCCGCCCGGGCCGGAAAATTCTTCTCTCGTACCAAATAAGCTCCCGGAGGACGACGGGCCAGCCCGCGCAAAATTTTTGCCCAGAAAGCTTCATATATGTTTTTCTTTCCATCCAAAAGCAGGGGAAAACTAGGGCCCGCCAGGCTCATCCCCACCTGCCCCTGCCCTACGGGATATGCCAACACCCGGATTTTCCGGGCCTCGTCTTGCCAAATGGCTTTCTGGCCCAGCCTGCGCACAAAGTGATAAGGGTGCACAGACATATTGAACGGCTGATTGTTTTCCGGGTCATTCAATTGTGCCTGCTCGCCAGGAAGTGGCTGCCAGGAAAACCGAAATCCGCCCAGGTTTCCCGCCGCAAGTGAAGTTTCCTCGGGCAGTAGAAGCAGGCCCAGGCCATTGGCAATGGCCTCCTGCAGAGCGGCCTTTTGTGTATTGGCCAATGATTGATAAAAAGCCACATCCATCATCACTAAATCAAGCTTATCCAGGACATTGGGGGCAAAATCCGGGCCCGGGGCTTCGGCATTGATTTGCTCCCGGATGGTTTTTTGGATACTGAGGCTGCTTTGCACCAGCACCGAGGCTCCCTGGTCGGCGAGGTAGTTTTTGAGGTAGTTACGCTCGGCATCGGGATAGGAGTTGTATAGCCTCACTTTGAGCAAGGGTCGGGGCAGTACCTCAACGGCCACTTTTTCTGAAAATACCATTTGCCTTTGGCACTTATGGCTTCCAGCGTGTAGAGAAATTGCCCGGTAGATTTGGGGCGGTCTAAGAGCCGAAAGGTCGTTTTTGGTAAAGTCTCCAAACGCACCGAATCAACCTTTTCACCGGGGCTTCGCAAAAACAACCAGAGTGTATCCGGTCCGGCATGGTGGCAAAGCCCGGTAAACTCGAGATACTCGCCTTCCAAAATGCGTGCCGGCGGAGCAAAAGAAAGCATTCCCGAAGGCAGGGGCGAAAAATGGAATCGTAAACGCATTCCGGCGGACTGCTCCAGCAGGTGTGGGGGCAGGCCTTCCCCCAGGACGTGCCATTGCCTAATTTCGGGGTGATTTTGGCGCAAAAACCGAAGGTCGGAGGCATAGTCAAACCCAGGGGGCAAAGGGCTTACCGAGGGCAGGGCAAAGGCCGGATAGGCGGCCCCCTTTTCCAGAAAAAGTGCCAGGCTGTCGGCAGAAAAACCCGGCGTAAGCAAGAGCCCACTGCTGCCCTGGGCGCGGGTTTGCCAATAGCCGGGCGCAAAGGCCCAGACGAACAGGCTCAGCAGCACCAAAAGGCTCAAAACCAGCCTCAAGGCTCTTCGTCTGCGGTTGGGTCGCCGCCATTGCCAGTAGAGCATCAAAAAAGTGGTGAGCCCCGCACTCAGCCCAAAAATAATTCCCGAATATTCTTCAAAAAAGCTCTGCATGATTTGCCCAAAGGGGTCAGTTTTGGAGACGATTCCAGAAGTCCACCTCCATAGGGTCTATATCTCCCTGTGGCTTGCCCGGCTGGTGAACCGATGAGGGCAGTGCCTGCCAGATAAGGCCCAGGAGCAACTGCCGAGCCTCTCTTCGGGCCGGACCCTTGAGCTTTTGCTGGGCCAGGGCCTGCATGAGCTGCAAGCCTTTCAAAAAACGGCCCGGGCGCAGGAGCGCAATCTGTGCCAGTTCTTCTGCGGCCATTTGGTAAAGCGCCGGGGCAATCTCTGCTTTTTCCTGAGAGAGTGAGGCGGCCAGCTTTTCAGAAAGCTGTTGCAAATAGGGATAATCCGTCGGGCTTTCCGTAGTCCTGGCCCACTGCCGGGAGCGTGCCTTAGAAAGGTCGCCCGTGAGCCTTTTGCCCTTTTCTTCCAGCGGAGGCGGCTCAAAACCTACCCGGGCCACATAGACCCGCGAGGCTTGCTGTATTTCTTTGATAAGCTTGAGGGCCTGGTATTGATAAGGAAGGGAAGCTTCGGGATGATGGGTACGCAGTTCCCGC
>JAAUUB010000285.1 GCA_012031215.1 Microscillaceae bacterium | reverse complement strand
CAGGGTAGGGGCCTTGATTTGGTAAAGCCCTTCCTGGGTAATCTTGATTTTGAAATAGGTTTGGTTGAAATCAATCCAGGCGGCTGGGTCTTGGGCCGGGAGCAAAACAGGAACAATGAGAGTTAGTAAAAGCAAGCCCAAAAATAGGCAAACAGGGTTTGGTTTGTGGTGCATAAGGAAATGAAGTAATGGATAATGAATAAAGCGAAATACAGAATGATAAGATACTTGTTTATGTAGGCATATCAGAGATAAATTACTCAGAGGAAGCATCCGGCTTGCCAGCGATTCCCCAGTTTGCTTCCACTTTGGGGAGTTCCCCCGGAAACGGACCTTTTGTTCGGTATAGAATAAAAATGTGTAAGTAAGCATCTCTAATCGCATCAGCTGATTTGCCTGTATTCTCGAGGCAAGCACCAAACAAGGGGGCTCTCGAGGCCGGCTAAGGATGAAATCCAGACAGATTAACTAATCATCACCAGAGCCTTGCCTTCAATAGGGTTTTTAGTTGTGAAATTAAAGTCAAAACTTTCTCCTATCGGCACGCCCCGCCAAAGTACCGGGTATGTGTTTCCATCCGCAAGTAGGTTTATTTTCTGGCGGTATCCGCCAAACAAGCCATTTTGAAAAAGCGATATTTCATAGGCGGAAGATTTATCGGCAGAGGTAGCCATAACCATTATTTTTACCTGGCCTTTGGTTACGGGAAAAGCCCGTCTGGAAGTAAGGGAATGTTGTAATTTGAAAGGCATCTCAAATTTTCCACTCATTCCGCCCCGTCTTTCTTCTTTGTAGGCATCAAGCCTTAGGGCTTGTTCTATAACCAAGAGGCTGTATCGGTCTAGCTGATACGTTTTTTTAAGGTACTGTTCACAAATTAAATCCCGGTCGGCTTTATTTTTGACCGTGCCCATGATTTTAGTATCGCCTCTAGGTCGGCTTTGGAAGTGTAGCCAGTGATGAGATGATGAATCGCTTCCGACTTTTCGTAAGCGGATAATTTCTCAAAATCAACTTTTTGGCGGGTTCTCAAATGGTCATCGGTTTTCTGGTTTTTGAGGGTTTCGCTCACTCTTGCCTGGGCTTCGTAGGCGACAAGGCCTAGCCTATCCCCTATTTGGGGCAGCGTGCCCAGTTCTCCCCGACCAGCTTTTTGAACTATGACTTCCATCTCCCGGGCATCCCCGAGGGCAAGCGAACTAATGAGGGCGGCCAACAAGGAATAGCCTTGTGTGATAGGACCATAATCGCCTTTGATTTGGTTTTGGCGCATTTCTTCCAGCTTTTTTTCATCTCGGATATTATAGATTAAATCATAAAACCCCGTAAAACCCTCCACTATGCCCTGCCCTACCAGGCCCTGACGGCTCATTTTTGAGGCGACATCCAGTATATCGGCGGCTTTTTGGTAACCAAAAGCCTTCAGACTAGTTACCAGTATCCCCAGCTTTCCATTGGGTGACTTTCCGCCAATGATTTTTTTGAAATTATCTATGCCCGTCGCATGGTCTATGCCTAATTTGAGCAGGGCAAAGCCCACACTTTCTGTAAAAGAAGCTCCGGATTGAATTTTTTTACAGAATTCGGTCAAAAATCCAAACCCATTTTTGGCAAGTTTTATATCAAATTTATCATCGCTTTTACTTAGTTCTTCCATTTCGGCAGAGATATTTTTACCTAAGTCAGCTACATTTGAGTAATTTGTAATTCTCGCTTTATTTTTTTCTTCTTCATCCGTGTTTTCGGTGCCCTTCGCGCGTTGTAGGGGTCGGGCTTGGGCCGTAAGTTTGCTGTTGACAAAAGGATTTTGTGTTTTTGAGCTACTTTCTATGAAATGACTAGCCACGTTTGAGAATGGATTATGCCTTTCGGCCTGAGGACCCAAAAAAGGATTATCTGTCTTGGAAGTGGATGCTTTTGTATTTACGGTGTTTGAATCTTTTGAAATGATTTTGGCTTTCATATGTATTAGATAGATGGATTGAAAAATGAAAGTTTTGCATCACCGCTTTAAGGACATAAATTGTGTTTGTTTTCGCCCTTTGCAAATTTCTTAAAAGCGAGGAATATGAATTTATTGACACATTCTGTTCCTATGGGAAACAGAATGTGTGGTTTTTGAAGACCTGAAGCATAGGGGATTTCCAGCAACGCAAGTTTATTTGTAATAACTTCTGACCTGAAAGAGAAAAAATCCCCCAATCAAAAAGGCTGGTATTATGCTTAGGAAACTAAAGCTCAACAAATTTGAGAGCAGGCTAATCAACCAGGCCAAATACACCAGTTTCCAGCCCCCGCGCGAAGTAGCAAACAAGCCCGGAATAGCCATCAGGTCAAGCACAATGGATACAATGGACAAGATAAGAGAAAGAGTGCCAAGAAAATTGACCGTCAACAGCGAGAAAATAGAGGCCAATGTGCTCAGCCCAATAGCAAGTACAGAAAGTGGCGCAAGAATCATCATTACATACGGACTGTATTTGACGATGGCCTCCCGCCATTCAGTCGGTAATTGAAAAGGGGCTTTGTCGGTAAACAGTGGCAAGAGCTCTTTTTCAAGCGGCAGATTGGGAACAGGTTCGAGTAAATTGTTCATTTTTCAGGGAATTAGAATTTTGAATAGGATTTGTACGTAAGTCTAACGAATGAGACTGCCAATCCGCTTAAATTTTGAGACAATTCTTGGACCATCAAAAGCCTGAAAGCTTATTCACATTTTTTCAAGACCTCGAGGGCTATTTTTTTGGCAATTTCCAGGTTTTGTGCTTTTGAATAGGTATCCATATCGACCGTAACCGTAAAATGGTTTTTGTTTAGGTAAACCACCAATTCGGCCGCATTTCCGGTCAATTTAGTATAAATACAAACGGCGGCTTCGCCAAGTCCAGCCACTTCAATGACCTCTCTGCCTTTCATAAATGCGCTGGCCATGTCTTTTGCTGCGCCGGCCTGCTCCTTAGTATTTTTGCCTTCGGCTACCCTTTTATCTAGTTCTTTTTCCGCTTCTTTGGCTATTTCGTCTTTCTCTTGTTGGGTGAGCGTGCGATAATTGAACCGAAACGCGGCAAGGTCCTTTACTGGGGTGAAACGACCGACATTTATCAGATAAGTCATTGGAGTTTCAAATTCCTGCTCCATCACTATTTTCTTTATTTTCTTTCCACTTTGGTCTTTCCAGGCATACTCACAAGTGGCGAAACCTGAACCCTTATAGGGTTTGTCTTTATCTTTGCCCATTCCGTGCAAAAATTTCATTTTATCCTCCAATTCAACCTCCTGGACAGCTACCCCTAAGATTTTTGCTATTGTTTCAACAGGGAGGAGCTCGCAGGCTTTGGCTTGATAAGGAATGAAACAGCCCTCTCCGCCAGCATTATTGACCATTTCTTCCACTTTTTTGGCATCCGCTTCGGTCAGGCCGGCCTTTTTTGTGTCGGCCTGTTTGCAGGCATTTAATATAAATAAAAGTAACAAAAGATTGATGGAGATATTTTTCATAAACAGTGAAATGAATCGTAAAGAAATAATAATTAATGTAAAGGATAAATTTTAAATAAGTTCAGACTTTCAAGCTTCCTTAAAAGCCTTGAAGTCTGAAAAAAAAATTATAATTTAACAAATTCCACCCTTCGGTTGTTGGCTTTTCCTTCCGGGCTCGTGTTTGGTTCAGAAGGTTCACTTGCGCCTTTGCCTTCTGTTTCGAGCCTTGATGGGTCTATCCCAAATTCCGACACAAGGGCATTTTTGACGGCGGCGGCACGTCTTTTGGAAAGTTCGAGATTGGCACTGGCCTCCCCGTCCGAATCAGTATGCCCAATAATTCTCACACGTACCCCGGCATTTTCATTCAATACCTGAGATATTTCTTTCAAAACAGGAAAGCTCTCCGGTTTGATTTTATCGGAATTCACATTAAAAGTAATACCTCTGCTTACAAGCTTGCCTTCAGTGATAAGTTTGTTGCGGGTGTCGGGAGCCCCTATGGCATAGCGGATATTGGAAACCATGTATTCATCATCATTTTTTCTTCCGTTGGCGTAGTTCATATATACACTGCCAATTCTGAAGCAATTGTACTTGATTTTTTCATTGAAAGCTTGCGGAATATCCACCACTTTTGTTTCATTAGCATAAATACGCAGACGGCCTTTTTTGTCTCCAAATAGAAATTTTTTACAAAATGACGCTTCTGTAAAAAATCG
>JAAUUB010000284.1 GCA_012031215.1 Microscillaceae bacterium | reverse complement strand
AAAAGAAAGGGAAATTACAAAACCAGGAAAAGCCCATCACAGAAGAATACGATTACAATAACATCCCCGATGGCTCTTTCAAAAAGCCTTTGTCCTTAGGCCTTAGTTTTATCAATCAAAACCAGGACTATTGTCGCTTTCAAAAACAGAACGACAGTACGTGGGTGGCAAACGACCTGAAAGGAAGACCGCTGTTTGTGGTGCATATCCTCAAAAATAACCTTCAATTGGAAGGTTATACAGAAAAGGGCAAAATTACTACTGCTTATCTCACTTATAGTTCCTTTTTTTCCTTTACTTTTCTGAGCAATGAGGTGCAAAAGCAATATTTTACTTTTGAACCCCAATGGCAGGATTTACCCATCAAGCCAACTGATAAAAGCCTTTTTTTACAACCCTATCTGCCTGATTATCTGAAATACCAAAAGGGCGACGAGGCTTATTTTAGCTATTACATCAATGATACCGACTTTTTAGAAAAATTCAATGACTCAAAAGACAAACTTCCAGCAAATGGTGGTTTAGTGCTCAATCTCAAAAGCCATCCAGAAAGAATGAAGCCCTACCAAAAACCCCGCAATGTAGAAATAGACCGCACCCCTAAGAACATTCGGGTATTTTATGAAGGGCAGGCTTATAGGGGCATTACTTTTAGTACAAGAGCGGTAGATTTTTGGCAAAATGAAGAAGTACTGAATCTGGGAATCACTTTTGAAATACAAAACCAAGACCCAAATAAAAGAACACTCAAAACCCTTGCATATGAAATTCGCTTTTTTGCCCTTCCGGGCGGAGATACCCTTACTCAAGACCCGATTTATAAAATCAGTAAAGGAATAAATACCAATTTTGGAGACCCACCTTTACAATTTGGTAAGAAAAGGCTCTATCACTCCAAAAAAGGCGTATTGACGGATACTTACCAAAAAATAGCCCCTACCTATCAAATTCATATTACAAAACTGGAATGGGAATAAATATGAAAGACCACGAAGATTTCTTTAAAAAAGCCCTCGAGATTCAGGCGCAAAAGCGCGAAAAACTCAGCGAAGCCGAGAAGAAGGAAATTGCCGAACAATTGGGTTTTTCGGAAGCCGACTGGCAGGCGGTTTTGGCGAGTTTTGAGGCGCATTTTGAGCGAGGTTCAGAGTTTCTCAAAAGAAATAATTACGAAAAAGCCGTTGCCGAACTGGAAGAGGCATTGATGATCCAACCCGAACACGCCCCAACGCTGGCAGCTTTGGCCCAGGCTTATCTCGGGCTTTATCAAACCAAAAAAAGAAGCACTCAAAAAGAAAAAGCCCTGCAATATGCCCAGGAATGCCTGCAATACGAAACTAAAAACGAAGCCGCTCATCAGGTCATTGATTTTTTTAATCCGAACCAAAACCAAACTTCTAAGCCAAGTAAGCCTTCAAGTTCCAAGCCTTCGCACCCTAAGCATACCACTACAAAAGAAGCTCCTTTATGGATAATGGGACCCCTCATGATATTGATGATTATTGGAGCTATTTCATTTGGAATTTATAACGAATGGTATTTGCCTTCTTTGAAAAACAAAACATATAATGCAAAGACCTCCAGGCTAGGCTTAGAACAGAATACTCCGAAGCAAACCCAACAATCAAGCTACACCGTTACGAACCACCAAGCATTGTCTTTTGTGATACAAGCATTACCCAAGCATTTGGCACAAAAGTATCAAATCAAACAAAAAGACAGCCTTACTTGGCTGGTAAGTGCCCAAAACAAAGCCCCTCTTTTAGAACTAAAACTTGTGGAGAACGCTTTGTGGCATCCTAATTACCGCGATAAAATAAAGAAAACCGCTTTTTATGCTGATTTAAAGTTTGTGGTAAAAACCACGTGCGACTCCATTCGCTTTAATACTTTGTTTTTTACTTTTCAGGTTGAAGATGAGCAAGGCCAAACGCTGCACAAGGAAGACTCCGTGTTTTTAGAGCAACGCACCTTTTACGATAGATTTATGTATTTTCCCAAAGACTATGTCTTCCGAAAAGGAGAAAGCAGTGCTTTGTATTTTCGTTATGTTAGCAAAGCAACGGAGCAGCAAGACATTGGCAAAGACAATGCCCTGCTACGAGGAAAAGTGATGTTAGCTATTCAATCACTCAAAACTGTCCAACCACCCGTTTACAAGGAAAAACTCCTCCAAGTCAAAAATACTGATGAATACCTTAAAAAAACCATCGACAAGTACCTCGAATTGTATGAGCTAAAAGAGGGCTTTATGGAAGACCCTGGTTCGCCTTACCACATACACTTTTGGGCATTGAAAATCCGCAACAAGCATCCCGAACAAGCCCTCAAGACCTTAGGCATTACGGTTCGGTATTATGACAAAGACAAGCAGCTTATCGCAGTAGGGGGTGATTGGCTTATCACCAATCTTACCGCACCTCTGGCAGCGGGTGCTGATAGTATTTACAAACTAAGAACACATTTGGGCGAAAACACCTACAAAAACCCCTCGGTGCTAATTGCGCCGAAGGATATCACCTACAAGGAAGTAGAATTTCACGACCTACAATGGGAATAAAATAGCTGGCTAAAAGGAATTCAATCTGCGAAATCAAGTTAATGCGTCTGGTGTGGAAATGAATGTTAAATAATCTGGTGCAAGTCAGGGATGAAAAAACTTCCTTCCTAACCCTAAAAACACACGTCATTTCTTCAAATATCCTTGTGAAGCTTTGTTTTTGTCAGGTATCAGGTTTTTATTTAAAATTTTCAATAAACGTTTACCGATATTTCATTTTTTTATTCTGTGCTTTTTGGGCTGATGAGACAGGCAACACAAAACTCAAGATAGGTAAGCCCCGCCATAATAATAATTTCTACTATCAAATAAGCAATCCCCATAAATGAAAGCCGGGGGCTGTGAACAACCATGACTACAAGCACCAAAAGGCAATAGCAAAGGTTGGCGAGGCCCATCAGTTTTATGAAAAAAGCATTATTTCTTTTCAAAAAAACAAAGCAAGTAAGCGAGTAAAGACAAAAAACAATCGCCAGAAACAAAAACAAGAGAAGTGCTTTCTGTGGTATTCGGAAATATTCGTTCAAAAATTTTACTATTTGCAATAAGAACAAGAGTGAAAACAGCGCTCCCAGGCTGTCAATCAGAAATAACTGCCTGGGATTTTTAGCCAAATAACTTATCCATTGTTGAACCAAGACAGGGGCAGGTTATTTGTTTTAATAAATGATGGATTCATTATCACCGTTGTACGCCTTGAAATTGGCCCAGAAATAGAAATACGCTTCCTTACCACTTTCAAGCCGGGGGCGTTAAAAAGGCCCCATTAGACCTGCATCAGGGTTTCAATCTCCTCCGGCTCAACGGGGATGTTTGCCATCAGGTCTATCTGTCCGGTTTCAGTAATCAGGATATTATTTTCCAGACGAATGCCCAGCCCTTCTTCCCGGATATAAATGCCGGGCTCACAGGTAAAGACCATTCCGGGAGCAAAAGGGCGGTAGCGATGGCCCAGGTCGTGTACATCCAAACCGAGGTGGTGCGAAGTACCGTGCATAAAATACTTCTTATAAGCCGGGCGGTCTTCGGGCGCGTTTTTGACCTCGTCTATCGTCAGCAGCCCCAGGTTGATCAGTTCTTCGCTCATCACTTCGCCCACTGCCTTATGGTACTCTTCCCAGAGATTTCCGGTTTTAAGCATTTGGGTGGCCTGTCGCATCACCCGCAGCACAGCCTGATAGACCTGCTTTTGCCGGGGGGTAAAATGCCCGCTGACGGGAATGGTGCGGGTCATATCGGCGGCATAGTTCCCATATTCAGCCCCAACATCCATAAGCAGGAGGTCTCCCTCCCGGCATTGGCGGGCATTCTCGATGTAATGCAAGACACAGCTATTGGCGCCCGCAGCAATAATGGGGGTGTAGGCAAAACCCCGCGAGCGGTGGCGAATAAATTCGTGGGCAAACTCCGCTTCAATTTCATACTCCCAGACCCCGGGTTTGACAAAGGGCAAAATCCGGCGAAAGCCTTTTTCGGTGATGTCGATGGCCTGCTGAATCAGGGCTACCTCCGGCGGGCTTTTCACGGCCCGGAGGTGCTCCATCAGGGGGTAAAGGCGGCGATAATGGTGCAGGGGATATTTTTGCTGGCATTGGCGAATAAAGCGGGCGTTGCGGGTCTACTACCTCTATCCCCGCCCGGCTGTGCTCATTGGTACTGAGATA
>JAAUUB010000071.1 GCA_012031215.1 Microscillaceae bacterium | reverse complement strand
TTTGTGTTAACATATCCGCTTTACCCAGCAAAACCGGGATAATTTTTTTAACTTAGGCAAAAAATTTTCTGTTTTATGCATTATTATCATTCCATCACCGAAATTATTGGCAATACGCCATTGGTAAAGCTCAACCGGGTGGCCCGGGATGTGGCAGGTATAGTTTTGGCCAAAGTCGAGTACTTCAATCCGGGCAACTCTGTCAAAGACCGCATTGCCATTCGGATGATTGAAGATGCAGAGAAGGCCGGCATCATCAAACCCGGAGGAACCATCATCGAGGGGACATCGGGGAACACGGGTATGGGGCTGGCCCTGGCCGCTGTAGCCAAAGGCTATAAGTGCATTTTTACGATGTCGGACAAGCAATCCCAGGAAAAAATTGATATTCTTCGTGCCGTAGGAGCCGAAGTGGTCGTATGTCCTACTAACGTAGCACCCGAAGACCCCCGCTCGTACTACTCGGTGGCCCGCCGCCTCAACAAAGAAATCCCAAATTCTTTTTACCCCAATCAATACGATAATCTCTCTAACACCGCCGCCCATTATGATACTACCGGGCCAGAAATCTGGCGCGATACCGAGGGCAAAATCACCCATTTTGCCGCTGGTGTAGGCACGGGCGGTACTATCTCTGGCACTTCGCGCTACCTCAAAGAGCAAAAGCCTGACCTGGTGACGGTGGGCATAGATACCTACGGCTCGGTATTCAAAAAATATAAAGAAACGGGTATTTTTGACGAAAACGAAATCTATCCCTACCTCACCGAAGGCATTGGGGAAGACATCTTGCCCGAAAATGTTGATTTTGAGGTGATTAATACCTTTATCAAAGTAACAGATAAGGATGCGGCCATTATGACCCGGCGTTTGGCCCGCGAAGAAGGCCTTTTTGTGGGTTGGTCTTGTGGCTCGGCCATGTATGGGGCCCTGGAATATGCCCGCGAACACTTGCGCAAGGGAGATGTGATGGTGGTTATCCTGCCCGACCACGGCACCCGCTACCTGGGCAAGGTTTATAACGATGGGTGGATGAAAAACCACGGCTTTTTGGAAGCCCGCGACTTTGCTACCGCCCGCGACATTGTCCGCTTTCGCAATGGCAGCGACCGCCTGGTCACGATTGACAAAAATAGCCGGGTAGGAGATGCCGTGGCCCTTATCACCCGGGAAGGCATTTCGCAAGTGCCGGTTACGGATGGTGAACACATTGTCGGCAGTTTGATTGATGCAAAAGTTTTAGCTAAAATGCTCGAGGACCCCGAAATCAAACACAATAAGGTAGAAGAAGTGATGGGAGTCCCTTTCAAGTTTGTGGCCATGGACAATACCCTGGATGTGCTCTCCTCTCTGATTGATAAAGAATGCCCGGCCTTGCTTGTTCGGGATGAACTAAACAAGGTGCACATCATTACCCAATCTGACCTTCTTATGGCCATGACCAAGGGGTAATGGGTGGATGTCAGTGGAAAGACGGAAATCAAGTGCGCCTGGCCGTGTGCTGTTTCAGTTGTCAAGTTTCTTTCCAAAAAAAATTACCGCCTTTGTCAACAAATGACGCATGCCAACCCTAAGCCTAGACCCCGAAGCGGGCAATTTATTTTTGATTGATAAGCCCAAAACCTGGACTTCTTTTAATGTGGTAAGCAAGGTGCGCTATGCCTTGCGGGCACGCTTCGATAAAAAGCATAAAGTAGGCCATGCCGGCACCCTCGACCCCCTGGCCACGGGTTTGCTCTTGTTGGCCACAGGCCCTATGACCAAGTCTATCCCGCTTTTGCAGGGCCTGGACAAAGAATATACGGGAGTGTTCCGATTAGGGCAAACCACCCCTTCTTATGACTTGGAAACGGAGGTGGATACGGAGACCCCTTACGAACATTTGCAAGATGCAGCAATCCTTGAAGTGGCGCATACATTTCTAGGCGTACAGATGCAAATGCCCCCCAATTTTTTCGGCCGTAAAACTGGACGGAAAACGCCTTTATAAGCATGCCCGCGCGGGCAAGGAAGCAAAAGACCTCGACATTGCCCCCCGGCCCATCGAAATTTTTGCCTTTGAACTTCTCAAAATTGCGCTGCCCTTTGTGGATTTCGGGTGCATTGCTCCAAAGGCACTTATATCCGCAGCCTGGCCCACGATTTTGGGCAGGCCCTGGGTGTGGGGGCTTATTTGCAAGACTTAAAACGGACCCGCATCGGCAAGCATGCCCTTGAAGAAGCCTGGGCTTTGCCCGACCTGATTGCTCAAATTCAGCAAAAGGAAGAAAAATGATTTTTTTTAGCAAAATACTAACACAAAGTCTGATGCATCTTTTCAAAAAACGAGTGTCTTGGGAAAACCCGAAGCAATTTGCGCGTAGCACTTGGTTACTGGCCGGGCTTTGTCTGACCGGAATAGGGGCCGCCCGGAGCCAGACCGATTGCCTTTGTGAAACCTTTGCCCAGGTAGGGCCAGTGCAAGCCTGGGATTGGGTAGAGAATAAAAGTTTTTATGCTTTTATTGCTGGCATGGCCATTGATGCCGACGGGTCTCCCCGGGCTTATCATCCCGAAAACAAAGGCCTGGATGAGCTGAGTTATGCCGGTTCGCCGGGCAACTGGTGGGCTTTGGTTACTGATAATGGCCAATCAGACGGCAATCCCTTGCTACAAGGACCCCAAGACCCCTACCCTGGTTATTTCATTTCCACTACTTCGCTCAATGACCGTCGATATCCACTTCAAGACCCCCGCCGCTATGTCAATGCCGAAAAATACCTTATGTGGTCTTGCCTCCCAGTCTGAAGCGAACCACCGGCACTGAACTGGGCGATATGGCCTATGTCAAAAACCTGCGCAATGGCAAGGCTTGCTTTGCCATATTTGCGGATGTGGGGCCGGAAGGCAAGCTGGGGGAAGGCTCTATCTACCTGGCCGAACAACTGGGTATTCCAGCCAATCCCCGCCGTGGGGGCCAGGAAAACGAGGTTTTGTATCTGATTTTTCCTTTTTCAGGCAATCGCCAGCCCCGCCCCCTGGAGGAAATTGAAAGCCTGGGAAAAAAACTTATGGAACACACCAACGCCTATCGTCTGGTGAAAGACTGCGGCAAAACCCTCGAGAAATTGAAACCTCATGGGAGGCAACCGGAGAGCCCTTTCAATGCGCCCCAATCCGCCCGTATTCACTTTTCCCCGAGAATGAACAGCCTTAGCTAAGGCGCGATTACGTATCGGGCGAAAAAAAGCAAAATTTTAGGGCACGCAAAGCCATTGAAAAGTCCGGCTCAGGCAAATAGTTTCTTCATTACTTCGCTGTACTTATCAGCACTATCAGGAAAGACGGTTACCACTAGGCCTTCGTCCAGGGTTTGGGCCACTTCCAAAGCCCCTGCCAGATTGGCCGCGGAAGAAGGGCTAAGGAGCCAGCCTTCTGCACGGGCCACCTGCCGGATGAGGGCATACGCCCGGGCCGTATCTACCTCGCGATGTTCGTGCGCCAAGGCAGGGTCATAAAATTTAGGAACCAGGGCGGTTTCCAAATGCTTCCAACCCTCGAGCCCGTGCAGGGGGGTATCGGGATGAAGAGCAATCCGGCGAATGTTCGGATTGAGCTCCCGCAGGCGGCGGCTTGTGCCCGTGAAAGTGCCGGTTGTGCCCAGGCCCGCCACAAAGTGCGTTATCTGGCCCTGGGTTTGGGCAAATATTTCTTCTGCTGTACCAAAATAATGCGCCTGCCAGTTATGCACATTGGCATATTGGTCGGCATAAAAATATCGGTGTGGCGCCTGCGCATACATTTCTTTGGCTTTTTGTTGCGCGCCGTCGGTAAGCTCAAAAGGAGAAGTGTAAATGATTTCTACGCCTAAGGCCCGAAGGTTGATTTTACGCTCACTCGAAGCATTTTCGGGTAGGCAGAGGCTAACCGGAATTCCCAAAGCCGCCCCTATGGCGCCATATGCAATGCCCGTGTTGCCACTGCTGGCATCCAACAGTCTTTGGCCAGGCGCCAAGGCCCCAGAAAGTAAGGCTTCTTTAAGGATATTAAAAGCGGGGCGGGCTTTCACGCTGGCCCCCATTTGCTGCCATTCCAATTTGGCCAAAATTTTGACCCGAGGATTGGGCTGCACCTTTTCCAGTCGAGCCAAAGGCGTATTGCCAATATAAGTGGCTACTTGCGAAAGTCGGGTGGCCCATATTTCGGGCGCAGGGGAAATGGTTTGCATTTTATTGAATATTTGCCAATAAAAAAGCCTTTCCAGTTAGGGAAAGGCTTCGGTATGGATTTTTGGGAATGTTAATCAAGTGTACGAACGCCCAAATTCGGTGCCGCCTTTGCCCGGAGGAGCAAACCGCCACAACAACAGCAACAAACCGAAAATGAGACGGAAAAAAAAGATCTGGACACTATAATATAGATTTTCAGTTTAACAAGTAAGACTGCTCTAATGGTTTCTTTCAGCCCCTAAAAGGCTGTTAAGTTTCTGTTAGCTTTGTTCCGACTTTTGGGAATTCTTCCTTTTCTCTGCAATTTAAAGAGATTTCTGGCCATAATGTATCTAATACACGACATCAATGCAAACTCACTATCTTTCTGTACAAAAAACTGCCCGATTTGCCACGCTTCATGAACTGACCGACCAAACCCGCCATATTTGGTTTGTTTGCCATGGCTACGGTCAGTTGGCCCCTTATTTTATTCAAAAATTTGCGGTCCTTCCCCCCGAGTCCCATTTTGTAGTGGCTCCTGAGGCCTTGTCGCGGTTTTATATGGATGGCTTTTCTGGCAAGGTAGGCGCTACCTGGATGACCCGCGAAGACCGGGAACTAGAGATAAAAGACTATCTGGCTTACCTCAATCAGGTGTATAAACAAGTGATTTCTTCCCCGAAAGCCAATCAGAAAAATTTGCAAATAACCTTTTGGGCTTTTCGCAAGGAGCGGCTACGGTGTCGCGTTGGGCCTTTGATGGGCAGGTGCATTTTGACCAGCTGATATTGTGGGGTGGAAACATCGCCCACGACCTTGATTTCTCTCAATCAGCAAATATCCTCGGCGAAAAAGACTTTTTTTTGGTCTATGGTCAGCAAGACCCCCTCATCCAGCCGGAGGTTTTTGAAGAACAAGCCCGACGGATTACCCAGTTATCTTCCCGAGCAAAGATAATTGCTTTCGAGGGGGGGCATGAAATTCCGGCAGAGGTCTTGAAAAAGCATTTTGGCAAAACTGAATGAACCAAGAGGCAAAAAAAGAACCGCCCAAAGTAGGACGGCCTTTTTAAGATTACCTGCTATTTGATTTATGATAGATTCGGATGCTTTCGACTTAAAAGAGTATATCAATTAAGATAGTATTGCTTCTATTATTTAGAGTTAGAACCTCCATTTGGATAAAATTGTTTCCGATTCTGAAAAAATTTTTTTTCCAGCCAGAGAATAACTTTTTTCTTTTCGAGGGTGGCGGTTTATTAATTGAAAAGGAGCAAGACTGGATAGCAAAAAATGGCATCACAGGCAATTCGGTAGTACTCGTGGGGAGCAAACCAGTTTGGGTGAAGATAAACCAGCCAAAGGCTCATACCCATCAAGCCCAACAGGCCCAGGGCCCAGGGAGCAAGGCCAATCAGAAAAAACACTCCAGCGAGCCACCAAAGGCTACCCAGCCATAAGAGGCCTTTCACAAAAAGCCGGGTTTTCTCAAGTCCCAGTGCACGAGCCGTAGAAGATTGCTGGTCTTGTGTATCCGAAGTAAGTTCAAAAAGTGAAATGAGTAAAAGATTAACCCAGGCCAGCCAGAAGAACATCCCCAAGAGCCATCCCAGTAAGTACAATTCATTAGAAGTCCGCCACTCAAAGACGGGGAGCAATACCCCCAGGCTGTAAAAAGTGCGATGCGGGTTTCCTTTTGCCCAGTATTCCCAGCCTTCGAGCACCCAGCCCGCACAAGATAAAATGCCCGCCCACCAAAACCAACATTGCCAGCCCACGTTTCCAAATTTCTGAGGGCAAAAACGGGGCTATCTGCCTCAAACCCAAGCCCGCCCCCAAAAACCAGAAAAAGACCAGTAAGCCAAAATATTGCTGATGAAAACGATGGCGGAGGGTATGGGCCGGGGGAGGAATTTGATACGCATCAAGAAGGTGGTCCAGCGTGTAGATAAGCCAGACCGTAAGACCCAGGGCGGCCAATACCACTTTTTCAACAGGATGATGGCAAATATGGCCCCCCAGTAAAGCCATCAAAATTACCCCCAGGACCACATCGAGGCTCAGAATTCGCCCGTAAACAAACAATGCCGAAACAAAACGCACAAATTTTTTCATTTTTTTCCAGCCCTGACCGAGAGACCAGCAACTCAATATAAAAAAATTTGAAAAAAATAAGAAAATAGGCCAATAAAAAAAGGCCCGATATAAGCTATCGGGCCTTTCTTCCGGTAATTCTACTTTTCATTGGGCTTAAAACTGAGCGAAACGGAGTTGATGCAATAGCGCAAGCCCGTTGGAGCGGGGCCGTCGTCAAATACATGGCCTAAATGCCCGCCACAATTGGCGCATACTACCTCGATACGTACCATCCCGTGGCTGCGGTCTTCCCATTCTACAATAGCCTTTTTATTGACAGGCTGCCAGTAGCTTGGCCAGCCCGTGCCTGAATCAAACTTGGTGCTGGAAGCAAATAAATCAAGCCCACAGCCAGCGCAGGCATAGATACCGGGCTTTTTCTGATTCCAGTAGCTACCCGTAAAGGCACGCTCGGTTCCTTTTTCACGCAAAACATGGTAGGCTTCCGGGCTAAGTATTTGCTTCCACTCCGCTTCGGATTTCTGAAAAGGATAAGCCGGAGATTTGGTTTCTGGGGCATTGTGAGAATGACTTTGTGCACAGGCCGAAAGGTTCAGAACCAGCAAGCCATAAAAGACAGGCAAAATTTTGGAGATTTTTCATACAAGCGCAAAATTGGATTTAGTACCAAAACCCAAGATGCCCCCCGCTTTGTTCAAAGAAAATGTCAGCGGCGCAACACTGCCGATAAAATTAGACTCATCACCAGGCCAATGAGCAGCTTGACCCGCAACTCATAAAAGGCCATTTGGGCGGCTGAGGTCTGAGACAAATCCTGCCTTATTTTGGCAAACACTTCCGGGCTCATGGTTTCCAGGTGGGCCGCCTTATTTTTGTCCAGCATTTCCATCATAAACGCATTGTTGCGGGATAAGACCTCTGGGTCTATATACACCAAAAATACATAGATAAAAAGTGCCGAAAGCAGTGCCATGCTGCCTACGGTAACCAGGCTTAAAAAGAAACCTTCCCCAAAGCGCATTTGCCCCTTGCGAAGACCAAAGCGAAACCAAAGCAGGCCTCCTAATACGGCCAGCAGATAAATGAAGAAATCGAGTGATTTAGGGCCGGGCAAAAAAGGGTTTTGGTATAAAGCATAGATGAGCAGAAAAAAAAGGATGAAAGCCAGTGTACCCAAACCGGAGGCAATCAAAGCCCATAAAAAAACTTGCTTAGGCATTTTGATAAAAGAAATGATGGTGAAAAACCATTTTAGGTTGTGCTTCAAAAGTATGCCCCAAAAAAGGAGAATTCTGTGAAAGCGAGGCCAGGGTTTGTGCGGAAGGTGTCCAGGGCGAATGCAGACTGAACAAAGTGAGGTTTGCTGGCACACCTTCCGAAATTTGTGCGGGTGGCAGACCCAAAAGCTCCCGGGGGCGGTGGCTGATTTTCTCGAGCAATAATGGCAGAGGCAGTTGGGCTTCGCCCCGACGCTGATTGGCTTCCCAAAGCACCGAAAAAAGTGTTTCCAAGCCGATGATGCCAAAAGCGGCTAGGTCAAACTCCAGGTGTTTTTGTTCTATATCCTGGGGGCTGTGGTCAGAAACAATGGCATCGATGGTTCCGTCGGCCAGTCCTTGCCAGAGGGCCTCCTGGTCTTGGCGGCCCCGAAAAGGCGGGTTTACCTTGAGATGGGTATCAAAGTTGGCCAGGTCTTCATCCAAAAAATAGAGTTGATGCACGGCTACATCGCAGCTCACTTTCAGCCCCTCCGCCTTGGCCGCCCGAATGAGCCCGACCGATTTTTGGGTAGAAACCAGCCCAAGATGCAATTTACCGCCCGTATAGCGCAAGATTTCCAAATCCCGCATCACCATCAGGTCTTCGGCCAGGGCCGGCATGCCGGTCAAGCCAAGCAGTGTGCTTTGTCGGCCTTCATTCATTTGGCCAAAACGGGTCAGTTGGGTTTCCTCGGGACGGTTGATGAGCAAGCCATCAAAATATTGTAAATATAAAAGGCATTTTCGTAGCAAATCCGGATCGTTCAAAGGGTGAATGCCATCAGTAAAAGCCACCACGCCCGCTTGGTGCAAATCAATCATCTCTGTAAAATCTTCGCCTTTGGTGTGGCGGGTGAGGGCGGCCATCGGATAAAAATGTACCAAAGCTTCGGCATTGAGGGCTTTGAGAAAAGCCACCTCATTCTTACGCTGAATCACGGGAACGGTGTTGGGCAACAAGGCCACCTGGGTAAAGCCTCCTTTTTGCGCCGCCAGCCGGGCCGAATGTAAGGTTTCGCGATGCTCGTGGCCCGGCTCCGGCACTAAAACCCGCATATCTATCCAGCCTGGAGAGAGATAAAGGCCCTCAGCCTCCATCACGGTTTCTTTATGGAGGAGCGAAGGGAGTTCATCTGCGGCCTGTATCTGGGCAATGCTGCCCTCCTGAATCCGAAGGTGGATTTTTTGTTCGTGAAAAGCCGAGCGGTAGTCGCTCACCAATACATTTTTAATTAAAATGCTCATACCAACCCAAAAAAACAAAATCTTTTGGTAAAATTACTATCTAAGTGGATAAGACGTGTATAGCGATGTTTTTTTAACCCGTTTGTCTATATTTTTAGCTTCCGGCCTGGTTTTCTCTACACCCAAAATTTGCACTTTGTGCAGCAAAAAAATTAATTTTGGACTCAGAAATCAAGCTTTTCACCCTTTGTTTTCAAAACTGAAACGTATTGGACTTCCTCCCCGCCCAATATGGGCTTGGCTCAAACTGGGCCCCGAGCAGCCTTGGCAGCGGATTCGCTTTCTCCGCCAAGTGTTGGGCTTTGTTGCTCTGGGGGTTTTGAGCCTGGGGACTTTCACCAGTTACCTTTGCCTGCGCCACTATCATCAAACCGGGAATCTGCGCCTGAGCCTTCCCTTGTGCTTGGCCCTGCTGGTGTTGGTGGCGGTGTTTTTATATCTAAGGTATTTGGGCAATCAGCAATTTATCTTGTTTATGCAGGATGTAGCGCTCCGAAAATCCCAAAATCGCTCTTTGCAATTGCCGGCATCACACACACAGGCCCTCCGGCAGGTGCTGCTTTTTAGCCATCATCGGATCTTGTACCTACTTTTTATAGTGGTAGCGGCCCCATTCACGGCGGCAGGAGTTCATCAATATTTAAGACCTCTGCGTGCAGTTCCTAGTCCCGAAGCCGTCTCGAGGCAACTAAGCCGCCTCATCCGGCAAAAGCAGGCTCACCTCCAAACCTGGCAAAAAGAGCAAAACAAATTTGCCCGGCAGCAGGCATACATTCGCCAACAGGCCGCTCGGGTCTGGTTTCATTGGGAAGCCGGGCGGCAAAGCCAGCAGGAGCAAGAACAGCAATGGCGGATGGTTCAGCAAAATCGTCTTCGCCTGGAAAAACTCTACCAACAAGCCCAAAAACTCCCCGAGATAGCCCAACGCGAACGCTTTATTCGGCAGAACTCAGAACTTCTGGCCCAAACCCAGGGAGAACTGGAGGCCCGCCTGGCCCTGGCCGATGAAGAAGAAGCCCAGGCCGAAGTTTTATTACAATCCCCTGGGAAGCTTTGGGATACTTTTGTAAACATGCTGGTGCGCCAGGACCGCTACCTGCAAAAGGCTTTGAAAGGCTTGGAAAGTAGCCGTAAGAAACAACAGGCCTTGCGGACCGAAGCCCAAAAGTACTACCTCCTGGCCGAAAACATCAAAAGCCTTCGGGCCGAGCATCTTCGAAAGATGGCCCAGGCCACCGATTCACTAGGCGTTTTACAAAAGAAAATGCCCCGAAAGGCCCCGCCAAAAGCCTCAAAATAATCGTTGGTCAGCGAGGATAAATGCGCAAATTGCCCAAATATTAAGAAATTATTATCTTGATTTAAAAGATATTTTATAATTTGCGCCGGTTTTGGACTAAACAGGTAAACTTTAATGAAAAAATACGTTCTACTACTTTTATTTCTTGGAATAGGTATTCAACAAGCCTGGCCCCAGGCAAGCAATTTGCCCGATAACCCCACAGAACACCAAATGGTGGATGTTTCGCCTAGCATAGATGAGCGTATCAATGCTGTCATGGCCCCCATAACGGATGCCTTGACACAGGTAATTTTCTTTGAAGTTCCGCCTTTTCGTGCCAGTCAGGAAATTAAGCGTGATGCTGATGGTAAGCCCATTCGGGATACGAATGGAAAATATATTTCTCAGGAAAAGAAAACCGCGCAGGGGGGAGCCGTAATCAAGGGAATTCCTTTTGTGCTGATTTGGCTTATTTTGGGGGCGGTCTTTTTTACAGTTTATACTGGCTTTATCAACTTTCGGACCTTTGGCCATGCACTCGAAGTGGTGCGGGGCAAGTATGATAATCCCAATGACCACGGCGAAGTTTCTCATTTTCAAGCTCTTACGGCGGCTCTTTCGGGCACGGTAGGTGTAGGCAATATTGCCGGAGTGGCATTGGCCATCTCCACCGGGGGGCCGGGGGCTACTTTTTGGATGATTTTGGCGGGCCTGCTGGGCATGTCTTCCAAGTTTGCCGAGTGTACAATGGGTTTGAAATATCGCAAAGAAAACGCGGATGGCTCAGTTTCGGGCGGCCCGATGTATTACCTGGATAAAGGCCTGGCCAAGCGCGGAATGGCCCCCCTGGGCAAAGTGCTGGCGGTGATGTTTGCCATTGCCTGTATCGGCGGCTCGTTTGGAGGCGGCAACATGGTGCAAATCAACCAGGCTACCCAGCAGTTTATCAATGTAACTGGTGGAGAAAGCAGCTTTTTGCACAACCAGGGCTGGATTTTCGGCGCCATAATGGCCTTATTGGTAGGGCTTATCATCATTGGAGGTATCAAAGGAATAGTAAAGGTAACGGATAAGATAGTACCTTTCATGGTGGGGATATATATGCTGGCCGCGCTGGTGGTCATCCTGGGAAGTTTCACCAAGATTCCGGCGGCCTTTGGGGCCATCATGGCCGGAGCCTTCACCCCGGAGGCTTTTTATGGAGGGCTGATTGGGGTATTGATTGTGGGCTTTCAAAGGGCCGCTTTTTCCAATGAAGCGGGCATTGGTTCGGCTTCTATCGCCCACTCGGCGGCCAAGACAGACGAACCGGTGAGCGAAGGCATTGTGGCCCTGCTGGAGCCCTTCATTGATACGGTAGTTATTTGTACAATGACTGCCCTCGTGATTGTGGTAACCGAATCCTATGAACCGGGGGCCAAGGAAGGGATTGCCCTTACGTCTCGGGCTTTTGCTTCGGTCATTAGCTGGTTCCCGATTGTGCTTTCGGTGGCTGTGATGTTGTTTGCCCTTTCCACGATGATTTCCTGGTCTTATTATGGACTGAAGGCCTGGACTTACCTTTTTGGAGAGAGCCTCCTGGCCGATATTTCTTATAAAATACTGTTCTTATTTTTTGTGATTGTAGGCTCGGCTTTAAGCTTAGGAAAAGTGTTTGATTTTGGCGACGCAATGATTTTTGCTATGTGTTTTCCCAATCTGCTTGGACTTTATATACTGGCCCCCGAGCTGCGCAAAGACCTGAGCAGCTACCTGAAGCGGGTCAAAAGTGGCGAAATTAAAAAATATGCCTGAGAAAATGGCCTAGTCAAGACGCGCCCCATAAGCCAATCTTCCGGCCGGGCAATTATTATCCACTTTAAGGAAAGGGTTCTGTCTCAGGATTCTTTCCTTATTTTTGTACCTTCACCTTCACAACACCACAGTATGATTCTTTCGGGAAAAGAAATAGACCGACGCCAGGGGGGCGGACATCATCATCCGTCCTTATGACCCTGGCCAGCTCAATCCGAACAGTTATAACCTTCGGCTTCACAATGAATTGCTGGTTTACACAGAACCTGTGCTGGATATGAAAAATCCCAATCCAACCGACA
The DNA here is from genome assembly GCA_012031215.1 of Microscillaceae bacterium. Classification (GTDB taxonomy): domain Bacteria; phylum Bacteroidota; class Bacteroidia; order Cytophagales; family Microscillaceae; genus JAAUUB01. The sequence continues at coordinate 10,239 of JAAUUB010000071.1, read as the reverse complement.
CCATCCTCATCCCATCCGAAGGGCTTTGCTTGTCCCCCCATCGTCTTTATCTGGGGCGGACCATAGAATATACCGAAACCCACCGGCTGGTGCCCATGCTGGAAGGGCGGTCTTCGGTGGGGCGTCTGGGTTTGTTTGTCCACGTAACGGCAGGTTTTGGCGATGTCGGCTTTTGTGGCTTCTGGACCCTGGAGATTTTTTGCGTACAGCCAGTTTGGGTTTATCCGGGAGTGCAGATTTGCCAGATTTACTACCACGACATTTTGGGTGAATACGAACTTTATAAGAGCGGAAAGTATCAGCACAATGAGGGCGTGCAACCCAGTCTGATGTATCGCGATTTTGAAAGCCCTAAACCTTTGCTATGATGTTTCTTCGGGTACTTTCACAGATATGCGCCGCCCCTCTGATTGGCCTGGTGCGTTTATACCAGCTATTACTTTCTCCTTTGCTGCCCAATGCCTGCCGCTATCATCCTACCTGCTCTCATTACATGATTGAAGCTTTGCGGGTTCATGGGCCCTTCCGGGGCCTGTGGCTAGGCTTGCGCCGGATTGCCCGCTGCCATCCCTGGGGCGGAATGGGCGAAGACCCGGTGCCACCCAAAAAGCCCTCCTCCAACCAACCTTAAACTTTTCTCAGGGAAAGGCCCGCTTAAAAACAAAACAAGCTATATTTTTGAATCCTGCTTTGGCAAATAAATGCGGGGACTCCCTCAAAATATTTATAAAGTTTTGTCCACAAAAGTTTACTCAGTGTATGCGTGCTTTTCAAAATGCCTATTACCGTAAGTGGTTTTGGTTTGCCCCGCTTGGGTTCAGTCTTTTTGGATTTGGGCTTTGCCTGGCGATTGAAGTAGCCATCTGGAAAAATACCGGCTTGCCTTTTTGGCAATGGTTTGGCTTGGGAACGGGGGCCCTCATTTTGGCCAATTCTGGCTTGGCTTTCATTGGTGATGCTGTGAAAAACCGGGTATTTTATGAATGGCAAAAGAAAAACAGCACAATGGAATAAAATTTTGCAAAGGCTTTATTTTACCTTAATTAGCCCCAAGTTACCAAATATGTGTCTTGTATTTGATTAACTGATGGGCTTGTCCATGAAATTTGATTTCTTTTCTTGGTTTTTCTTACCCCTGTCAAAGGAAGCAATTTTATCAAAAAGATAGTTTTGCATACTTTTGGCAAAGCTTAGGAAGTGGTCTTCTAAAAATTGAATTTAAAAAGAGTTGCGTGTATGTTCAAGCAAAACAAGATTTTTATTGGGGTGGCGGCAGTGTTGCTGTTGTTTGTTGTGATTGTGTTTGGTTTTCGTAGTGGCAAATACGACCAGCAGGAAGAATTTGTAAGAGGATTTGCGGTTGTAAGCAAAAACGGCAAATTTGGGATGATAAATGAAAGCGGTCAGGAAATTGTGCCCCCGCAATATGAATCAGTTTCTTATTTTATTGGTTCATTCGCCAAAATCAAAGAAAATGGGAAATTCGGATTCATTGACAAAACGGGCAAGGTCGTCATTGCCCCAAAGTATGACCAGATTTATGGTTACAATGGCGAATATGCTAAAGTTATCTTGAACGGCAAAGTAGGTCTGATAGACAAGGAGGCACGGGAGGTAATTGCGCCTCAGTATGATGCCGTGAGCTATAACATTATCGGTGATTATTTTGAGGTGGCGCGGAACGGGCAGGTCAGCAAGCTGAGCAAATCGGAAGTATCACCGCGCTCTTGATTGTTTTGCAGGGTAGATTTAGCAAAAATTAACAAGGCAATGTGATTTGTTTTGCTATTTTTGCCCGCAAATGAAGAAATATTCATGATGGAAAACAACAACCCAAAACTTGCCTTTGGCAAGACCAATTATCGCCTTTTTTTCCTCTGCCTGGGGGTAATTGTTCTGGGCTTTGTCTTGATGTCGCTAGACCAAACTCCCTTTGGATTTGGGTTTATGGGGCTGACCCTCGGGCCGATAGTGCTTTTCTCGGGCTTTATGCTGGGTTTTGTGGCCATTTTGTACCCGCCTACCAAGAAGTAATCCAAGATTATTTACTTTTCCCCTGATTTATGGATTTTTGGCAAGCCTTTGTATTGGCAGTCGTAGAAGGCATCACAGAGTTTCTGCCTATCTCTTCTACGGGCCACATGATTATCACTTCTGCCCTGATGGGCATCAATGAGGCCAGTTTTACTAAGATTTTTGAAGTCAATATCCAGTTTGGTGCTATCCTGTCGGTATTGGTTTTGTATTGGCGGCGCTTTTTCCAATCATTTGATTTCTATGTAAAGCTTCTGGTCGCTTTTCTACCGGCAGCACTGATTGGTTTTCTTTTGAGCGATTATATTGACCAACTGCTGGAGAGTGTAACCGTGGTGGCTGTTTCCCTGCTTCTGGGGGGAGTTATTTTGTTATTTGTAGATGGCTGGTTTCCGAAGGCAGCCCAAGACCAGATGGTGGAAGTTCGCTACCCTTCGGCCCTGACAGTAGGTTTTTTTCAATGCCTGGCGATGATTCCCGGCGTGTCGCGCTCAGCCGCTTCCATCATAGGCGGAATGACCCAGCAATGGAGCCGAAAACAGGCGGCTGAGTTTTCCTTCTTTTTGGCCGTACCCACAATGCTGGCGGCGGCGGGCTATAAACTCCTGAAAGGGCTGGACCAGATTCGGATGGAAGATTTGCAGGTGTTGCTGTTTGGCAATGTGGTAGCCTTTGTTGTAGCCATGCTGGCCATTCGCTTTTTCATCACTTTCCTGACACGGTATGGCTTCAAATTATTTGGTTATTATCGCATTGGCTTGGGTTTGACCTTGCTGGTGATGATGTGGCTGGGCATAGATTTAGAAGTTTAGCTTTTTTCATCCGTTTTTTGGTCATAGGGACGGACTTTTTTTAAGGCCAGCGCTTTTAAGCTTGGCTTGGCTTTTGCGTAGTTTCTGACGTAAAAAGTGTTCAATGCTTAACCACCCCCTATGCCAACGGAACTGACCCCCGAAACAGAGCGGGCCTTAATTGAGAAATTCTTTGCCGAAGCCCGCCAAACCTTGCACGAATACCTTAGCGAGCGCGAATTGGAGCTATCCAATGCCCAGCTTTTTGCCTTGTTGCTCGTGAGTCCTATCACGATTGCCATTGCCAGCGATGGCTCTCTCGATTTTTCCGAAGTCAATATGTTGGTGGATATTGCTGCCTATTTTGAAAAAGATGTACTGCCCAAACAGCTTGACCATTTTACCCAGCCTGAAAAGGTCATGAGCGACAACCATTTTCGCAAAATTGTTTTTTCCGAACTGCGCTACCTGAGCCTGCACATGGCCGAACACGAGGCCGCCCTCCTCATGGCTTTGCACCAACTCATCCACTTGGACGACACCGTTAGTCGTCCGCAGGCTTCTTCGTTCTCGGTACGCCGACGCATTGTAGAAATGATGCAAAGCGTAATTTATAATAACCTGGGGCCGGATGCTGTGGAGGAATCTAAACTCCGGGCCGTTTTACAAAAGCTAGGCCTGGCCTAATTTTTTTATCCAAAAGTTTGTTTGTCTTCCTAAACTACCTTACATTTGCAACACCTTTTTAGAAAAGCGGTTATTCAAGCATTTTTTGATGTCTTAGGCATTCTTTCTTCTTAACCATCTTTTAAAAAGGTAAATTTTTATAAGAAAAGGAGCGGTAGTTCAGTCGGTTAGAATACCTGCCTGTCAGCGCGAGGGGGTACGCCGGGTTCGAGTCCCGTACCGTTACCGCAAAAAATAAAAAAAACCCGTTTTTACGGGTTTTTTATGGCCCTTCCAGCCCATTTCAAACGGTGATTTCCCAGCGGCCTTTTTCCACATCTTTTCTTGATAAAATGAATTAAGTGGATACGTTTTGATTCTCAAAGAAAATTGCTACCTTTGCCCCTCAATTGAAAATTAATATCCAAAAGGCCGGTAGACGTGTTCTGCCAAACCTTTCAAAAACCAAAGTAAAATGGTTAGAATTCGTCTAGCGCGTCGAGGACGCAAGAAAAAGGCAATGTACGATGTAGTGGTGGCCGATGTGCGTGCCCCACGCGATGGTCGGTTTATTGAAAAATCGGCTCTTACAACCCCAACAGCAATCCGGCTACCATTGTGCTGGATGAAGACCGGGCACTTCGCTGGGTCATGGTGGGGGCCCAACCCAGCCCTACGGTCAAGGCGATGCTTTCTTATCGCGGCATTTTGCTCAAAAAACACCTGCAAATTGGGGTGCTCAAAGGGGCTATCTCGCAGGAAGATGCCGATAGCCGCTTTGATGCCTGGAAACAACAAAAAGACTCAAGAATTACGGGCAAGGTAGATTCACTGGCGGCCCAGAAAGAAGCCGATGCCCTGGCCCGCCTGGAAGCCGAGCGTAAAGTAAACGAGGCCCGCGCTGAGGCCCTGCGCAAGAAAAAAGAAGAAGAGGAAGCCGCCCTCAAAGCCACTGAAAAGGCCAAAGAAGAAACGGAAAAATCGGCCGCCGACGCCATACAAGAAAACCAGGAAAAAGGCGAAGAGGCCTAATTGCTTCCTTTGTCAAAACCTAAGAAAGGCCGTTCATTCCAAAAGAGCGGCTTTTTTTGTTTTGCAAAGCGAGGCCGTCAATGGGCCTGTTTTTACCACATAATATAAGTAATTTAGTGTCCTTGTTGCCTAGATGTAAATTAATTCAATGAAAATTTATTGCCCCAAATGCGAATGGAAACCCCAGCCTGATGACCACTGGTGGTGTTCAAAATGTAGCCACCAATGGCATACTTTTGACACCCAGGGCCAGTGCCCTAACTGCAAGTTTATTTGGAAAGATACCCAATGTCTGAGTTGCCATCAATGGTCGCGTCACCATGATTGGTATCACGACCTTCCCCCGGTAGAAGAATTGCTGGAAGAAGCCGAGGTGGCCAGGCCCAATCCGGCCTAGTTGCCAGGCAATTTTTGATAATTAGTATTGACAATTTCAGAAAGTTTTTTGAGCTTCTGCGCCTGCCATAGAGCATCCATGTGGGCCAGGGGGGTGTTTTTGTTCCCTTCATAATTATCATAATCCTGAAATACAAGCCCGGCAAAGAACGGCGATTTTTGGCTACCCGAAACCTCGTGCCGCCTTCGTTCACTTCAAAACTGTAAGCCAGGTAATCCAGGGTTTTGTCTTGGGTATGAAACCAATACACATACACATCTTCAAAATCTTGCCCCCCGCTTTCGGCCTTAAATCGCACTTCTATCTCTTGGTAGGCCTGCCCTTGAATGGTATCAATACCTAACAAACGGCTTTTTACGGCTTCGTCCTGTAGATTAAAGGGCAGTAGGGCGAAATAGGCCACAGAATTTATAGAATTGCTGTAGGCCCGGGCTTTTTCACCAGGCACTTCAACTTGTTTTTCATTCATAAATCTGGAAAACCCCTCATTATGCAATACATCCCGAATAGTAGCCCCACTGGAATCTTTGAAAATTCGGGTATATTCAAACTTTCCATCCTGGCGGCGTAATTGGTACGTTTTGTCGCGAAAATCAAAAGATAAGGAAATCTGCTTGTATTGTTCTCCGCCGTGCGCCGCTATGGCCGAGCGAATAATTTGCTGCGAGGGACTGAGGGTATCGGGAAGACGAGAGGCCGAAGTAGTTTGATTACTGTCCAGATTTTCAGCCGACCGTGGACTTTGGCATTGGGCCATTAGCCCGCTTACTATAAGCCAAAAAAGAATTGGGTTTCGCATTTTGAAAAATATTGGGATATAAGGATAAGTTGCTAACAATTTTGCGAGAAAACCGCACCTATTTTAAGAGAACTTTAACAAAAACCATCATAAACGCTTCTTTCTTGACGGCGTCAAAGACAAATACTGGTTGGAAGTAAAAAACACTTTCTTTGGAAGGGCAGGCCTACACTGGTAGATATAGAACATTTTTGTAAATTGCCGTTTCAAAAAAAACAACCTGAGTGTGATTGGCTATTACAAAATTATTTGGGCAGTGAGTTGGATAGGTGCTTTGAGCCTTTTGAACCATTTAAAGGCACAAACCCCTTTTACCATACAAGGCGTGTTACAATATCGCGATGACCTAAGCCCTATTTCCAATGCGAAGGTATTGCTGGAGTCCGCTCCCCAAGTAATTGCTTTAAGTGATAAAAAAGGATTTTTTGAGCTTACACTTCCGGAGGAACTCGAAAGACAAGAACAAATTAAAGTCTTGGTCTTACTTTCCAATCCAGTCGGAAAGCAGTATCGGTTTGTGCTGTTCAACAAAGAAGACCGACAGACCATCCAACTGGAAAGACCTGTGCTTTCTACCCTCAGCCGAGAAGAAACGCTCCCTCCTGGCACAATTAGCCCCATTGAGAGCCTTAGGATTGCGAAAAATCCAGCCCTAGACCCAGACGAAGGCACTCAAAAAGAGACCCAAGAAGCGAAGCCCTCTCAACAAAATAACGCAGGGCTGAATCGCCCAAAGCAGCGCCAGGATACTGCCCAAAGCCCCTCCGCTGATTTAGATTTGTTGGAAAAATACCGGATTGAATTTAAAGGACTCACGGATAAAATCAACCTGGAGTCCCGCTTGTTGGTAAAGGGCAACCAAACGATTCAGCAAAAGCTGGTAAAGCTACTTGGCCAGTTACGCAAAAGCAAAGCAATCAAACCCCAAATACGCGACAGCCTCAAAAATTATGTCCTGGCTTTGGAAAAGAGCCTAGACCAGTACGCAGCCGTTTACCAAAAAAGTCAAAAAGAAATCCGGCTGCTTTTGAGCGAGGTCAAGGCCCTGCTTTTTGCCCAAGAATATCAGATTCGCCGCAATAGAATTGCCATTATTACCCTGACGGGGGTTGTACTCGGGCTTAGCCTGGTAACCTATATTTTTTACCTCATCAATCGCCGGGTGCGCCGACAGCGGACTTATCTGTCTGAACAATTAAATAAAATCAATCGCCAGAACGAAGAAATTAATCGCCAGAAAGAACAAATAGAATTGCAAAACCAAACCCTGGAAGGCAAAAGCCAGGAACTGGCCACCGCCTATAACCAGATTCGCGATTCCCTCATTTATGCCGAAAAAATTCAGGAGGCTTTCCTGACCGGGCCGCAGCAGCTAGAGCGATTTTTTCCGCAAAGCTTTGTGTTTTTATTGCCCAAGGACATTGTAAGTGGCGATTTCTACTGGTTTCATCATTTTGCGGAGGAAAGTGTGCTGGCCGTGATTGATTGCACGGGCCACGGAGTGCCCGGGGCGTTTATGACGATTCTGGCCAACGATGCCCTTAACTACATTGTGCGCGACAAGAGCATCACCGCACCCGAAGAAATACTTTCCCAGTTGGATGTGGAAATTTATGAAGCCCTTTTACAAAAACAACAAAACCCGCAGGCCAAATACGGGCTTGAGTTAATGCTGGTGCGCTTTGATTGGCAGGCAAGGGAGGCGCAACTGGCCGGCACCAAAAACCAACTCTATTTTGTGCATAACCAGGTCTTGCATAGCATCAAAGGAACGCCCCATACCATCGGGAGTTACCCGGTGAAGGATAAAAAAATATTTTTACGCCAGACGGTTCCATTGCAGGGGGGGGAAATTTTTTACCTTTTTTCAGATGGCTTTCAGGACCAATTTGGCGGCCAGGAAGATGGCAAATACCTCAAAAACCGCTTTCGCGATTTTCTCTATCAGATTTCTAGCCAGCCCCTTGACCAGCAAAAACAAGCCCTGGAAGCCGAGTTTTATCAATGGAAAGCCGAGCAGCCCCAAACCGATGATGTGCTGATAGTGGGGGTACAAGTACCTTTTTTTGAAAGCAAAGATGCGTAAAACCTTGCTCAATATGGCCTGGGGTATCTGTTTGGGAATAAGTTGCCTCTTAGCCGCGCAGGCACAAGACCCCATTGTGGCTGAAAGCCCTACTTATGACCAACTGGGTATTCACGTGGTAGCGCTGCAAGTCAATTGCTGGGATGCCGAAATTGCTTCTCAGCCGGTATCGGCTTATTTGCGGGTGCGCCTGGCCGATATGCCGGTTTTTATTGATACAATTCAAAAATCTGGCCCCCAAATGTCCCTTCTTCTGCCCATTAACCGGGTGTATGAATTGGTCTTTCGCGCTGAAAAATACCTTGACACTACCCTCAGAATTGATTTTGCACAAATAAACGACTACGAGCTGAAGTTGGAACTGGGGCTAAAACCAGATAAAATTGGGCTTGACATTCAAATTCGCGACCTCAATACGGACGAAACCCTGCCTTTGGGGGGCATTGTCAAAAACCTTTACCGCCCCGAAGCCATTTACCTTAACCCAAGAGAGGGCCGCGAGGGCTTCTATCAAATCAGGGTCAGGGAAGAAGATGAATACGAAATGGAGGTCAAATCGGAGCAGGGGTATTTATTTTATACCCAAAACCGGATTGTGCCAAAGCGTGGCCTTGAAAATCGCCTGGATGTGAAGGTGGTCCGCTCACTTGCACCTGGCCATAGGATTCCTTTGCAGGATGTCAGTTTTGCTTACAATGATTTTTCGCTCAGTGAGCAGGCCCGTTCCGAGCTAGACCGTGTCGTGCCCTTGCTTTTGCAGTATCCCGCACTCTTGATAGAAATTGCGGCCCATACCGATAGTGATGGCACGGATGCCCACAACCTGCGTCTTTCATTCCTTCGGGCCGAGGCTGTGCAGACTTACTTACTGGCGCGCGGCCTAAGCCCTTCGGTTCTTTCAGTAAAGGGATACGGAGCCACCCAACCCATTGCCTCTAACCTGAGTCCGGAGGGAAAAGCCAGAAACCGCCGCTTTGAGCTGAGGGTATTGCGTTGGACAGAGTAGTGTAGGCAGGCTTTTATTCAGAATAGTAGTGCGGCTTCGGCTGCCAGTCGTAGTGAAGGTAACGAAAGCGAGGACGAAGGCCTGGTTCAATCAGACCGAGCGCCTGCAAAAAGTCCAGAATGCCTTTGCGCCCCCCAAAATCACCGCGAAACCAAAGCATCAAGGGGCTAAGATAGAGATAATTACGGCTTGAATCATAACGTACGGTTTGAGTCAGATAGCTCTGGGCTGCCAAATTGAGCTGGGCTTCCAGTTTTTCGGGTTCATAAAAAGCAATAGGTGGGCAACTATTGGCTCCACAGTTGAGGGCAAAATGAATGCGGGCATCTACCTTCGCAACCCGAAGTGATTTCTCGAGACGGTTCGGCCAGGGCCAGGTAATATAGCCCAAGCCATACTTAAACTGAGAGCGCCGCAGGATGCCATGCTCTATTAGGTCAAGGCTCAAGGGATGGCCAGCAATACTCGCCAGCGGTTGGGTATAAAAACGCGCTTTTCCATAGTCCTGGGGATATTTGGCCAGGATAATCTGGGTATAGGCATTATAGACATTTATCCAAAAAGCCAGCTTTGCCTCCCGGGTTTGGGTAGCCCCCTGCAAATCTTCCAAAGACAATTCACGGAGACTTTGCTGCCAGGGCTGGGTAGGCTCCTGAAAGCGTACCGCCCGAAGCAAACCTGCCCCCAGTGCCAGGGCATCGAGGCGGTGGAAGGGCGATGATGCATTCGTCATTTAAAAAAAGAAACTATTCCACTACCAGTACACCTTTCCAAAAAGCTACATACCCTTTGATATGCTGGGCGGCTTCTTTGGGTGTAGGATAATACCAGGCCGCATCTGAGTTCACCTTGTCCTCAACTTCAATGGAGTAATAGGATGCCACCCCTTTCCAGGGGCAGGTAGTATGGCTGCTGCTGTCTTTAAAGAATTGCTTATGAAGAGAATTTTCCGGGAAGTAATGATTTCCCTCTACGACCACAGTTTCATTGCTCTCGGCCAGGATTTGGTTGTTCCAGATTGCTTTCATTGGTTTTTTCTCTAAAACCTCTCCGATACCCAAAAGGTTGCTAAATAAATATTTATACCTTGAAAGTGCTTATTTCCAATGATTTAAGAATAGCAGAATGGATTTTATCTTTGTCAATGGGTTTGGCAAAATAGTCATCAAAACCTGCCTCTAAGAAGCGTTGCCGGTCTTCGGGAAGGGCGTAACTGGTAACGGCAAAAAACTTTGTGCTTCGGCATTGGGCTTGCTGGCGCATTTGACGCATCACCTGAATCCCGTCCGGGCTGTCATTTCCCAGATTGATGTCCATCAATACGATTGAAAAAGAATGGTTATTGGTAGCGGCCAAGGCTTCGGGGCCGTTTTGGGCCACAAGTCACGTGAAACTCTTTTTCAAGAAGTTTGCGGAGGTATAAAGGGC
>JAAUUB010000070.1 GCA_012031215.1 Microscillaceae bacterium | reverse complement strand
ATAGACCCGCATAAGTCTTACTCACATCCAAAGGACTATCTTGGGGCGTGTAAAAAAGTGTTCCATCTTTTTTAACCTGCATTACTTTTAGTTCGGTCAATTGATCTTTCCCCTGGGGTTCGTGAAGCCCTTCGGGAAAGATTGCAAAACGCATCACTTCTTTTGTTTCGGTAGGCATGCCCTGCAATGCACCTGATTGACATTTCCAGTGGCCCTGCTCATAAAATAAACTAAACAGTTTTGGCACATGAAGTTGATTTTTGTTGAGGAATACCTCGTAGGGATTGACATCGCCATAAAAAGAAAATTGAGGCTCCTGAGCCCCACTCATCCTAACCGCCGCCCGGGTTCTCTCAAATATTTCCGCATAACTCAATCCAATGGTATCGCTTTTGAGTACCCTGAGCAACTCATTGGAAAAAAGCCCTCTTTGTTCGCTTGTTTCCCAAGCGACTTCGGTGCTGCGACAGGCAGAAAAAACCAAATGCGGGGCAAGGGGGATAGTAATACTTTCGGTATCTTTGAGCATCTTTTCATAATAGCCTTCAAGATAATCCCCTATTTTGCGGGTATTTCCTTCTTTTTCTGTTTGTCTTTTGTTGGCAAGCTTTAATGTATTACGTGTGCCTGAGCCGGAGTGGCAACAATCTAAACAAACCAGGATACGACATTCATTTTGGCTTAGTTCGTGTAGCAATACAGCAAGTTCTTTATCGGCTAAATCCATTCCGCCTTCCAACCGACTATCGAAGCAGACCAACGTCTCGTTTTTTTTCTCTGGGTAAAAAGGCCAAAATTCTTCGGGGGCATTTTCTCGTGAGCCATGTCCGCTAAAATGAAAGTAAACAGTGTCGCCTGCTTGGGCTTGCCCTAAATGCTTTCTAAATTGATTAATGATTTGCTGTCTCGTGGCCTCAATATCAGTCAATACTTTAATTTGAGGATTCATCCCCGAAAAATTAGATTGAAGATACTGTGCCATTTCCAGTACATCGGCCACACAGCCTTGTAGATGGGGTACATTAGGATATTTATTAATTCCTATCAATAAAGCGTAAAGTGTAGCGGCCATTTTTTGGGATCCAGGGAAAAAATGATAATTGCTTAAAATTAATAGCTATTCGCATGATTCACAATAAAACCAAAGAATATCTCAATAGCTGGCAAAACAGTTTTTTCCTAAATTTACTTGCCCGACAAACCAAGACCTTGTAAATTATGCTTTCAAACCGTGCCCTGTTTTTACGCCATTTGGCTCCTACTAGCCCCTGAATTTCCGATAGGATAGCCCGAGCCAGGCACAAAAACTTTTCATCTCCAGGAACGCCATCCCCCTTAAACAAATCTCTTTTTACCAGCACTCGCTCTTTGTCTGCTGTATTGGGCCGCTTTCAATATCTATGCTTACAAGGGCCGGGCAATACAATGATAAAAATTTGGTTGCTGATTGATTCCGAATTCCAGATTATCTTTTTGTTGCAAGTCAAAATAACGAATACAGATGTTCTTCGCCTCATTCTTCTTTGGGGCAAGGGGGCGATATTTTTGGAAAGCCTCTTAAGAAGCCAAAAACTGGCAGATATCTTTTCCCTGATGAAAGTAAAACTTTTGTCTGCTTCGCGACAAGACGAGGCCGAAGTCTTGGAACCAAATTTGAACCTGCATTGCTTTCAAAACAAGTGTTGAGAAAGTGATACGATGAAAAAAATCTGGCCGCTTTTATGTCTTTTGAGCCTGGGTGCGTGCCGGTGGATGTCACAGGCCCGGCTTGATGCCCAAAAAGGTTTTCTGAGCGTCCAAACCTACGATTTTTATCAGAACGCCCCCATTTCCCTCAATGGCGATTGGGCCTTCTACTGGGAGGCCTTTCGCGACCCTAACCAGTTGCCCTGGCCCGACCCTCCTTATTACATGCCCGTGCCCGCTTCCTGGAACACCCGCAAAATGCCTAACGGGCGGTATTTTCCGCATTATGGCTACGCAACCTATCGCCTGCGGGTATTACTACCCCCCAAGCGCCCGCCCCTGGGCCTGTACATTCCCAAAATCTGGTCGGCCTCGAAGGTCTGGGTCAATGGCCAGCTTATCAGTAGTCTGGGGGATTTATCGAACCGCTTCGAGGGCTATCGCAACCAGATTGTGGAGAAAGTAGAGCCTATTGAGGCAAAATCGGATACCCTGGACCTGGTAGTGCAGGTGGCCAATTTTGATATATTTGTAGCAGGGCTGGCTCAGGAATTTCGGCTGGGAGCCTTCCAAAAAGTGCGGGAAAACACAGCCCTGGCCTATAGCTGGACGCTGATGTGGCTGGGGGCTTTGTTTTTGATGGGACTTTATCACCTGGTCTTGTTTGCTTTTCGGCGCAAGCAGGTTTCTACCTTATTTTTTGGCAGCATTTGCCTTTTGATTGGGGTGCGGCAGGTGGTCTTTGGCGACCATTATCTTTATGAATATCTGAAGCTCCATGCCGGCTGGCTTGATTTTAAATGGCAAAGCAGTATTTATTACATCACCACCTTTGCCCTGGGGCCTTTGGGCCTGGCCTATATTCGTTCGTTGTATCCGCCCAAAATCAATTTCTGGGTGCTTCGAATAGCCACTGGCCTCACAACGCTTTATGCCCTTTTCATACTTCTGACCCCGCCCCGGGTCTATATGCCCACTATCACGGTTTTCAATGCCGTTTTTGTACCTATGATTTTGTATATGCTGGTGGCCATTGTGCGGGCAGCCCTCAAAAAACGCAACGAAACGGGCCTTTTGATGACCGGGATTATGGTATTGGTGGTGGCGGGGCTCAACGATATTTTTCACCAGATTGGCTGGGAACTGTTTGGCTATCTGGAACTCTTGCCCCTGGCCTTTGCCATCTTTCTCTCTATTCAGTTTGTGGTATTGGCCAAGCGGTTTTCGCGGGCTTTCCGGGAAGTAGAAGACCTTTCGGCCAATCTGGAACGCAAAGTAGAAGAAAGAACTGCCGAACTGAACCGCAAAAAGAAGAGGTGGAACAAAAGAGCGAAAAGCTGGAGCGAGCCTACGCCCAAATCCACGACAGTGTGGTCTATGCCAGCCGCATCCAAAAATCTATTCTGATGTCGGAAGAAGAAGTAGTTCGGCATTTTAAGGACGGGTTTGTACTGCTTTGTCCGCGCGACATCGTGAGCGGGGATTTTATTGGTTTGCCGAAATCAAACTGGCCCCGCAAGTAGCCAACCAAGACATCCGGCCCTGGCAAGAGGATTGTGTTAAGATATTGGTGGCCGCCGACTGCACCGGGCACGGTGTACCCGGTGCTTTTATGACGGTGATGGGCAATGATTTCTTAAATGAAATTGTGATGGAAAAAGGGGTCCTCGATCCGGCTCAGATTCTCTATGAGCTGGATGCCAAAATTTCACAGGCCCTCCAAAAGCAAAGTACGCAGACCCAACTGGCCGACGGAATGGATTTGTCGCTCATTGCCCTGAATCAAAAAAGAGGGGAAATGATTTTCTCCGGAGCCAAGAACCCACTCTATTTTGTGCGCCAAGGCCAGCTTCGGGAAATCATAGGCAGCAAATTTCCGATTGGGGGCAATCATTTCTACAAGCAAAAAGCCTTTGAAAACCAAGCCATTGTGGTGCGTCCCGGCGACCGCTTCTATATGTTTTCGGATGGTTTCCAGGACCAGTTTAGCGGGAAAAGTGGGCGTAAGTTTATGAAAAAGCGTTTTCGGGAAACCATCGCCCAGATGAGTACCTTGCCCATGTCGGCCCAAAAACAAAGATTGGAAGCCATTTTGAAAGATTGGAAAGGTGATTACTTCCAGACCGATGATATTTTGGTGGTGGGCGTGGAAATCTGAAAAGGGCTATTTTCCGAAAATTAGCCTATATTGGCTCCCACCCAATCAATCAAGCCATGAGATACGCCGCCATTTTCGGATGCTTCTTGCTTTCGTTTGCTGCCTGGGGACAAACCTACCGAGGACAGGTGCTGGACAGCCTTAGCCGCCGGCCCATAGCTTATGTCAATATTGGCATAGTGGGCCAGGGGCTGGGAACGGTCTCTGACCCCAACGGGCAATTCCGTCTGGCTGTGCCCGATTCGCTCCAAACTGACCTTGTGCGTTTTTCCTGCGTAGGCTATCGCCCGGTGAGTTTCCGGGTAAGCGATTTTATCCTTCTTTTGTCCACCCAAAGCCCCATCCTAATGCAGGAAGATATTATGGCATTACCCGAAATTGTGATAAAAAAAGAAAAGCTGAAAAAGGATATTTGGGGGCGCAGAAATACCACTAAGCAGTGGAAGGTTGGCTCGGCGAAAAATCAGCTCGGCCACGAATTTGGCATTTACATTCAGGCTAAAGCCCAGCCCGCTTTTTTAGATTTTCTTGAGCTAAGTATTGCGGAAAACCATTACGGACTGGTCAAATTCCGGCTCAATGTGTACAATACCCAAGACGGGCTTCCGCATCAATTATTGAATCGAGAAAATAACTTGGTGCAAACCCGTATCCAGAAAGGAATTTGGAAGATAAATCTCAAACCTTATGAAATCGTGGTCAATGGCGATTTTTGTGTTGTGTTAGAATGGATTGAAGATTTGGGAGAAGATGCTCTGCTTTTTTCTTGGGATGTTAAGCCCAACAACGATAACTATACCGTATCTCGTTTGACCAGCCAGGATGAGTGGAGCAGGAATAAAACAACCCCCGGTTTTTGGGTAGGGGTTAGTTATTAAATTTAGGCCTAAACTTCATTCAACACACTTCAAACCCGACAGGGCAGCCGGTTTTGATAGTAGTTGTATAGGTGCAAGCTAATCAGGCCCAGTGAACCCAAATAGCCCAGATACCTAAGCCAAGCCCAATGTGCCTCAAACACAAAGCCCACCGTGAAGGCGGCCAAGACCAGATAAAAACTCACTTTGACCCAATTTAGCGGCTGATTCCGGGTAGAATAATAAACAGCCACAAAACTGACGGCCAAAAAAATGTATTCCACGAAATGCCAATGATGGCTAAAAACCGAAGCCGTGAGGCTATGACTGCTCATCAACAGCGGCAATGCCAAGCAATGGGCCAGGCAAAGCAGCGAACTAAAAACTCCGACTTTGTCGGACTGACGCGAAAGAAAGCGTTCTTCCATATAAATTGTTTTTGCAACATTGTTGCAAATATAGGAAATTATTTCCAATGCTTCATCTATAAACCTGCTTAATTGCAACAAGGTTTCACAAGGAAAGCAGAAATCTTTTGCAGGAGAGGGGACGGAAAGCGGGACGAAGGACAATTATTCTACCCTTGCGCCCGCGTTTTGCAGGGTTTGTTTGATTTTTTTGGAAAGCTTGGTATTGCGAAAATCAGCTTTTTGGAAGTTTTTGGCTTCCCATCGCGTTTCTTCGGCCATCACCCCCTGTAGATTTGCCTGATAAAGATTAGCTTCTTTGAAAGAGGCTCCATCCAGGCGGGCTTCTCGCAGGTCGGCCTTGGTGAGGTTGGCTTGTCCAAAATCGCTTTGGCTCAGATTGCTTTGCTCAAAACGGCTCAGGCTGAGGTCGGCTTCCACAAAATTGGCAAAATCGGCCTGGCAGCGCCGAAAATCAACCCCGACCGCCTCGGCCTGTTTCAGATTGGCCCCGTGCATAATACTACCCTTTAATTGACAATCGCTAAGCCTTGCTTTCTGAAAATTGACAAAGCTCAGATAGGCATTTTCCCAAACGGCTCCGTAGAGATTGGCCTCATTCAGTTCGGCATTATGAAAATTACTGTTTTTGATGACCGATTTGATGAAAACGGCCCGGCTCAGGTCAGCAAAGCTAAAATCGGCCTGTTCTGTGTGCAAAAGGCTGAAATCGGCCTCTTCCAGTTTTTGGTAGCGCAAGTTAAGCCGATAGAGGCGGCTTCGGCGAATTTGACGGGTGAGCAGGTCGCGCCAGTGTGGCTCCGGGGGCACAAGGTTTTCGTATTCATTGGCATAAGAAAGCAAAGTCCAATAGCCCGCAAAAACATCCGCACTCACCTCATCCGGGGGGCGCAAATTGGTTTCCGGCGAATCATAATAAAAGTCTTGGGCCAAAAAATCGGGGAGAAAATGACGAAGCCGCTGGCATAACTCCGCCCGCAAAGCCGGGGTCTCCTGACCAATCAAGGCGATTAGCTGCTCTACCCAGGCAGGCGAAGGGCGGCCCATCCCAAACCAATGTCCAAAATGCACAAACGCCGCCGCCGGATGATTGATGTAGTAATTGCCGTAGGCATCCGTAGCCAAAAAGTTTTTCTTCAGTTCTAGCCAGACTTCCCCCGTTTCCATTTCCATACACGCCAAGTTTGCGATGATTAATGCTTGAAATACCCAACATTCGTCAAATAAACATAAAAAAAGCGATTTTGTCTGCGCTGCTCCCGGGAATAAAAAAGCCGGATGGCCTCCCGAGGACTCATCCGGCTTTTTTAAACTGCAAGAAAAGGACTAGGGCAAATCACTGGCATTGCGCGGCTGTATCTGAAAGGTAGTCCCATTTACCCCCGCAATGCCAGTCAGGTTGACCACGCCTGTAGGTAAAGCCGTGCTGGCAAAAGGAGCCGGATTGGTCGTGGTGCTGGTATTGGTACGACAAGTGCCGAGGGGAGTAGCCGTACCATCCAGGCTAAAGGTTTGGTTGCCCGAATAAGTGCCCGGCGTGGTGGTGAAGCGCACCCCATCGATGCGGATGAGTTGGGCATCAAAATTTCCGGTGTTGAGCTGCGCAATGCTAATGACCTGCGGGGCGGGTAAAGTGCCCGTACCCGTTTCGCTTACTTTGTCAATGGGGATGTCTTCAATCTGGAGTTGACTGCCAAAAGGGGAAAGCTTCTGCCCTTGCAGCAAAATTTCAACCGCATCGCCCAGGGCAAAGGGAAAATCCCCACTCACATTGGCCGAGAGGCGAATGGTCAGTCCCGCCGTCGCATCCTGTATCACAAAATTGCGTTTGCTTTGCGTACCTCCGTTCACGTTGCCGCCCGTCCAGTCGGAGATGACCACCCCGGCAATTTTGATGTTTTGGCTAATCAGCACCTCAGAATTGTTGTCACTCAAAACCCCGCCCCCGGCGGCAAACAAGGCCCGTACATTGGCAATGGTCTCGAGGCTTGGTTCGCCACCCCCGCCGCCGCCATTGGCCCCCACATCTTCGGCATTGCGGGGCAGGAGCTGCACAGTGCCATTGAAAATGCCCGCATTGCCCGTGAGGTTCACGGGGCCCGCCGGGATAGTTTCGTCGCCAAAAGCCGAAGCACTGCCGATGCGTACCACGGCCGTATTGCTGCCATCGGTGATGTTGCGATTAGTGCCACTGCCGCTCCCTCCATAAAAGTTCTGCCCGGCTTCGACATAGGTGATGTTTTCCAGCGTAACCAGGCGGCTTTCAAAAGCCCCGGAATTGAGCTGGGGAATGGTGATGATGGCCGGGCTGAGGGTCTCCGTACCGGCAGTAGTGGCATTGGCCAGGGGGACATTGCTCACCTGGAGCAAGCCATTAAACTGCTCAAAACTCAAACCCGAAAGGTTAATGTTTACAACATCGCCAGCATCAAAGGCGTGGTCGGCAGCAAAGCGGACCACGATACCCGCCGTTTCGTCTTCCACGATGATATTGCGGGAGTTAACATTGCCCCCGGCACGGTCCGAAGTAACGAGTACTTGGATGGTGCTACTAGAAGGAACCGTGGAAGCACCATTGAGGAAAGCATTGCGCAGACTGCATACCGTAGCAAAGCCATTTTGGGTGGCTGGGCAGTTGGCTATTTCGCCACAACGCCCGCCCGTCAAATCGGCCCAATCTTCGGGGCCACGCAGCAGCAACTGCACCGTGCTGCCAAAGCTGGAGGCTATCCCGACGAGGTCGCCATTGCCCCGGGGCAGTTCCAGGTTGCTAAATTCTTTATCGGTAGCCGTAAAAACCACCGCCGTTTTGTTATTACAATCCGCCAGGGTGCGGCTGCCATTGGCGTTCGAGTTGGTGCCATTGAAAAGTGTGCCCGCCGCTTCGTTAAACTGAACATCTTCCAGCTTCACTAGCAGGCCCTCAAACTGCCCCGAGTTCAGTTCGTCTATCGTTACCACGACCGGGTCTATGATAAGGCCGGGAGGCGGGGCGATTTCGTCTTCTTCACAAGCCCAAAAGACCGATGTAAGGGCTAAAAACAATCCAAGCTTTAAGAATTGGAAAAAAGATGCTTTCATATTTTTAGAATCGAAGGTTTATTCAGGAATTAAATTTTTAGCGAAAACTCAGAGAAGCACTGATGAAATAGGTTCGTCCAAAATAATACTGCACAAAAGGCGAAGGCTCGGGATTGTCCAGGGTACGGGTACGCTGGAAAGTATCGATGACAAACTGATTGTCAAAAATATTATTGATGTTGGCATTGAGGCGCAAGAAAGTGCCCTGGCCCAGTTTCCAGGATTTTCCGCCCCAAAGGTCAAAGGTAAAAGCATTGGGCAGGCGTTCTACCTGATTGAGGAAGTTAGATTCCTGGCCCGTGCGGGGGTCCACCAGGAGCTGGGTATAGGTTTCGGGGTTGTAGTCGGCGTAGAGGTGGTCATAAAAATTTCCCCCTATCCCCATAAACCAGAATTTGGGGTGGCGATAGCGCAATTGCAAAGCCCCTACGGTTTGGGCCGAGCCGCCTACCTTGACTTCATCGATGAAAACTTCCTGGTTTTCGTTCAAGACCTGTAGGCCTGGGTCGGCCAGCACAATGGCATTGGCATTGCCATCCCAGCGCCAGTCGCCAATGGAGGCCATCCCCTGCAAAGACAGGGTAGGGCTTAGTTGTATGTTCCAATCTAGCTCCAGGCCCTGGTGAATAGCCCCAACATTGAACATTCGAAAATTGACAAAATCATCATAGGTATCCGAGAAAAAGCCTACGGTGTAGGCCCGGTTTTGCCAGGAGGTGCGATAGACATTGACGTTGGCCGCAAAACGCGCCGAGCGGTAGCCATAACCGCCTTCCACCGAAAAGATTTCCTCGTTTTCCAAATCTCCGCGCACGCTATTGCTGATGCGGTTATCCACAAAAGCATCCTGAAAGAAAGGGGCCCGGGTAAAAAATCCGGCATTCACAAAAACATTGTGCCGACCCGTGATGCGGTAGTTGGCCCCGGCTTTGAACGTTACATTGGTAAACTGAAACTTTTCGGACTTGCCCAGCGAGCTATCCAAAAACTCCTGATGCCAAAACTTGCCATTGCGCTGAAAAGCCGTGCGAACAGCGGTGGCGGTGGCAAACAAATCCACATTGCCCAAAGTATATTCGCCCTGCAGGAAAGCCCCGGCCCAGCTCACCGTGCCGGAGTAATCGTAGCCAATGCGCTCGCCTTCGCGCTTGGGCGTGTTGATGGGCTCGAGCAGGTTGTTGTTGGGTTGGTCGTTGAAGCGTTCGCGGTCTATCCAAAAATCTCCGCCCAGCAGGTTGACCACCTCCTGATAATGGAAGCCCCGAAACCAGCGGTAGTCCAGCCCGGCGGTAAGGTCAAAATTTTCGTTCACTTCTACATTCAGGGTAGAGAGCATCCCGGCCCAGTTGTGGTCGTTGCGCGATTCCTGGAGGATGTATTTGGATTGCGCCCCCGTGATAAACTGCCCATTGCTGGTAAACAAAGCCACCTGATTGGCCTGATTTTCGGCTACCATTTGGTCCCAGGGCACCTGAAACTCCTCAGGGGTATCGCCCGGAATCACAAACCGGTTGATGGGCTGGGCAATTTCGGCACTGGCCGTACGGTTGATGCTCGTGCCCCCGCCCCGGCCCAGGGAATAATAGGCCGAGGTAGAAAGGGTGATATGGTCTTTGATGTCCCAATAATGGTTGAGCATGAATTTGGGTTTGTGATAGCGGTTCACATTGGCATTGAGAAACTGCCCGTTGAGTGTGCCCCAGTTGGGGTTCCAGCGTTTATCGCCCACCACCTCAAAAGCGGTTTCGGTGGCATTGCCGCCCCGGTTGGTGGTTTGGGGGGCACCAAAAGCCGTAAATACGAGTTGGTGCTTCTCGCCAAAGCCTTTGTAAGCCGAAAGAAAATAAGCCCAAGAATCTGTATCGGTGCCTTCCCGAAAGCCCTCGCCCTGGCGGGTAGAACCCAACATCGTGATGGCCCAATCGCCTTTCATCAAGCCGGTGGAGGCGGAAAGCATCACCCGGTTTTGCCAGGAGCGGTTAGAGTAAGCATAAGAAAGCTGCACGCCTTTGCGCTGTTCGGTAGGCTTGGTGATGATATTGATACTGCCCCCCACGGCACTCACAGCCAGCTTGGTGACTCCCAGCCCGCGCTGCACCTGCTGGTTGCGGGTAACATCGTTCATCCCGCCCCAGTTAGACCAAAACACCCGCCCGTTTTCCATATCATTGACCGGGATGCCATTGATGAGCACGGCCGTGTTTTCCGAACCAAAACCCCGGATGCGCACCTGGGCATCGCCAAAGCTCCCGCCTACGGTATTGACAAAAACGCCGGGGGTAGATTTGAGCAGTTCGGGAAATTCTTGTGCGCCCATTTTTTCTTCAATTTCTTGGGCGGTGATGGTGGCGACGGGAGTAGGCGGCTGGCGTTTTTCGTCCACAATATTGGCAAATACTTCTATTTCTCTAAGACCAATGCTGGTGGCCTGAAGCCGAATGGCCCCAAGGGACAAAGTCTTTTCTGGCGACACATTCACGGGGATTTCCGAAGGGGTATAGCCCACATAAGAAATGAGCAGGATTTGCGGGCCTGCGGGCACCTTTTCCAGGATAAAATTTCCTTGAACATCACTCACAGTGCCCAGGTTGGTTTTGGCGAGCTGAACCGTAACCCCAATTAGCTTTTCTCCGGTTTCCTCGTCAGAAATTTGCCCGGAAATTCGGCCTGTTTGAGCCAAAAGCCCGCCACTTGCCGTAATTACCCAAAAAAGCAGTGTAAATATTTTTCGCATAGTGCTTAATTTTATTCGACAAAAATAGAAGTTGGATTTTAGGTAAAAGTTACGCAAAGATTAACTTTAAGGAAAGAAACCGTTTTTGCTTTCGTTATTAGGATGATTGCCCATTATTTTGACAAAAAGAATCCTCGCTTGGATAAGTTGCTTCGAAAGATTGTGTACTCTTTATTGCTCTTTGGGGCAGGAGGCAGTCCTTTGCTGGGCCAAACCCAGTATGAAGCTGTGTGCGTAGCTTTTTACAATGTAGAAAATCTTTTTGATACCTTGCCCGACCCGGCCAAGCAGGATGATGAATTTCTGCCGACGGGGTCCAAAAACTGGACTTCGGCCCGCTATCAGCAAAAGCTGACCCGCATAGGTGAGGTACTGACCCGTATGGGCGAAAAGCTGAACATAGATGCCCCGATGTTGGTGGGCTTATGTGAGGTGGAAAACCTGCAGGTCTTGGAAGATTTGGTCAAGAGTCCGCGCCTGGCAGATAAAAACTATGGCATTGCCCACTATGAATCGCCGGATGAAAGGGGCATAGATGTGGCTCTTTTGTATCGGAAAGAATGGTTTAAAATCCTGGCCACAAATAGTCATTACCTTGCAGACCAGGATTTCAAAACCCGCAACCAACTGGTGGTAACAGGGCAATTGGGCAAAGACACGCTGAGCGTGGTGGTCAATCACTGGCCCTCGCGGTCGGGCGGGCAAAAGCGCAGTGAACCCAGAAGAATGGCCGCAGCCCAGATGACCCGGCAGATTGTGGACTCGCTTTTGGGCCGGAATGCGCTGGCCAAAATCCTGGTGATGGGCGATTTTAATGACGACCCGGCCAACAAAAGCATCCAAGAGGTGCTCAGAGCGAACGGCCAAAGGGAGAAATTGAACGCTCCGGCACTCTATAATCCGATGTGGGAAATGCACAAACAAGGCCTGGGAACCCTGGCTTATCGCGATATTTGGCAGATATTTGACCAAATTATCCTGAGCCCGGCCCTGCTGAGCGAAAATCGGCCCGGTTCTTATTATTATCAGGCTAAATCGGCGCGGGTCTTTGCCCCCGATTGGATGAAACAAAAAGAAGGTTCATTTCAGGGCTATCCCTGGCGCACCTACGTTGGAAATAACTACACCAATGGATACAGCGACCATTTCCCAGTGTATCTTTTTTTGATAAAAGAAAAATAAATCAAAAAAAATGGGGCAAATTTCGAGCATTGTGCTAAAAAAAAGTAAATTCCCTATTATCTTTGATGTGATGAAGCCAGACTCATACAATTTGATTTCGTTCAATTCTCTGGATTCGCGAAAAAACTTGATACTCATATTTATTCTTAATCTATTCTCAAATCTTAAGTTCTGAATCATGAAACGTAAACTTTGGAATTTTCTACTGGTGTCTGTGTTTGGTTTGACGCTACTGGCCGCTTGTGGCGATGATGGTGGTGGTGAGCCTTCAACCCTCGACTTGCTGCAAGGCACCTGGACTTTGGTAAGCGTAACGCCCAATGATTTTACCTCAGCTACGGCTACCTTTAATGGCAGCTCGGTTAACGTAACTTTCAATGGTACCGCTACCACACCCGCTCAAGGCACGGTAACCGTCAATGGTAACAACGTGGCTACCAATGTCTCCTTCAACGGGGTGAGTAATATCACTTTTTCCGGGCTGACTTTTAGCAACAACAATACCCGTATTACCTTCACCATGTCGCTGGCCAAAGCCAGTGGTAAGCCCGCTACGACTTACACCTTTGTGATGGAAAAACAGTAATTGATTTCCGTGCCTTGCTAAGATTACCTTTGCCCCATTTTCTCCGGGCAAAGGTTTTTTTGTACCAGAAATTTATTTGAACAAACTATTTCGGGTGCTTTTGCTCCCTTCCCGGGATGAAATCAAAGACCAAAACTTTTACCTTTTAACGTTTTATATTATGAAGACAAATTTGGCTTTGCATAGGTTAATGCTTGTTCCGTGCTTGTGCATTTTCTTGATGGCAGCCCTGGGGGCTTGCGGGGGAAAAGACGCGGAAAAGTCGGCGGAATCCACTTCTGAGGAAACATCCGAAGAAACATCTTCCGAAACAGACGAGGCCGAGGACAGGGAGCCTGCTTCGGAAGCAGACCAAGCAGATGAAGAGAGTAATTCTTCTTCAGAAAGGGCAACAGGCGATATGATTCCCTACAAAACCCTACAAAAGTACTTGCCCAAAAGCATCAAAGGATATCAGGCCGAGAATGCCCCAAACGGGCAACAAATGAACTCTCCGGTGGGAAGTTTTTCGCAAGCGCAACAAACTTTTCGGAAAGGCGACCAGGAAATTACCGTCGTGATTAGCGATTACCAAATGGCCCAAACCCAGATTGACGCAGCCAGTGCTTCATTTAATATGCAATATGAAGATGATGAGAGTAAAGTGAGTTCCGTAAAACTTAAAGGCGGAAAAGTGCCGGGCATGTTGGTCCAGAACAAACAAGTCAAAGATGCCAGCCTTACCCTGATTGTGAACAATCGCTTTATGATAAACCTCAATGCTAGCAACCAGCCCGATACCAAGCTGGTGATGGAAGTGGCCGAATCTTTAGACCTGGACGGCCTGGCGAAGTTGAAATAATCCAACGAAAGCCGAGATTTGTTAAGCAAAGCCTTTTGCCACAATTTTTTTGTGGACAACGTTTTGGAGAAAAACAAATTAAAACAAAGCCTATGTCAGCCCGGATTTTTTTATTGACGCTGAGTATCTTTTTGCCTTTTCTGGCGCAGGCCCAAAGCCCCAAAATGGTCAAGACCAAAGTCAATGACTACATCAGCCTGCTTTTACCATCCGATTTTGCATTAATGCCTGCCGAAGAGTATGCCCGCCGTTTTGGGGCCTACCGCCCGCCTTTGGCAATGTATCAGAACCAAGATGGCAATGTGCATTTTGGCATCAATCAAAGTCAAAACCGCTCCCTTCGGGCCTATGCCGAAGCCGATTTCAAGGCCGAAGACCTGGAAATGCTCAAGGGAATGTATAAGGCTTCTATTGCGGCTATGCATACCGAGGTGAATTTTTTGCAGGACAAGGTCATCAACCTCAACAAACGGGACTACATTGTGCTCGAGTTTGTGGGGCTGGTAAAAGATGAGGACAATGCTTTTGGGAGCGGCAAGGTGCTTCGGCAATATTCTTACCTGATGTACACCGTAGAAAAAGACCAGGTACTGGTGTTCAATTTTACCTGCCCGCAACTGATTCAGCAAAAGTGGGCCCCGGTGGCGCAGCAAATCATGCAAAGCCTCAAAGTAGGACTTTTTTAAGTCTTTTTTCAAGTTTTCATTTTAAAAACCGATTTGCTAGGACTGTTTAGATAGATGGCCGAGCAAATCGGTTTTTGATTTGGAAGAGGAAGCCACCGCCGGGGTTTTGCTTGCCCGCTTTTTTTTCTAAATTTGTGCACGAGCAAAAGGGTAAGCCATCAAAACAGAAGCTTTCCCCACTATTTTCTAAACTTTGCAAAAACATGACCCCTCCGCTTGATGCCATTCCTTCCCTCGACCTGGCCCATTTTGTCCAGGGAGATGCCCCTGCCCAACAAGCATTTGCCCAGGCCTTGGGGCAGGCTTTTTCTCAATATGGATTTGTGGCCATTCGCAACCATACACTTTCCGACGAGCTGCTGCGGGCACTTTATGAATTATTTCCCCGCTTTTTTGCCTTGCCCGAGGCCCAAAAGCAAAAGTATGAAATACCGGGGCTAAACGGCCAGCGGGGATATGTGGGCCGGGGCAAGGAGCATGCCAAAGGCCGGTCGGTGGGCGACTTGAAAGAGTTTTTCACGTAGGGCAGGAGATAGACCCCCAAGACCCGCATCCGCCCGCCTATCCGGCCAATGTGTTTCCCGAAGAAATCCCGGAAATGCGCCTGGTCTGCCTACAAGCTTATCGCCATCTGGAGCAAACCGGACAAATCATACTCAAAGCCCTGGCCCTGTACCTGGATTTACCCACTGACTATTTCGAGAAAAAGGTCTGGAATGGCAACAGTATTTTGCGGGCTATCCATTATTACCCTATTGAAGACCCGGCCCAGGTTGAAAAGGAAGCGGTGCGGGCCGCAGCGCATACCGACATCAACCTTATCACCCTGCTGATGGGGGCCAGTGCCGAAGGCCTGGAAATTTTGCGCAAAGACGGGGCCTGGATTCCGGTTACGGCCCTGCCCGAACAGTTGGTGGTCAATGTGGGGGATATGCTTTCGCGCCTCACCAATGAGCGCCTTACTTCAACGGTGCACCGGGTTGTCAATCCTCCCCGGGAGAAGATGCACCTTCCCCGCTATTCTATTCCTTTTTTTATGCATCCGCGTAGCGAAATGGATTTGAGCTGCCTGCCCAATTGTATAGATGCCCAGCATCCCAAAAAATATCCAGACACAAGGGCGGGTGCCTTTTTGGAGCAAAGGCTGGCCGAAATCGGATTAAAGAAATAATGCCGTACTTTTAGCCTAAATCTGGTCCTATGCCCATCAAAAAAATGCGTTACTACATCTTTCTCAAAGATGTAGCCCTGCTTGCGGTAACCGCATTTGGAGGGCCACAGGTGCATATTGCCATGTTTTTGGACTTTTTGTCAAAAAAAGAGGCTATCTTTCTGAAAAGGAATTTTTAGAATTAAATGCCCTTTGTCAGGTGCTGCCCGGTCCTACCTCTACCCAAACCATTGTGGCCCTGGGCTTTAAAGTGGGCGGTCCTAACCTGGCCTACCTCACGTTGCTGATTTGGTGCTTGCCCGGAGTAACGATGTTGACCCTCTTTGGTCTCAGCATTTCTTACCTTGACCAACAATCCTTCTCGCTCAATTTTCTCAAGCTCATCCAACCAATGGCGGTGGGTTTTGTGTGGTATGCGGCTTTCCGAATTAGCCAACTGGTCGTTTCTACCCGCATCGGCTTTTTGCTGATGTTCCTCTCGGCGCTGGCGGCCTATGTGTTTCGTTCGCCTTGGGTTTTTCCTTTGGTAGTGGTGGGGGGGGGCATGGTTACCTCCTTTCAGTTTCATAAGCAGCCCAAAGAGGAGAATAAGCAAATAAACATTCGCTGGGGCAATTTTATTTTGTTTGTAGGAGTATTGGTGGGTGCGGCAGTGCTGGGGGCCATCACCCGGGCTTTGCCTATTCGCCTTTTTGAAAACTTTTACCGCAATGGCAGCTTTATTTTTGGGGGGGGCAGGTTTTGATTCCCGTACTTTTTACGGAGTTTGTGAAATTTAAAGGCTATCTCACTGCGGATGAGTTTCTGACCGGCTACGGCCTGGCCCAGTTTTGCCCCCGGCCCGGTTTTTTCTTTTGTGGCCTATGTGGGGGTCTTGTCTATGCGGGAGTATGGCCTGGGAGGGCAGTTGTTAGGGGCTTTTGTATCCAGTATGGGCATTTTTTTGCCAGGCACTTTTTTGATATTTTTTGTGATTCGGTTTTGGGAGCAGCTCAAAAAATACCGAGTGGTCAAGGCCTCGCTGGAAGGGGTGCATGCCTCTAGCTCGGGGCTGGTGGTGGCGGCGGCCATTTTATTGTTGATGCCTTTGTATGAAGAGGCCAGTTCGCCCACCCTGGCCATTGTCAATATGGGCTTGGTATTGCTCACCTTTATAATTCTGATGTTTACCAAAATTGCCCAGCCCCTGCTCATCTTGCTTGGCCTGATGGGGGGCTTTCTGATACAGGCTTTCCTGCCCGAATGGGTGTTTTTTTGAAGGGCAACGAGGTAAAAAAACCAGCACAAAGAATAGATTTATTGCCAGTATTTGCACAAGCTAGGGGCTTTCTTACTTCCTCTCGTCTTTTAGTTGCCAATGTTTTTTTAAACCCAAATGCTGCCTTGCGTTTTAGCAATAACACAGGAATAATTTTATTTTTTTTTGTAATAGATATGAAAATTTACACAAGTCCTTTTCAGGAAGTGCATTATTATGCGCCTTTAAGAATTGTAGAGGTCATTTGGCAGGAAGAAAGCTACCGGATGACAGATGAAGAGTACCAGACCGAGATGCACAATTATCTTTCTGCCATTGAGGCACACCAGCCCCTGGGGGCTTTGCCCGACACCACCCACCTTCGCTTCACCATTCATCCCGATTTGCAGACCTGGATGAATGAACAAATTTTTCCCAAATTTATTCTTTTGGGCCTGCAAGCCGCCGCTTTTCTGGTAAGTAAGGATATTTTTGCCCAAATATCCATTGAGCAAACCATGGAGGAGGCAGAAGGGAGTTTTTTCAAAACACGCTATTTTGACCAGCGTGCCGAAGCTTTGGCTTGGCTAGAAGAGGCCCTGCTTCCAGAAAAATGCTGAGGCAGGATGGCAATAGGTACTTGTTCGCCCGCAGCAAAAGGCGTGCATTGCAAGGAGATTGGCCTCAGAGATTAAAGACTGCATAGCCCTCTCGAGGCGTGTCTTGTGAAGTTGCCCGGCAAAGAAAGGGATATCCTATGCCTTTTTGAGATGGAATATCTACTTTGAAAGGCTTTTTTACATACTTGGTTTATTTATTAGCCTTAGTGCCTTATGGACCCTGGCTAGGTTTTGAAGGTTTGTTGGTTTTGCTGGGCCGGGTTTTGCCATAAGAGCCGCGCCAGATTTTACCTCTTCTCGATTTTAGATCTCCTTTTCCCGTGGTTTTTCCGGTTTAATTTGAAAATAACCAGCAAAATAAAAATTTGTCAGTTTAGGACAAGCGTGTTCTTCGCTAAAATGCTTCTTTCATAGAAGCATTTGCCAGAAGCCGTGTATTTTTGTCAAAATTTTTGTGAATGGATACCAAGAAATCGGTAGCCCTGGAAGCTTACTCGATTAGCAAGATTTTTAATGCCGGCAAAAGCAACGAAGTGCGACCGGTGGAAAGTGTGAGCCTGTCGGTGGCGCAAAATACCTGTGTGCTGATTCAGGGGGCCTCGGGCTCGGGCAAGACCACGCTCTTGAGCATCCTCAGTTGTTTGGCCAAGCCCAGCGCAGGCCGCTATGAATGTCTGGGAGAGCCTGTTTCGCGTTGGTCCGAAAAATTTCTGACCCGCTTTCGCCGTCAGCACCTGGGCATTGTTTTTCAAAGATTTCAACTGGTGGAATATCTTAGTGCTTATCAAAACATTGCCCTGCCATTACTTCCGCGGGCTTTGTCGGACCGGGCCATCGATGCCAAAGTGCGGCAAGTGGCCTCGCAACTGGGGCTGACTGCCAGGTTGCACTTCCGGGCGGGCTTGCTTTCGGGGGGCGAGCAGCAAAGGGTCGCCATTGCCCGTGCGCTGGTGCATGAGCCCCGCATTTTGTTTGCCGACGAGCCAACCGCCCACCTGGACGGACGCGCCTCGGCGGCTGTTTTGGAGATATTTGCCCAAATAAAGGCCGAAGGGCGAACCCTGGTCATAACCTCGCACGATGCCCGGGTGGCCCAATCGGGCCTTATTGATACCGTACTGACGATGGAGGATGGGCATTTGCAATAAAAAGTTTTAAACCTAAACCTAGAATCGCATGCCGTTTTATTTTTGGATATTGCTTTTGGTCTGGAACCTGGTGGCCCTCGGGGTTTTTTTACTGCTGTTTTTTGTAACAGCGCCCTACGGAAGGCACGAAAGGGCGGGTTGGGGCCTACGCGTGCCCAATCGCTGGGGCTGGATAGGGATGGAAGTTGTTTCGCCTTTGGTATTTGCCTATTTTTTTTGGGCGGGCCAAAGCCCCAAAACTTGGCCGGTGCTGGTTTTTTTTGCCCTCTGGGTAGGACATTATTTCAATCGGAGTCTCATTTTCCCCTTTCGCCTCAAAACCCAGGGCAAGACCATGCCCCTGAGCATTGTGCTTTCGGCGGTGTTCTTCAATAGTGTCAATGGTTTTCTCAATGGGCATTTCCTGGGGCACTTGGCCCACTATCCGGTAGCCTGGGGGAGCGACATTCGTTTTTGGGCTGGCCTGGGCCTGTTTTTGGTGGGGATGGCGGTCAATGTCCACGCCGATGAGGTATTGCTTCGCCTGCGCAAGCCGGGACAAACCGACTATCAAATCCCGCAAGGGGGGCTGTATCGCTGGGTTTCCAGCCCCAATTATCTGGGCGAAATGATGGAATGGCTGGGCTTTGCCCTGATGACCTGGTCCTGGCCGGGGCTTACCTTTGCGCTTTGGACCGTGGCCAACCTGGCTCCCCGGGCCTGGGCCAACCATTGCTGGTATCAGCAAAAATTTCGGGAATACCCAGCCCAAAGGCGGGCTTTGCTGCCCTTTATATGGTGAGCAGGGATTGTTTTTTGGGCCTTTTATATGGCTTTTGCCGGAAAAAACGTTTTTTGGAAATAATTAAATGCTTGATTAAAGTTCTATGAAAAAAAATCTCCTTTTGTTGTTATGGGCCCTGGGCCTGTCGGCTGGCTGCGCGTATGGCCAGCAAGTGAGTAAAAAAGATACGCTTATTAGCATTGCTACGGCCTATGGAGAAATGAAATTGGTTTTATACGAAAAAACCCCCCTGCATCGGCGAAATTTCTTGAAGCTGGTACATGAAAAATTTTATGACAGTTTGCTTTTCACCGGGTTATCAAAGAATTTATGATTCAGGGAGGCGACCCTAACTCGCGCAATGCCCCGGCGGGCCAGATGCTGGGGGCCGGCGGACTGCCTTATCGTATCCCGGCAGAATTTGACACTTCATTTTTCCACAAAAAGGGGGCCCTGGCCGCCGCCCGCGACAATAACCCCGAGAAAGCTTCCAGCAGTTGCCAGTTTTATATTGTGCAGGGCAAGCCCCGGACATTGGCCGAAATCGTACAACTGGAACGCCAGCGAAATAACCCTTATTCGGCGGCCCAAAAAGCATTGTACCAGAGCCTAGGGGGAACCCCACACCTTGACCTCAACTATACCGTGTTTGGAGAAGTCATTCAAGGCTTGGAAGTACTCGACAACATTGCGGCGATGGCTACCGGGCCCAATGACCGCCCCGTTCAGGATGTGGCCATGAAAATCACCTACGAAGTGCTGCCCCGGACCAAGATTAGCAAGCTTTATGGCTATCAATATCCCACACCCTAAAAATAGCCGGGGCCTGCTTGCCAACTATCGGGGCAGGCCAGGGTTTATTTTTTCCTCATCTCTTCCATATTATCCATGAAACGCCATCCACATTTGATACCCCTTTCGCGCGAACACCACCAGGGATTGTTACTGGCGCAATTGCTCAAGGCCGATGCCCCCCCTTATCCGGGCCTGCCCACCGACCTCTTGGGGAAAATTCAATATGCCCGGCAAAAATACGAACAACTGCTCCGGCCTCATTTCGAGAAAGAAGAAACCCGTCTTTTTGCCCGCATTCCCGGGCATTACCCTGATTTGCAGGCCCTTATCGCCACCTTGCAAGAAGAGCATGCGGAATTGCACTGGCTTTTTGGCCAATTACATCATCCGGCTACCATCCACCCGGACGCACTCGACCACCTGGGGAAATTGCTGGAGCAGCACATTCGCCGGGAAGAAAGGCAGTTTTTTCAGGAACTACAAGTCAGCCTCACCGAAGCCGAAATGCACGAACTGGGCCAATGGCTCGAGGACTGGTAGAGGTCTTTCTTTCCCGCCTTATCCCTGTAAGCCCAAAAGCGCGGGCGCATTTCTAAGGCTCGGTCAGTTCATAACCCCTCTTGATGCCCTTTTCGAGGGCGGGCACGCCTGCTTGCATCCAGCGTGGGGCAGGGGAAAATTTGAGGTAATAATCAAAAAATTGCTGCATACGCACGGAGAGGTCTTTTCGATTGGGCGTTTGGCGTAGGTTATGGGCTTCGCCGTTATAAGTCAGCATCCAAACAGGTTTGTTTAAGCGGCGAAGGGCCACAAAAAGCTCAATGCCCTGATACCAGGGAACGGCTCCGTCGGCATCGTTGTGCATCATAAGCAGGGGCGTGGTGATGCGGTCGGCCCGGAAAAGCGGGGAGTTTTCCATATACAGCAAGGGGTCTTCCCAAAGGGTTTTGCCGATGCGGCTTTGGGTATGTTCATACTGAAACATCCGGCTCATACCCGATTCCCAGCGGATGCCCCCATATGCACTGGTCATATTGGAAACGGGTGCGCCCGCCATAGCAGCGGCAAACATATCGGTTTGGGTGATGATGTAAGCCACCTGATAGCCCCCCCAGCTTTGGCCCTGGAGGCCTAGTTTATCCCGATCTACAAAGCCCTCTTTAAGCAAGCTGGTGATGCCCGATACTACGGCCTCATAGGCACTTCGGCCCGGATAGCCCACCCGATAGGGGATGTCGGGCATAAACACCAAATAGCCATTGCTGGTATATTCGCTGGCCCGCACGGTAGAGGGGCTGGGCGTGGGGGCAATGTGCCGATGCAGGTTGTCGCTGAGCCTTTCATAAAAATAGGTAATCATCGGATACTTTTTGCCGGGGTCAAAGTTTTCGGGTTTGTAGAGCAAGCCTTGTAAGTCTTCGCCATTCATATTGGTCCATTTCACCAGTTCCACATTGCCCCAATAGTAGTTGTCTTGTTGGGGATTGGCCTGGCTCAGGCGGTTGATTTTGGTAAAAGTCCCTTCGCTGAAATAGAGGTCAGGAAATTCCGTGAAACTTTCCCGGGTAAACAAAAATCGGTTGGCATTTCGGGCCTTTTCGGGGCGTGGGTCGTAGGCATAATCACCAAATAAAAGCTTGGCCGGAGGCGTATTGCCTGTGAAATTAAGGGCAAAATAGCCACTGGCCTTAGTTTCTTCGTCAAAAGCATACAGCATCAAAGGCTCATTGGTTTTGATGTAGGGCACCTCGGGGTCGAGGGGAATATAGCGATAGCGGATCCGGTTTTCGCGTCCATTCTGGGTAAGTCGGGCGGGTGCCTCTCGTTTTTCGGGTTGGAATTTCCAGATGTCGTAACGGTCATAAATCAGTAAATAGGCATCATTTTCGGTCCAGCCCGCCGTGCCATAGTCATCGGGATAATTGGGATAATCGTGAAATTCATTGTAAAATTTTACTTTCTGTCCTTTGGTCAGATGAAGGGTTTGGGCCGTTTTGAAGGAATAGACACACCAGGCGGTGTCTTGCACGGCATACCAGTAGAGGTATTGCCCTCCCGGAGAAAGGCGCACTTCGGCGCGGAGCTTTTCTTTGATTAGCTGACGACGGCCATCGCGATAGTTGATCAAATATACGTCTTGAAGGGCCGGGTATCCTTCCCAGGAGAGCTCTTTTTGATAAGGCAAGGCAGAGAGGCCAATGGCAAATTCGGCATTGCCTTCTTGGCCGGTGAGCACCTGGGGCACTTCGGGCGTGCCCAATTGCACCAGGCGGCGCAGGCGGGGATAAGCCAGGGCCAGGTAAGCCCGTTTTTGGTCGTTTTCCAATTCTACTGCCTGCTGACTTTGCAGGCGGGTATCTTGCCAGTTCCAAATATCTACTTTTACAATTTCTTCGGGCAAGCGGGTAGTGTCGGCCACCAGGGGGGGAGGATTGGTGCCAAAATAGAGCTTTGTGCCGTCTTTTGAGAATTGGAGCGCGGCATGAGGGCTTACGAGCCAATCTTTGGGCATTCCGGCAGTGCCTTTTTTGGCCAGTAGAGAGGCTTCTTTGTTTATCGGCCCAGTAGTATAAGTCCCAATAGCGGATGAGGGCTTTTTCGTTGGCTTTGGTGGTGTCTGTAT
>JAAUUB010000069.1 GCA_012031215.1 Microscillaceae bacterium | reverse complement strand
TTCCTCAATCCAGGCCATCAGATTTTTGACATTGAAGGGTTTCATCGGCTTTTTCTTTTTTTTTAATGCTTAATGATAAACACAGAAGGAAGCTAAAATGATTGATTTTAAAGTCTTTGGGTGATTTGTGCCAGGATATTTTTTTTCCATGAGCTAAAATCTCCGGCCAGAATATGCACCCGGGCCTGGCCTACCAGCCAAAGAAAAAAAGTCAGGTTATGCACACTTGCAATCTGCGCAGCAAGTAATTCCTGGCTGTGAATGAGGTGGCGCAAATATCCCTTGCTGTAGTGGCTACTGACATACCCGCCCAGGCTTTCATCCAGGGGCGAAGTATCCTTTTCCCATTGTTTGTTTTTTATCTGGATAATGCCCTGGGTAGTGTAGAGCAATCCATGGCGGGCATTGCGGGTAGGTAGCACACAATCAAACATATCGATGCCGAGGGCGATGCACTCAAGCAGGTTTTCGGGCGTGCCTACCCCCATCAGGTAGCGTGGGCGGTCTTGGGGAAGGAACTGCAAGGTCCAGGCCGTCATTTCATACATCAGGTCAGCAGGCTCTCCGACCGAAAGCCCTCCGATGGCCACTCCGGGGGCGGGCTCCTGGCTTACAAACTCGGCTGAGGCCTGGCGCAGGTCGGGGTAAGTACTGCCCTGCACAATCGGAAAAAGAAACTGTGGATAGCCATAAGGCGGCGGGGTGTCGGCAAACCGATGCTGGCAACGCCGGAGCCAGCGGTGGGTCAGTTCCATCGAGTTGCGGGCATAGGCATAGTCGCAGGGATAGGGGGGGCACTCATCAAAGGCCATCACAATATCGGCCCCGATGGCTCGCTGAATGTCCATGACATTTTCGGGTGTAAACTGATGCCTCGAACCGTCAATATGCGATTGAAAAATAACGCCTTCCTCACTAATCTTACGTGAATTGGCCAGCGAATAAACCTGGTAGCCGCCGCTATCGGTCAGCGTTGGGCCATGCCAGGCATTGAAGCGCGCCAGGCCGCCAAAGCTTTGCAATACCTCTACCCCAGGCCGGAGATAGAGATGATAGGTATTGCCCAGAATAATTTGGGCCCGAATGTCCTGAACCAGCTCGCGGGCATGCACCCCCTTTACGGAGCCAACCGTTCCTACGGGCATAAAAATGGGTGTTTTGACCGCCCCATGCCCGGTCTGAAACACTCCCGCCCGGGCCGCGGATTGGGGGTCTTGGCCCTCAAGCTGAAAGCCTATATTTTGTTCGGTCATACTGCCTCAATTTTTTTGCAACAATTCTAAAATAAAAAAGCGGCAAAGTCTTTACTTGCATTATAAAAAGTCGTAACTTGTCATCGTTTTCTTAGCGAAGTAAGGTTTAGGTATGATTGCAAGAATTACGCTTATTTTTATAATGGTGTTGGGGCTTCTGGGGACACTGAATGCCCAGGTAGCTGAGCCCTCTACCTCCCTGCGGCGGGTTGCGGGCAAAGTGCACAGTCGCAATCAATATCCTTTGGCCGGGATTAAAATACTTCCCCTGGGCCTTCGAGGGGTCAAGGCGGTTGAAACCGATGCCCAGGGAAATTTTCAATTGTATCTGCCCGAGGACGTAGAACTGGCCAAGCAGGAATTTATCGCCTTTGATGCCAGCCTGTCGCGCCTGAACCTGGACTATAAAGTGGCTTTGCTCGGCGGTGGTGAACTGGATTTTTGTGTAGAATGGAATCCCGTACCCGTACGGCAGGTACAATTGTATGATTTAGACCAAAAACCCCTCGCCGGTATAGAATTGCTCATTGACGGACAGCGCTACCAGGCCGATGCGGCGGGGAAGATAATCCTCAAACACCAGGCCACCGATTTTAGTGCCTTTCGTGCGGATGCCCTCCAAATTGCCCAGCTCAAATTTCTGCGGCCCCAGTCATTGATGCAAGTGTATCTTTATGAAACCGACAATGCCAGTTTGGCAATGCCCCTCCTCAATACTCCAGGGAATCGCCTGATTCAAACCACAAAATCAATTTATTAACTTTCCTAAGTCAGTCTTTCTCGACCTCCACATCCACATTAAAATCCGGATAAATCTCATACATATCGCGCCGGATGAGGCCCTCTACCTCAGCCGCGCCCTCCCATAAGGCCCGAATGGCCCGGCTATCTTCAAAGCGCGGATGAAAAAGCAAAAGCAATATTTTCCTCATTTTCCTCTGTATCACGCTTTGGTAGTTAGTTAGTTAAGGTTGAAAACTTCCAAAAGTCATCCCTTCTTTCAAAGATAATTAAAAATTTTTGTTGGCTTTCAAAGCCCTTTCCGCAAGGCGAAGGCCGGGGCTGCCATTTTTTTACCCGCTTTAAGAGTTTTATGAACTTAAATCAAAATTTTTCGTTATTGATACGAAATAGATATTAAAATAATATCAATTCAAATTCTAAAAACAATGACAAACGAAAAAATTGTTGTACCTCAATCTGGATACGCTATGTTGCTATTGCTCTTTTTTTTGCTGGCGGGTGTGGTCGGGGCTTTTTTAGCTCGGATACCCATTGCGGGAGTATTGCTGCTGATAGCCTTTCTGATTTTATCGGCGGGCTTCTTTATTGTCAATCCAAATGGCTCAAAAGTGCTGGTCTTGTTTGGCGATTACAAGGGGACGGTTAAAAAAAACGGTTTCTACTGGGCCAATCCCTTCTTTACCAAAAGCAATATTTCGCTGCGGGCCCGCAACCTGGACAGCGAAAAGCTGAAGGTAAATGACAAACTGGGCAACCCCATTATGATTAGCATCATTCTGGTTTGGCAGGTGGAAGACACCTTCAAAGCTGCCTTTGAGGTGGATGATTACGAAAATTTTGTCAAGGTCCAAAGTGATGCGGCGGTGCGCAAAATGGCCGGCACGTATCCTTACGACAATTTTGAGGACCCTTCCGAAGTAACCCTTCGTTCGGGGGTAAACGAGGTCAATCACAACCTGGAAGAAGAACTGACCGAGCGCCTGGCGATGGCCGGTATTCGGGTGATTGAAGCCCGGATTGGATACCTGGCCTATGCCACCGAAATTGCCAGTGCAATGCTACGTCGCCAGCAGGCTACGGCCATTGTGGCGGCCCGTCAAAAGATTGTCGAGGGAGCCGTGGGCATGGTAGAAATGGCCCTGGAAGAATTGGGCCGAAAAGCAGTGATAGAACTGGACGAAGACCGCAAAGCCGCTATGGTAAGCAATTTGATGGTGGTGCTTTGCTCCGACAAAGACCCCAGCCCCGTCATCAATACAGGAACCTTGCATACTTAATTGAATTACCCAGAACTGGCCAAACCCTTATCCTAAAAAAGGGTTTGGCTTTATAAAACCGGCCTTGCCCTATGTCAAAAAAGAAAGGTTTTGCCCTGCGCCTGGATGCTGAGCTATTGGAAGCCGTAGAAAAATGGGCGGCAGATGAATTTAGGAGTACTAATGGCCAGTTGGAGTGGATTATTTATCAAGCGCTCCTGCAAGCCAATCGCCTCAAAAAGCCTAAGGACAAATCAAATGCTGCTCAGCCAAGCGAAGAGGAGGATACCTCGGGTTCTCCCCCTTCTTCCGAATGAATCGGACGGCGGTTTTGCCATTGGGCCAGGCCAAAGCAAAGTAAAAAAACAAGCCCCACGACCGTTGCCATTCCCCCGGCAATAGAACCATTGAGGGCTTCGGCCAAAAAATAGCCCCCCACCGCACTCAAAATCCCCAGAAAAACTGAAAGTAAGAGCATCGTTTGCAAATGCCGGGTAAGCAAAAAGGCCGCCGCCGGAGGCCCTACCAGAAAAGCCACTACTAATATTGCCCCCACCGACTCAAATGAAAAAACCGTGGCCAGCGACACCAGGCCCATCAGGGCATAATGCCAAAAAGCCGCCTGGATGCCCAAAGCCAGGGCATAGGCTTCGTCAAAAGTAGTGATTACCAAGCCTTTATAGCCCCAATAGAGGAAGCCCAGAATGAGCAAAAGCAAACCACTCAAGTGCCAAACCGCTACTGGCCCCAGGTCATTTCCCTGCCATTGCCAGGTATCGAGCGGCACATAGGCAATCTCGCCATACAGCACACAGTCCTGGTCTAAATCTACCTGGCCCGCATACGCCGAAAGCAAAATCACCCCAAAAGCAAATAAAGAAGTGAAAGAAAGCCCGATGGCCGCATCCATTTGCAAAAATCCTCTTTTGTGGAGCAGCTCAATGAGTACCGTGATTAGCACTCCAAAAATGGCCGCCCCCAATAACATATACACAGAAGCCCGGCTTTGGGCAATGAGATAGGCCAATACAATGCCTGGCAAAACCGCATGGGAAATGGCATCACCTACCATGGCCATTTTGCGCAATATCAAAAAACAGCCCAATAGAGAAGTGCAAATGGCTACCAGGCTCCCGGTCAGTATAATCCAAAAAGTATCCAAATTCGCAATTTTAAGAAAGAAAGCCCGCATTTCTTGCAATGCTCCCTGACCAATCCTTAACACCCAAAGGCTTCAAACAGTTTGCGAGAAAAGTACGGTGTTTGTTTGCTTGCGGCGCAGACGGGCATCGAAGGCCATGGCCACATTGCGCACAAAAGGGCGACCTGCCGCCGTGATTTGCAGGGCAAAAGGCTCCCGAATGACCAGGCCATCTTTTTCCATTTCATCCAGGGCGGCCATGGCTTCGTCGAGGGCCTCGGTCTGGTGGGCCGGGTTGTACCAATTGGTATAGAAATGGCACATCAGATTGAGGATATGCTGTCGGTGGATAAGGTCTTCCTGGCTTAGCAAATGTCCTTTGGCCAGGGGCAGCTCCCCGGCATTTACCATGGTTTGGTATTCCAACACACCCTTCACATTTTGGGCCATGGCTGTCCAGGCATCGCTGATAGAAGAGGCCCCCAGCCCAACCAGCAGTTGGGTGGCCGTGGTGGTATAGCCCATAAAATTGCGATGCAGGTTTTGGTGGGCAAAAGCCTGGGCCAGGGCATCGTGGGGCCGGGCAAAATGGTCCATCCCAATCTCGATATAGCCCGCTTTTTCCAGCAGTCCCTTCCCCAATTCATACAAGGCCCGCTTGTCCAGGTCCTGGGGCAAATGCGGCTCCAGACTACGCTGGGCAGGCTTGAGCCAGGGCACATGGGCATAGCTGTAGAAGGCAATGCGGTCGGGCTGGAGCTTTTCTACCTGGGCAATGGTGTGGCGGACAGAAGCCTGGGTTTGGCCCGGCAGGCCATAGATGAGGTCAAAGTTGAGGGATTGGTAGCCTATTTTCCGTGCCTCTTCGGTGATGTGCTTTACCTCGGCAAACGTTTGGTGGCGGTTAATCAGGGCCTGCACCCTGGGGTCAAAATCCTGGATGCCAAGGCTCAGCCTTCGGAAGCCCTGGGCATACAAAACCTCCAGATGGGCCTTGGTAGTGTTGTGGGGATGGGCCTCAAAACTGTATTCGTGGTCTTCGGCTCTTTGGCTTTCCTTAAAAAGGCCTTCCAAAAGCAGGTGTAGATTTTCGGGCGAAAAGAAAGTGGGGGTGCCGCCTCCAAAATGTAGCTCGCGCAGGCGCGGACGGCTTGAAAAAAGCGACTGATACAAAGCCCATTCCTTCCATAGGGCCTCTATGTAGGGTCGCTCTACTTTGTGGTTGACCGTGATGCGGGTATTGCAGCCACAATAGGTGCAGAGGCTTTCGCAAAAGGGCAAATGCAGGTACAGACTGATGCCCTGGGATGCATTGCTCTGTTCGAAAGCGTGTTGCAAGGCCCTTTTCCAGGCCTTTTCCGAAAAACTGCTTTCGTCCCAATAGGGCACCGTAGGATAACTGGTGTAGCGAGGGCCGGGAACATTGTATTTTTGGAGCAGATTGCGCATTTTCCTCATTCTTTGGTGGATAAATATAGCCTTTGGAGCCAAAGGCCTGGCCACAAAGCTATTGCATGCCCAAAGAGATAAAAATGACAATCATCATTAAACCGTAACGGCATTGGGGGCCTTGACCGGAACCTGGTAGCGATTGAGCAGGGCCACCATTTCCAACACCACTCTTTCATTCCGTCCGTCCGGGTACACAATAAAATGGGCTATTTCCTTTCTATTGTCCCACATTACCTTCTGATAAATGCGTAATATTTTACGGCGATTGTGCTCTTCGCCAAAGGTGGCCTCTATTTTTTCCAGCTTGCAACTTCGTCTGATTTTTCGGCCCAAGATATTTTGGTAATGAACAAGCAGTTTTTTTGCCTTTGGGTCCACGTCAAGTGCCTGGGCATATTTGATACTATAAATGCCCACGCCCACCCCCAAAACAATCGTGCCCAGGGCTAGTCCAGTAATGCCCAAAGGGGGTAAGATTTCAAATCCATTAAAGAGATTCACAACATTCAGCAACAAAAAGGGCCAATAATTGAAATCTCGCGACAATACCGCCTTTTCAACCTGGGAGGGGCCAACGCGCCGGGCCGGGGATGGAGTCGAGGTAGCCTCCAAAGGGTTTTGGTAGTGCCGGGTTAATTGGGGTGGTAGCGGCGATTGAAGCGCGTGGAGCCACTCGAGGGCCGAAGGGCGTTTTTCGGGTTGCTCGAGCCCCTCGTCAAAGCTACGGAGGAACAAGGCCTGCACCTGAGCGGGCAGGGCGGCAAAATTTTCGTGCGGTTTTGGTACTACGGCCAATCGCTTGGCGCGGCTTCCGTGCGGAAAAAGCCCGGCCTCAATTTTTTGAGCGTAATTATCGCAGGCGGCCCATTCGTCGCGTCCGGTGGCCGTAAAAGGATGCAGACCCAACAATAATTTATACAAAATTACGGCCAGCGAAAAGCGGTCCCAGGTTTCGGGAATTAATTCTTTGCGGTAGTCAATGTGGGTGCGCTCCGGGGGGCTGTATTCGGTCGTGAGCTTTTCGGCGGCAAATTTTAATTTTCCCTCCGCCATCACGGCCACCGAGTCCATATCTATCAGGGAAAGCTGCCCGTTGAGGGCCACCCGGATGTTTTCGGGTTTCAAATCTACCACCACATATTGCCCTCTTTGGTGAAGATGGCACAGGGCCTGGGCCAGGTTTTGGCCGATGATAAACCGGGCGGCCAAGTTTTGGGCCTGCTCACGGCCATATCGGGCCTGCCAGTCCTCATCAAGCAAAGCGGAAAGTTTCAGGGCACACAAAACGCTCAGGTCATAGGCCCCTTCGGCCCGGGGCATCAAGAAGCCCACAAAATTAGCGGCTTCATATACAAGGTCTTGCACCCACACAATGGCTGCCGCCGCCGAAGGCAGCGGGGGATTTTCGGCCATATAGCGGAGCTTGGTCGCCCGATAGGCTTTTCTTTCCGCCGGGTGATAACGCTTGACCACACAATGGCGCAACTCGGCCGGCTGCAAGACCGCATGCACATGCCCCTCTCCTCCCCTTCCTAAGGGGTTTTCATCTAGGTGTAGCACCGTACCCGAACTGAGTTGACAGACCCACATCTTTTTCGCAGGTTTTCTTAATTTCTCAAGAACATACTTTCAAGTCATTGTCTTTCTGCACTATCCAATATACAAAAGCCTGTTTGCTGTTGAATCAGAAACAGGCTTTGAAAGTAAGCGTAGAAAAATTTACTAGCCCACCATACCTAAGCGAATGGCTTTTACCTTTTCGGTAATGCCTTTGATGGTTTCGTCATTGATGATAAATTCACCCTGGTTTTTCTCGATTTTTTCCTGGATATTAAGCTTGCCAAAAATTTGTTTCAAATCTTCCAGGTCGGCAATCAAGGCCTTCATTTTGTCATCGGCCTCTAAGCTTTTGAGGGCAGAGAGGAGCCCCTCCAGGGGTTTGTCTTGCTCCGTAATAATGCGGGCCAGCCCCATCAGCACCTCATCCTTGGCATCCTTGGGCAGTAAATCATCCGGGTAAGTATCAATCAACTGAGTAGCCACGTAGAGACCCTCAATGTAAACCCCGGCAAAAATCAGTGCTGCAATATTGTTGCGCTCATTGTCTTTGAGATATTGGTCAGATTTTTTGAGTGCTTCGTTGATGATGCTGGTGAGCGAATCAATATTATTGAGATTTCCTTTAAAACGCTCCTGCATCTTTGGGTCAAAGGCATTGGAGATGTCCAGTTTATCGCCCAATCGCTCCACTGCTTTTACATAATCCAGGGCATTTTGGACCTGCTCATACACCGAAACATACCCAATATCGGCGGCATAAATGCCCAGGTTTAGGGCTGCTTCGTGATTGGAAGCCAAATATTTCTCCACATTGCCGTGTGGATTGGGCAGCTTGGTATCAAATTCGGCCCCAGTGGCCTTGAGTTGATAGGGCAGTTCGGATGGCTCTGGCACGTCTGTCAGCACTTTTTGCAGGTTTTCCTGCACCTCTGTGGTGGCTTCGGAAGTATCGGCATCTTCTTTGGGTTTGTCGGTTCCTCCGCCACAAGCCATCAGCAATAAGCACAAAAAGCCATAAATTCCCCCCGGGATTTGTTTGGACAATAGACTGCGTAATATCATCGTAAAAAAATGGTTTTTAGTTTTTGTTTTTGTCGACGGGAACAAACATAAAAAATATCCAGAATAGTAAGGCCATTTGGCTTAAATATATTTTTGGCAGAAAAAAGGATTCCCCCCTACCTTTGCGGCTATGTTGAGAATGGCACGCTTTGCACTGCTCTTGCTTGGGCAGCACTGGCAAAAAATCTTTTCTTTTTGAGCATTTACGCCCTGGTAGTGGCTTTTTTTGCTTCGGTGATTTTTTTCACGGATGCCTTGCGCCAAGAAACCCAAGCCACGCTTCAAAAACTGCCGGAGCTTTGGGTACAAAAACTGGCAGGTGGTCGCTTGGTCCCGATGCCTTTGACCATGGCCGACTCGATGCGTACTTTTCGGGGTATAAAGCAGGTAATTCCACGTATCTGGGGCTACAACTATGATGCCCCTACGGGGGCTGTCCTTACCATCATTGGTTCTGATTCTTTGCCAAAGGGCCTGCGCAAGATAGCCCAAAGTTCATCGGCCCGCTCGCAAGAGCCGCCCGCTTGGGTGGGCGCAGGGCTGCTCCGGCTCAGGGGCCTTGCGGTAGGCGAAAGCCTGACTTTGCTCAATGACCAGGGCCAATTGCTCAGTTTTGAAATCCGGGGTACTTTTGAGAGTGAGGCCCGCCTTTTGACCCATGACCTGGTGGTAGTGCCGCCGGTTTCGGCTCGTTCGTTGCTAGGCCTGGCTCCGGAATTTTGCACTGATTTGGGCATTGAAATTCATAATCCGCAGGAGATTAGTAATATCGGAAGAAAAATAGACCAGCGTTTTGCCGGGCTCCGGGTTGTTTCTTTGCCGCAATTACAAGCTACGTATGCGGCACTGTTTGGCTGGCGGGGCAGCTTGTTTTTGTATGGGGGCATGCTTTCCCTCCTGGCTTTTTTGATATTGGCCTGGGAAAAAGCGGCCGGGCGAAGCCGCGAAGACCAGCATTTGCTGGGTTTGCTCAAGGCCCTGGGCTGGGAAATTAGCGATGTGCTCTGGTTTAAGTTCTGGGAAGGTTTTTTGATAAGTTTTCAAGCCCTGCTTCTAGGTCTTTTGATGGCCTATATTCACGTATTTTGGGCTCAAGCCCCTTTGCTGAAGCCACTTTTGGCCGGTTGGTCGGTGCTGTATCCTGATTACCCCCTTTTGCCCACCCTTCGCCCAGCCAGTGTTTTGCTGATTGCGGTGCTGGCTTTGTTTCCATATCTGGTGGCCACCTGGTCCCTTCCTGGCGGGGTGCCGTCACCGACCCGGCAGAAGTGATGCAAGGTGGTTGAAATAGTATAGAAAGTAATTTTCTTTTGAATTTGGCATTAGTTTTGGCCTGTACCTTGTCCGGTGCCCAGAAAGTTGCTTAAAGTCATTAGCTTTGTGAAGTCTTGTAAGCCGGGTTTGCTAATTATTTCATCATGGAACATAAGATTTACACCGAAAAGCCATTGCGCAAACCGGGATTTTTTCAAAAAGTCCTGGGCTACAAAATCAAAGAAAACGCTTTGATTGAACTTAACAACCTGCTGGCTGCTCGGGCCTTGATGCAACTGACCATTGAGGATGTGCATCAAATTGCCAACCGCTACAAAGTGAATTTTCAGGTGGACTTCGACCAAGAACTTTCCGAATTTTATAAAACTTATCTTCAAAG
Organism: Microscillaceae bacterium; assembly: GCA_012031215.1. Taxonomy (GTDB): domain Bacteria; phylum Bacteroidota; class Bacteroidia; order Cytophagales; family Microscillaceae; genus JAAUUB01. The sequence goes on along the minus strand of JAAUUB010000069.1, from coordinate 12,486 downwards.
TTGTCTCGCCGATAAATTTTATCAGATGCCGAGTTTGAAGCCCTACGGCATCTTAAATTTTTGCTCGGGCTCAATGATAAAGAAGTGGAAATGATTCACCAAGAACTGGCGGGCAAAATCTACAAAAATGAAGTAGAGAAAGTGATTGGTGATGGGGAACTGGATGAAGAGGAACGCCTTTTTATCGAAAAACTCCAAAATGACTTAAAGCTTCCCCAGGAGGTGGCCGCCCGAATTTATCAGAGCAGTGGCCAGGAATTGATTAAAAGCTTTATGAGCAATGCTATTTCAGATGCCCGCCTTACCCCCGAAGAAGAACGTGAGCTCCAAGCCATTGCCCGTAATCTTAATGCCGAACTCAAAATGGACGAGGCGACCAAATCGGACCTGGAAAAGTATAAGCTTTACTGGCAAATAGAAAACGACGAAATGCCCGAACTGGTGGTCGACCTGAACATCCCCCGCAATGAAAAATGCTATTTTGTAGCCCCTAACACGGTCTGGTACGAACGCCATATTATGCAGGCACAAAGCACTCATAACCTGGGGGGGCTAAGGCTCAAAATAGCCAAAGGGCTTTACTGGCGCTCGCCCAAAGAAAACGCCAAGCAAATTACCCATCAGGAATGGCAAAAAATCGACCAGGGCACTCTTTACCTCACCAACAAAAGGATTTTTTTTAGAGGGAAGCAAGGCGATCGCATTGTGCTACTAAGTCGCATTTTTGACTTCACGGTCTATGCCAATGGCATTGAGATAGAAAAAGACCGCGACAAGAATCCTTTTTTTCAGTTTGAGCGTCATACCGACATCATGGCCATGCTGCTTGGAAAGGCCATCAGCCAGTTGCGAAGCTAAAAAAAGAGGAAGGCTTTTGTACCTTCCTCTAAGGGCAGTGGTTGCTTTCTACTTAATTACTTTCCCCTCAGTTAAAAAAAATCTGCCTGTTAACTTTGACTAAAACAAGGGCTTTTGCCGAATGTTGAAATCCCCCAAAAGCAAAGGCCCCGGGTTTCGCCCAAAAAGCAAGTCATAACAAGCTTTTGAAATCGGAACCCTGTTTTGAAATCCATCTGGGCGAAAATTCTTTTTTTTTATTCTGCAAATCCTCAGCGTAACTGCCGCCAGGTTCCTTTCATCCAATTGTATTTCAGGGTGCTGGGTAAGGCTTTCCAAAAATACTTGCTGGTCTCGACGGCAAAAGAAGGCTGCATATAGCAATTGATGGCGCAGCCCTCGCAGGCAGGCAGGCGGCCCTCGAGCGCAATGAGCCTTTGCACCCGGGCACTGTGGTAGAGCGTATAAAGCTGGCCCTCAATCGGAATTTCTTCCAGGCCCAGATGATAGCAAGGCAAGACCAGTTTGTCATCAGGGGCTATCACAATAGTGCTGCTTCCGGCCCGACAAATGGGCGCTTGGGTATGATTTCCGCCATCCCGCCGCAGGGCAATAAAACCTTCATTGAGATAAACCCCGGGTCTTCGGCCCCAGGTACTCAGCATTTGCAGGGTTTTTTCGGAAAGTCCGGCCCCTGTCTTAACCGCATTATAGTCAAAAACCGGATTCAGGATGAGCACCAAACGACGTGGCCGGCTGATGCGATGATATACCTCAGCAATCTCTTCCCGATTTTCTTCAAAAACTGTCAATAAAATATCCGGTCTTTCTCCCAGGCTTTGGGCAATGTCCAGCGATTCCATTACTTTTTCAAAACAGGCCACGCCCCGGCTTTGGTTGTGGGTTTCGGGATGGGCACTGTCCAGCGAAAAATGAAGCATATCCACCTTGCCGCGCAATTTTTGGGCAAGTTTAGGGTAAAGCAGGCCATTGGTGGTAAGGGTGGTGATAAACCCCTTCTCTTTGGCCAGGGTGAGCAGCTCAGGTAGCTGGCGATGCAGAAGAGGTTCGCCGCCCGTGAAATCCACCACCTTCACGCCCAGGCGGCGCAGGTCTTTCAGGTTGCGGGCGGCGGCTTCCAGGGTTACATAAGGGGAGGGCCGCTCCCAAATGTCGCAAAAACCACAGCGGGCATTGCATCGGTAAGTAATATAATAATTGGCCAGCACCGGCCGGGTGTAGAGTCGCATTGGATTTCAGAATATTCAAGTCCTCGCAAACTTACAGAAAAAGCCAGGGTGATGAAAAAAAAAGCCGTTGAAACATTAAAGGCTTTGGAGGGCAGGACTCAGGGATTGAGCGAGATAGTCCCTAAATCATTGATTTGCCCATTGTTTACATTGACATTTTCAATGGTTTTATCTTGATAATTGCCCGAAGGAAGCAAAAGCAGTTCATAAGTACCGGCTTCCAGCCCTCTCAGGCAAAATTTACCTTCACTATCGGGGTAGGTACTGGTGCTGTCGCTCGCCTGAATGGCATAAATAACCGGGTCCGCCTCGATGGGCGCAATAGTACCACAGATAGAGCCTCCCTGCGCCTGAGGAATGGCCCGGATGACCGGTTTTAGAATGTACTGTCCATTGCCAGTGCGTACAATGGACCGGGCCGCGTCAAAGTCGAGTAATAAATCATAAAGCAGTCCAGCACTCAGTTCGGCCTGCACATTGAGCTTGAGGCCCGATTGCTGGGCACTGGGTGTTTTGAGCTCGTGGCTTACTCCATTGACCACAATGCTGTTATTGCGGCCCAGTACCAGCCTTAGCTGTGAAATACGCCCGGCAGGCAATTCCATCGAGGCCAGTACTGTGTCTATGCCCCCGCTTAGCTCGAGCAGGTCATAAACACCGGCATTGATATTGTCGAGCGTTTGCCAACCCCCATCTTCTTCCTCTGCCGTGCCCGAGGTATGTACCCTTACTTCCTCAATATCAATATAAATATGGTCGTAATCGGCAGGCGAATCTGTGAGCCGTACACGAAAGGTAGCTTTTCCCTCCGCATTGTTATTCCCGCAAGTACTCATCAGGCCAGCCAGGCCGATTAGAACAAAGCCAATTATTCCGTTTCTTAGTAACATAATCTTTTTTGTTTGAACATATACCAAATTAAACCTAAAACGTACCTAAGCCGGCTTGCGAATGGTCGTGTAATAAAAAAGCAAGAAAGCGCAACTTTTAAAAAAATAAACGCTTTTTCTTCATTCTCATCCCTTTGCCACTTATTTTTGAGAAGGCATTTTACCTAAATTCCAAAAGCATGAAAGCAAAAAAAGAAGCAAAAAGTAAGAAGAAAGCCGTTCAGGAACGTTTGTTTCCGAGCGATGAGGTTTTGTTGGCTTTCAAAGATTATTTTCCTGACCTGGACCTGGCCCAGGTAGAATGGTCTTGGGAAGTCCCCTACAAAATTTATGAAGCTGAATTTGAGATGGATGACCGTGAATACGAGGTTGAAATTACCGTTACCGGGCATTTATTGCTGACCGAAATTTCTATTCCTGCCGAAGAATTGCCAGAAGTGGTGCGCAAATCGATGCGGGAGAAATTCCCCAATCAAAGCATCGAGGAGGTAGAGAGGGTAGAATATAGCAATGGCGTAGTACACTACGAAATTGAGCTTGAAAAAGGCGAAAAAAGCCTCGAGGCCCTTTATCGTGAAGATGGCCTCTTTGTGGGTGTTGCCGAAGACTTATAAAAACTAATGGACGTGTGCTGGCTCAGAGGGCTGGTACACGTTTTTTTGGGTCTTTTCCAGCCGCCAAAATCCCAAAGCCGCTATACCGCAGAGCCCGGTCATGGTGTACCATAAAGCCGCAAAATTAGCCTGCTCAATGAGCCACATCCCGATACTGGGGGCAATCACATGGGCCAGGGAATAGCCCATCGTAAACCAGCCCGAATATACACCGCGATTATGGGCTTGGGCCCGGTTCATGGCAAAAGTGCTCATCAAAGGCATGGTAATCATCTCTCCGATGGTAACAAACAACACCATCCCCAGTGCATAAGCATAGCCCTGCCCCAGGTTGAGCCAAAACAGCCCCAGTCCGGTCAGGGCTGTGCCAATAGCAATGACCCGCAACAAAGGAAAACGCTGCACCCAGTAAATCAATACCATTTCCAGCAATACAATCAAGGCTCCGTTGAGTGCCAATACCAGCCCCACTTCCCACTCTTCAAAACGATACACCGACTTTAAAAACAAAGGCAGGGTGGCAAACATCTGAAAAAAGCAGGTAGCAAAAATGACTAGCAGCAATACAAATACCCAAAAAACGCCGTCCTGCCGAATGCTTTTTGGGGGGGAAGCAACCGCGCTATTTGCCTCCGGGCGCGCCTTTCGGGCTGAAACGGGCAAAAACCAGTAGAGAAACAAAGCGGCCAGCAGGCAAGTGGCCCCATCCAGCCAAAAAAGCCATTTAAAATTATGCGAAGCCAGCAGACCTCCCAATGCCGGCCCCAGCGAAAAGCCTAAATTAATGGCCAGCCGATTGAGGGCAAAAGCCCGGGCCCGTACTTGCAAAGGACTACAGACCGTAATGGCCACCAGATTGGCCGGACGAAAAGCATCGGCAACCATACTTAGTCCTAATACTCCCAATCCTAAGGCCCAAAATGATTCTAAAAAAGCCAGGCCCCAAAGCCCCAAAGCGGCCAAGACCAGGCTCCCGACCTGAAGGTGAAAATAACCTATCCGATTGATAAGCCAGCCGCCGGCATAATTTCCGGCCAATGCCCCCATACCATACAGGCTCAGGATGTAGCCGGCTTCCCGAAGGCCAAAATGCAGGCTTTCTGTGAGGTAAAGAGTCATAAAGGGCAGCACCATTGCCCCACTTCGGTTGATAAGCATCACCCCGGCCAAGAGCCAAATCGCGGCGGGTAGCCCCTGATAGGCCTCACGGTACATCCGAAAAAAATGTTGTATCATAGAGAATGCGCCCTCGGCTTGCCAAAAAGAAAGGCAAATTTGCCAAAAAGATAGGAAAATACGAGTGGGCACAGGGACAAAGGCCAGAAGTCCAAAAGAAAAACTTGCTTGAAACTACCGCCTTATCAAAAAAAAAACTGCCTTCCCAAGAGAGCAGAAGGCAGTTCTTAATGGCCAGAAACCCCAATTAACCTTTAATGGCTTCTTTGGTATTGTCTTGGTCAGGATTGGCTTTTACCCGCAAATCTTTGTTTTCTTCGGTATTATGCAAGTAGGTAGGGCAAGTATAGCGTTTGGCACAAGCGCTAAAACCAATCAGAACTACCAAAGCCAGGGGGAGCAATACTTTTTTCATACAAGGGAAAAGTTTCGTGTTTAACACTTTATTGAGAAAATATTTAGATTGTTTGAAATTCAACGTTGGGCACTTGTTTCTCTATACGTCCTTAGCCAAAAAAAGTGCCGAAATTTAAAGCTCATTTTTAAGGCGAAATCCGCTTAAATCATACATAACCCAGAATTTGCAACATAGACTCACTGCTTTGCTCTTCGGCAAAAAGGCGGGTAGTGATTTCCCCGTCCGGTTTCCGGTCTATAATCACGTGCTTCGGGGCCGGGATAAGGCAATGCTGTATGCCGCCATAGCCGCCCAGAGATTCCTGATAAGCCCCGGTGTGAAAGAAACCAATATACTGGGTCTGCTCCGGCTCTATGATGGGCAAAAACACCTCTGAGCTGTGCATTTCGGAGTTGTAATAGTCCATTGCGTCGCAGGTGAGCCCCCCCAGGTTTACCTTGTGGTGGGGCTGGTCCCAATTATTAATGGCCAGCATAATATATTTTTGGTTCATTCCCCAAACATCAGGCAGATGGGTAATAAAAGAGCCATCAATCATATACCAAAGCTCCTTGTCATTTTGAAGCTTTTGGTCAATGACCGAATAAATGACGGCTCCGCTTTCGCCTACCGTATAGCTGCCAAACTCTGTAAAGATATTGGGCTCAGGCACGTGGTTTTTGCGGCAAATCCAAAGAATGTATTCCACAATCTGGTTGGCCATGTATTCATAATCAAACTCAAAATGAAGTGAATTGCGAATGGGAAAGCCCCCCCCGATGTCAATGGTATCCAGGTCGGGGCATACTTTTTGAGTTCACAATATTTATACATAAACCGGCTTAGCTCACTCCAGTAGTACGCACTGTCTTTGATGCCTGTATTGATAAAAAATGAAGCATCTTGAGCTTAAACTGGGGATTGGGGGCGATTTTTTGAAAGTAAAGTTTGTCCACATCCGCATAGCGCACCCCAAGCCGAGAAGTATAAAACTCGAAATTAGGCTCTTCGTCTGAGGCGACCCGGATGCCCAGTTCTACCGAAGGCGCATCTATCTGGGCATAAGCATCTATTTCGGCCAGATTGTCCAGAATAGGAATACAGCGAAAACCGCCCTCAATCAGTTCGCGGATGCTTAGGGTGTATTCAGGCCGCTTGAAGCCGTTACAAATAATATAGGTATTTTTATCAATTTTCTTACTTTTGTACAGTGATTTGACAATGGCCATATCAAAAGCCGAGGAAGTTTCGATATGGGCCCCATTTTTTAAGGTCTCCTCCAGAATGAAACGAAAGTGCGAAGACTTGGTACAATAGCAGTAGGTATAGCTCCCCTGGTAGTTGTGCTTTTGGATAGCCTGGTTAAAAAGCTTCTGCGAATAATGGATATGCTCGCTGATTTTTGGCAGATAGGTAATTTTGAGGGGGGTTCCGTATTGCCGGATGATGTCGGTAAGGCGGACTTCGTTGAAAATCAGTTCATTACTTTCAACCCGATAATCACGGGTAGGAAAATAAAAGGTTTGCTCAATTAGCTCAATGTAATTCTTCATGCTGTTTAAGTCATAAAAAAAATAAGGGGAGGATTTCGCCTGCAAAGTAAAATCTTCACATCATAAATATCAAATAAACCCTTTATGAAGCCTAAGTCTGCCCAGGAAAAGACCCTTTGTGTTGGCTCCGAAATTGGCCGTTTGCGTCGCCTGATGATTCACAACCCCGACAATGGCCTGGCCAAAGTCATTCCTTCCAAAGCCCAGGACTGGCTTTTTGAGGATATTATTCATCTGGATACGATGCGCCGCCACGAATACGACCATTATGTTAAGCTTTTGTTGTATTTTTTGGATGCCGAAAAAGTAAAGGGCAAACTGACCGACATTGACCAGCCCGAAAAAACCGGGCTTTCTACGAACCGGACCAGCCCGAATATTTTTGCTCAGACAAAGTCATTGACCCACAGTATCTTTTGAGTGAGATTCTCAATGACCGCGAACTGCGCATCAAAATCGTGGCCTCTATTTGTGCCGTAGAAGAAAGCCCTTATCAACTCCTGGACGAACTCCTGCGCCTTGAATCAAAAGTATTGGCCCGCACCCTCATTTCTGGGGTAATGCCCGAGGGCAGCATTATTTTCCCCCCCCGTGCCCAACTTTATTTTTACCCGTGATATTGGCATTGTCATCAATGACCACATCCTGCTCAACCGCCCGGCCAAAGTGGTGCGCTTTCGCGAATCGCTGATTATGAAATACATTTTCTATAATCATCCTTACTTCAAGGAATACCAGAACAAAATCATAGAACTGGCCGACGACGAACACCAGTATTTTATGAGCGATGAGGAAGAAGAAGCCCACCAAATCACCCTGGAAGGAGGCGATGTGATGGTGGTCAATAAGCATCATGTGGTCATTGGACGCAGTGAGCGCACCAGCTACAAAGCAGTCAATAAAGTCATCAAGACTTTGTTTGACCTTAACCTCGTTCGCAAGGTTTCGGTTATCAAAATTCCTAAAAAAAGGGATTTTATGCACATCGACACCATTTTTACCCAGGTGAAGCGCAATGTATGGGTTTTGTTTGGGGCCTTATCGCGTCAGAATAAGTATTATGAAAAGCAAGATTTCATCAAAGATTCTACCCAGCCCGGTTATGACGATACCCACCGCCCTCAGATTATCCAGTTTCACAAAGGCCGCACCAACCAACCCGTCCATTTTGAATACCTGGAAGACCTGCTGGACGATATCAGCCAAAACGACTGCCAGTCCGAAGCCCCTACCCGTTTTATCTATTCGGGCAATGCCGAGTTTCCCTTCGGCCTTCGTGAACAATGGACAGACTCCTGCAATGTCCTGGCCCTGCGCGAAGGAGTAGTGATTGGCTATGACCGCAACAACAAAACCGCCGAGGCTTTTCAAAAAGAGGGCTTTGAAATCATTGAGGCCCCGGCCCTCATCCAGCAGTTTGAACGAGGCGAACGCAAACCAGAATCTGTGCGAGACGTGCTCATTTTATTGCCTTCGGCGGAGCTTTCTCGGGCGCGGGGCGGGTCTCACTGTATGAGTATGCCGCTCTGGCGCGAAGAATTGGAATAAAGTTCAGGTGTTGGGCCAAAAAAGAAGCCTCTGCTTATGACAGAGGCTTTTTTTATGTGGGCCATCCCCAAAATTCTGGCAAACCCTAGACGTGTTGGTCTATCAGCTTAACATTGCCATCCGAGTCGCTTACTACTATGCTGGCCGGGCCAGAAGTTTGCCCATCAGTTTCTTTGGTAATGGGAATGCCTCCGCTTTTCAAATGATGTTGAATAGCCCGCACATCGTCAAAAGGATAGATATTTCGCGCATTTTCATCCCAGCCCGGGTTAAATGTCAGGAGATTTCCTTCAAACATCCCCTCAAAAAGACCAATCAAAGCATTGTCATTCTTCAAGATGAGGTAATGCTTCTCGATGGCTCCGGCAAATACCTCAAAGCCCAGGTGTTCGTAAAATTCCCTGGAAGCTTGCAAGTTCATGACGCTTAAACTTATCGAGAACGCGCCTCATTTCATCATTGAGGGCCTGTATTGTTTTTTATTTATGATTAAGCCAGTGGTGCGTCAGCATCTTCCGATTCCTCATTTTCGGCATGGCCGTTCAAGGGCAGATTGTCAGGCAAAACCTCATTGAGGAGTTCATCCTCGGCTTCTCCTTCCACTTTCTCTACTTTGGCCACCGACACAACCCCATCTTCTTCTTCCTGGAGGCGGATAAGACGAACCCCTTGGGTAGCCCGGCCCATTACCCGCATGGCCGCCACTGGCATTCGGATGACCATCCCCGATTTATTTACCACCATCAGGTCATCAGTATCTACTACTTCTTTAATGGCCACCAGAATACCAGTTTTGTCGGTGATGTTCATCGTAATAATGCCTTTACCACCCCGGTTGGTTATCCGATAATCTTCAAAAGCCGAGCGTTTGCCGTAACCTTTTTCTGACACCACAAGCAGGTCAGAATTTTGGCGGCTTACACACACCAGGCCAATCACCCGGTCCTGTTCGTCGTCCAGGCTGATGCCTCTGACCCCGGCGGCCGTTCTGCCCATGGCCCGCACCTGGCTTTCGTGAAAGCGGATAGCGCGCCCGGAGCGCACGGCCAGAATGATGTCATTATCCCCGTTGGTGAGGCGTACATCAAGCAGTCGGTCGCCATCATTGAAAGTGATGGCCCGGATACCATTTTGGCGGGGGCGGGAGAAGGCCTCTAATGGCGTTTTTTTGATGATACCCATTTCGGTGGCCATTACCAGAAAATGATTTTGGACAAAATCTTCATCTTCAAGGTTTTGGACATTGACCACTGCCTGCACCGGGTCATCTTTATCCATTTGGATGATGTTTTGGATGGCGCGCCCCCGGGCCGTTTTAGCCCCCTCAGGAATTTGATACCCTTTTACCCAATACACCTGGCCTGAATGGGTAAATACCAGGATATAATCGTGGGTAGAAGCCACAAAAAGATGGGCGGTAAAATCATCGCCCTTTGAAACGCCGCGCGAGCCTACTCCGCCGCGTCCCTGGGTGCGGTATTCATCCAGAGAAGTGCGCTTGATATAGCCCTGATGCGAAATGGTAATCACTACGTCTTCGCGCGGAATCATGTCCTCATCACTAAACTCATCCGAATCCATTTCTATCACGGTGCGGCGTTCGTCTCCATATTTATCGCGTACTTCGGCCAGTTCGTCCCGGATGATTTGTACGCGCAAACTCCGGTCGGCCAGAATGGCCTCCAGGCGGGCGATTAACTCCACAATACGCTGATATTCTTCCACGATTTTGTCGCGCTCGAGAGCCGTGAGGCGCTGAAGGCGCATATCGAGGATGGCCTTGGCCTGAATTTCTGAAAGTTGGAAATTATCCATTAACCCTTGTCGGGCGGATTCCACATCTTTGGAAGCACGAATAAGGGCAATGACGGCATCCAAATGATCCAAAGCGATAATCAAGCCCTCGAGAATGTGCTGCCGGGCACGGGCCTCTTTCAGTTCAAACTCTGTGCGGCGTAGGATGACCTCGTGTCGATGCTCTACATAATAGTGAATAAGCTCTTTGAGGTTCAGGGTGTAAGGGCGGCCCGCCACGAGGCACACATTGTTCACCCCAAAAGAAGATTGCAAGGCGGTGTATTTATACAATTGATTTAAAACTACCATGGTACGGCCTCTTTGCGCAGGTCATACACAATGCGCAAGCCTTCCCGGTCCGACTCATCGCGGATGTCGGAAATGCCTTCAATTTTTCTTTCCTGCACCAGGGCCTCCGTGCGTTCTATCAGGTGAGCTTTATTGACCAGATAGGGGATTTCATTGACAATGATTTGCGTTTTGCCTGTGGGGCTGGTTTCTATTTCGGCCTTGGCCCGGATGACCACCCGGCCGCGTCCGGTTTCGTAAGCCCGGCGCACCCCAGAATACCCATAGATAATTCCCCCGGTAGGGAAATCAGGAGCCGGAATGTATTTCATTAGTTCAGCCACGGTAATATCCGCATTATCGAGGTAAGCACTAATGCCTTCAACTACCTCGCGAAGGTTATGTGGGGCCATGTTGGTGGCCATTCCTACGGCAATGCCCGCGCTGCCGTTGATGAGCAAATTGGGGATTTTGCAAGGTAGAACGCTGGGTTCTTGGAGCGATTCATCAAAATTAGGCTGAAAATCAACCGTTTCCTTGTTGAGGTCGGCCAGAAGTTCATCTGAAATGCGCTCCAGGCGGGCCTCGGTGTAGCGCATAGCGGCAGGCGAATCGCCATCGACTGAGCCAAAGTTGCCCTGTCCGTCCACCAAAGGATAGCGCATAGACCAGGGCTGGGCCAGGCGCACCATCGTGTCATACACAGAGGCATCGCCGTGGGGATGGTATTTACCCAAACACTCCCCCACAATACGGGCCGATTTTTTGTATGGCTTGCCGGCATTGAGGCCTAAATCCGACATTGCATAAAGCACCCGGCGGTGAACAGGCTTGAGGCCGTCGCGGACATCGGGCAAGGCCCGGGACACAATGACCGACATGGCGTAGTCAATATAGGCACTACGCATTTCTTCTTCAATATCAACGGGAATAATGTGGTCAACAGACTCTTGCATTTCTATTCATTTTGGCCCAAAGAGTGGCCTTTGATACATCAATTAGCAGGTAAAAGTAGGCATTTTTTCCTAAACCCAAAAAGAAAAAAAGGGGAAATCCCCCTTTTTTAAATCTCTGACTATCAATATTTTAATAATTTATTGTCTTAACAAATTTAAGACGGGCAAGGCTTTTACTGAAAGGCCTCGCGGGTATCAATTTTGCGGTAGCGGCCATCAGCAGATTTGGCGCGGTATTTTTTCCGAAAAATGTAGCGATGCCAGGCCACGCCCCGATACACTTTATAGGGGGATTGTTTGCCTTTTACCTCCTGGCCGTATTTGGGGTGGTTGTGGTCAATCACCACCGCGCAATTAGGAATCTTGCAACGCGGAGGCACACAAGCCGAGCAATAAAGCAGGATGATGAATCCTAGTATCCAGGTGGCTTTTGTCAAAAAAGTTGCAGGCATACCCTTGAATGATTTTAGAAGAAAACTATAGCCCTAACGCAGGCTTTGCCTGTTCCGTTGCTTTCTGTCCTGTTTTTTGGCCAATTATGCCAAAAATAAGGCTTTATGCGTGGAAAAGTTCGTTTTCCCAGTCTTCCCGGAACTGCCAATGGGCCTGGCTTAGGTAGGTATGCACCCGCTCAAGCTCTTCAAAATTGGGGGGCTGTACTGCTAATGGAATTTTGACCATCCGGGGGTCTTTTTTATCAAATGGCGGGCAAGTATCCGCCTCGAAGAGATGGTTCCACCAGACCTGCACCGTGCTCACAAATATCTTTTCAACGGAGTGTACTTCCCAATCCTGAAGTTTCTCATTGATTTCTTCAAAAAACAAATCGGTTTGCGCCAGCCGAATGCGCGAACCTGCGCGAGATTTGCCTTTGGTTTTAAGGTGGCTGGTTTGGGCCTTGCCTTGTTTGGCCCGCACCATGTATTTGCGGATGATTTTATGATTGAGCAAAGCGCCTGCTTCGTAATGACCCAGGGCTGCCTGACCCGCCTGGATAAGCAAAATCAGGTAATCAGGCGGCAAATCTGGTAACTGTTTGAGGTATTCTTCCGGGCTTTGGCTTTCGATGGGCAGTGAGCAATAAAGCGGCCAGGTCATTTCCAGCACGGCTTGCTGCTGCCAGTATCCCCGCCATTGGCCATTGGGCTGAGCTCGAGGCGCATTTCGGGCCAGTCCAGCA
>JAAUUB010000283.1 GCA_012031215.1 Microscillaceae bacterium | reverse complement strand
ATGCGCTTCAAACAGGTTTAAAAGCCTTGCAGAGTAGCAAAACGCTGGATATGAAATGATAATCGCCCAGCGATTGCTCCAAAGCCCGCGCTCTTTTGAGGAAAAAGCCAATTTCCTCATCATCCGTTACCCCAATGCCGCCAAACATCTGCACTGCTTCATTGCTCACCCGATGCAGGGTTTCGTTGCATTTGGCTTTGGCCAGGCTGGCATAAAGGGCCAGTTTGGGGTCTTGGTTGTCAATGGCGCTCAGGGCTTTGAGCACCACCGATTTGCAAAGTTCTATGTGGCAATACATATCGGAGGCCCGGTGTTGCAAGCCCTGAAAACTGCCAATGGGCACGCCAAACTGCTTGCGTTCTTTGAGATAGGCCAGGGTGCGGTCAAAGGCCTCCTGCATCAGGCCCAGCATTTCGGCACTCAGGCCAATGCGGGCAATGTCGAGGCTTGTCTCGAGGATGTGGTGGGCCTCGTCAATGCGGCCCAGGCAGTGGGCGGCCTCCACCTTCACGTTCTGAAGTTGTAGGTGGGCATAGTTGCGGCTGTCCACCATTGAGAGGCGCTCCGTTTGCAAACCTTCACTTTGGCGCGGCACCAGGAAGAGGCTCAGTCCGGCGGGCTCCGGGTTTTGGCCACTGGTGCGGGCCACCACCAGGAGGTAGTCGGCAATGTGGCCATCGGGCACAAAGCTTTTTTGGCCATTGAGTATCCAATGCGCGCCTTCCTGGTGGGCTGTGGTCTGGATGTGGGTGGGCTGGTGATGCTTTCCCTCTTCCAGGGCTAGGGTGAGGAGGACCTCCCCTTGGGCAATTTTTGGCAAAAAGTGTGCTTTTTGGGATTCATTTCCCCCCCTTCAGCAAAAGCGTTAGCCCCCATCAGCACCGTAGCATTGAGCGGGGAGGCCGTCAGCGTGCGGCCCATTTCTTCTATCAGAATGCCCAGGCCCAAAAATCCGTATTCCATTCCGCCATACACTTCGGGAATGGTGAGGCCCAGCCAGCCCATTTGGGCCATTTCCTGCCAGAGTTTGGGTGCATAGCCTTTGGGGTCTTGCGTATCGCGGAGGTGGCGCAGGGCGGCTATGGGTGATTTTTCTTTCAAAAAATCACGGGCCGAGTCTTTCAGCAGTTGCTGTTCTTCATTGAGCACCAGCCGTACTAGCTTGCGCTCGGTGGGTTTTTCTTGTAGGGTAGATTGCATATTGGCTTTCGGTTAAAAAAATAAAAAACTAAGCCCCGGGCAGGGCCAGGATGTGTTTGGAAATGATATTGAGTTGGATTTCGGAAGTGCCCCCTCGATAGAATTGGCCTTGGTGCGAAGGTAATCACGCACGAGCTTGCCTTCCTGAAAAGCCTCGCCTTCCCAGCCCAGGCCCTCAAAGCCGTGCAGGGCCACGATGAGCTCGTGGCGCAGTTTGTTTAGCTCCGTGCCGAGGTATTTGTACATAGAAGACTTGGCCCCCATAGTGCCCTGGCCTTGTTTCATTTCATCCATGCTTCGGTCCAGGGTCAGTTGGAAGGCCATAATGTCCATTTGATGCTGGGCCACCTGCTGGCGCAGCACGGGGTCAGGGAGGGGTGTGTTTTCAAAACCGAGGGCCCGGCGGGCAATTTCGTAGAGCGGGGTTTGGCCTTCGTTGATGTAAGAAGCCCCAATCATATCGCGTTCGTGCTGGAGGAGGTATTTGGCTACGGCCCAGCCTCCATTTTCCTCACCCACGAGGTTTTCTATCGGCACTTTCACATTGTCAAAGAAAGTCTGGCAAAAAGGTGATTTGCCACTGATGAGCTTGATGGGCTGGGTGCTCACGCCTTCGCTTTCCATATCAATCAGCAAAAAGCTAATGCCCGCGTGCTTGGGGGCTTCGGGGTTGGTGCGCACCAGGCAAAAAATCATATCCGATTTATCGGCATAAGAAGTCCAGATTTTGGAGCCGTTCACGAGGTAATACGGGCCCTGCTGCTCGGCGCGGGTTTGTAGTCCGGCCAGGTCAGAGCCTGCCCCGGGCTCGCTGTAGCCCTGGCACCACCAAACTTTGCCATACACAATGTCGGGCAGGTATTGCTGCTTTTGCGCTTCGCTGCCATAGTGGAGCAAGGCGGGCCCCAGCATCCAAAGGCCAAGCTGCTGAGGGGCGAGCGGCAATGCAGGCGGCGCATTTCGGCCTGCAAAATCTTATTTTCTGCCGGACTCAGCCCGCCGCCGCCATATTCCCGGGGCCAGGTCGGGGCCGTCCAGCCACGTTCGGCCATGCGCTCAAACCAGATTTTCTGGTCTTCACTGGTAAAAGTGGCCTTGCGTCCGCCCCAATAAATCTCTTCTTCCGATTTGATGGGCAAGCGCATCGAGGCCGGACAGTTTTCCTCTAGCCAGGCATGGGTTTCCAGTCTAAAATTTTCCAGATTTGTCGTCATAATTAAGTTGTTTTGAGGATAAAAAAGCAAAACCTTTATTCCTAAGCCAATGTCTAAGGCCAACGTTTTGCTCTGATAGTACAAATTTTCAAAAAAAATGTGCAAAAAAGAAATACGAAAGGAAATTTAACAGAACGAGCTGATTGCCCATAATTCAACATTCACTGGACGTTTTTGGCAGATTGAAGGCAGTTTTCTCAAATGCTGAATTTTGCCAGCGAGTGCAGAGCCATTGGCCTACCCTCAAAGAAGCGAAGGGTGCGAAAATTTGAAAACTTGCCGCCTCGCTTTTGCTAGGCAAGAGATGATTTGAGGGAAGAAGAAAAAGGAATGCATAACTGCCCTCCCTTACCTGGTTAAGGCATTAAAAGAGCGAATTTTCTGCGAAAAATGTAAAATTTTCCTCAGTTATAAGCAGCCATCGCCACTAAAAAATAATACAAGGCACTTGTTTGAGAAACCCACAAATGATAGCCTGAGAGGATTGAAACAAGTTTTTTTTAAACATCCGCGAAAAAAAGTAGTTAATAAAAGCATTAAAAAAGCCTTTGAAAATATGTATCCCCAATACACCGAAATAAACTTCAAATGGTCCAATTTCTTACAAGGTGGGCTGATATTTTATGTTGGTGGATTATACTTCTTTTATCGCTTTGTGCTAGTGATGAGTATTTTTATAAGCCAATATTCTTGGATAGCAACTTCAGCCACCGTTACACAATCAAGTGTCAGTCAGACACAAGAAATGAATAGTCGGGTGCGTACTTATGCCAATTTTGAGTATGCCTACGAAGTAAAAGGCAAGCCTTATAAAAGTAGTGTATTTGCTGCCACGCAGCTAAGTCTGAACTCTTTTGAAGGAGTTGAAAAATTCAAAAAAGGAGCTAAAATCACTATATTTTATAATCCTCGCAGCCCTAAAAATGCAGTAGTGGAACGAAAAGCACCTTCATTTTTTGTGTATTTTGGCTTAGTTGTAGCCTTTCTTTTTTTATTTCTTGGCACAGGGCTTACTTTTTTGGAAATGTAGGAGGCGTAATAGATTATCTCAGAGATAAAAAAACGAAGAAAGAGATGCTTGCCTTTGCAGCACCTTACCGTCATATACCTGATGAGGCTTTTAAAGAGAAAATACCTGAAATCATAGAAAAGCTGCCTGGCCGAATAAAGTATGATTTAAGAAAGCCTTTGGTTATAGAACGCCGTGTAGAAGAAGCTACACAAATAATTGTTAAATATACGCAATGGGATATTTCCAAAGCCCAACTTTTAATCAAAGGAGGCTTACAACAAAAAATGGATGAAAATTTTCGTGCTGGAAAACACTAAGATAAATATTGAAGCGGTAATTCCTACTGATAGGCCTGAGCTCATTTTTAAATTGAGTGATGGCAGGTGGCAATTACTCGCTTACAAAGATTTAGTAAGTCATAAACCTTTTATTCCTCCTAATGAATGGAAATGGTTTTCTTACAATGCAAATGCACTAAGGTTTAAAAAAGGATTGGTGTTAACGCTGGATTGGATCATTGCAAATACTAAAACCATAGAAAGTGCAGAAATCCGCGACCGAAGCCTACTAATTTCCGAAAAACACTATTCAACGGGGGCATATTTTGCGGTAAGCTTATTTCCATTTGCCGAGCGCTTTTTGGGTATAGCAGAAACAGACGATTTTCGCGGAGGAATGGCTGGTTCAGGGGCCTATACTTTGCAACAGCTTCAAACGAGTAAAGATTGGCGGGTGATATGCTCAAAAGCCGGGGGCGATTGGCTTACAATTTTGTTTGATAGCCGTCAAGATTGGTCAAAAGATGCATTGATTGATGAAATTATCAAAAAAATCACGAACAATCTTGATTTACAAGATTTTCGTGATTTTATTAAA
>JAAUUB010000068.1 GCA_012031215.1 Microscillaceae bacterium | reverse complement strand
GGCGGAGCTAAAAGCCCAACAGGCCGAAGCCCTGGTTTTTGGAGGAAAGAAAAAAAACGCCTGGAAGCGGCCAGCTTTCAGCAAAAGCTTTTTGAACTGGCCGAAAACCAGGAACTGCAAGCCCTGCGCCAATTGCTGGAAGAAATGCAGCAAAAGCTGGAGGGATGAGACCCATCTTACGGGTCAGGAAGTCCCCGACATCAATCATTTATTGCGAGGCCCGGGAGTGGGTTAAACTCCCGCATAAGTTCTAATAAAACGGGTAAAGCATTACGGGTTTTATCTTTGAGATATAGAGCGGCCTGGGTTTTAAGGACTTTGCCGGCAAGCGGTGATACCCGCCCTTCCATGTGTTGAAGTACCGAAAAAGGCTTGTTTTTCTCCTTTTCGCCTGCACCCGCATACCAGGCCTTAGATAGCCGGGCAATATCGGCATAAAAAAAACCAGTTTGTTCTTTGCCTAAGGCCCGCCAGCGGGGGCTGAGGGGTATGTTTTCCTGCCAAAACCTCTTCACGAAGTAATTCATTGCTAAGCACATACAAAGCCTTTTTCTGAAGCAGAATATACAAGCGGGCCTCGCCCCAGCCCAGGGCATAATAGCCTTTTTTCTTTTTTTAAGAAAAAACCACTCACTTTATCCAGCAGGGACTGCACTGCGGCCGGTTCTGCAACTCCTAAACAAAGCAGGCCTTCGGCTTCGGGAGAAAAGCTTTCATTCACACGCAGGCTTTCCAGCATAATTGCCATCTGCCCATCAAACATTTTCAGCAGGCTTTGGGTATCAGTACCTGCAAACGTCAAGAAGCCATCCAGGCTTTTGGCCCCTCCCCAGTCGTCCAGCAGTTTTTGCAAACCAGACAAACCCAGGCTAAAGCCTGCAATCCCCAGGGTTTTTTTACCGGAAGCTGGGCCAGAAAATCGTCTTGCAGCTTTTTTTGTAACAATTTTCGATATTCTCCGGCGGTACTGGCATTAAACACTGTGCGGCTGTCAATGTCCAGTCTTCCTTTTTCAAAGCGAAGGGTATAGTCCAGGCTTTCTACCAGATTGAATAATTTTTCGGAAGGGAGCGACATTGGAAGGCTTGGAGCGGCCTGGGCCAGTTGACTGTAATCAATCCACACCCCCAGGTCAAAATCCTGCCGCAAAAAATCCCGGAAGTTACGGTTCTTGCGTTCCAGGCCAGCTTGGTTTCTCATTTCCCAAAGATCGCCTGCTTTTTGGGCCAGTGCGGGCGTAGAGACATCGGGAAGGCCGAGCAATAAAATTCCGCTTGAATCGGCCCAGGAGAGGTGAAGGCCTTTACGCTGCCAGGTCTTACGGGAGGCTTCTTGTCGGGGCTTAAAATCTGGATAATAGTCTTTTAGTTTTTTTTCAAAGCCGGAAGAATTGGTCAGGCCAAAGCGGAAAGCCAGGTAAGGCAGGCTTGCTTCCTGGGGCAATTGCCCAAAAAGATAGGCTTTTTGCTGAAAATCGAGACCGGATTGGAGCAATTGATTTAAAAAATCAGTATCCTGGGCCTTTTGACCTTTTCGCCAGGCTAGCCCCTGTTCCAGTGCCAGCCGGAGCAGTTCCCGGGTATCCAGGGCTTTGGCCGACATTTTTTTGAAGTCGAGGCAGGCCACCAGACTTACACCTTCGGGAATACCTGTGGGAGCCACCCGAGGTCCACTACACCCCGCCAGCCAAAGAGCCAGTATCGTCCAGGTTATTCCAGATTTGATTAAATTAATTTCAAGTTTCATTATTTTAAGTTTTTCAAAGGTCAACCCAGTTTTTCCACAACAATACTACAAAACGGCCTGCTAAATCAATCGGTATTCTATCTTTTTTGATAATTTCGCAAGTGATTTTTGTAGTGCGCAAGGGCCATGGCACAAGTTGGCAATAGTTTTATTCCTGGTTTTTTGCAAATATTTTACTCATTATCTATTGGTGTATGATTGTGGTAACGGGGGCTGCCGGGTTCATTGGCAGTGTATTGATAGGCAGGCTGAATCAAGACAATTTTAACAATATTGTGGCCGTGGACGATTTTTCGCCGCCCGCCAAACAACCCAATTTACAAAATAAAAAAATCCTGACCCGGGTCGCCCGTACTGATTTTTTCGAATGGTTGGCCCAACATCACGAGCAGGTAGAGTTTATCTTCCACATTGGGGCCCGCACCGACACCACTGAGCAAGATGAAGCCATCTTTCAGGAGCTCAACCTTGGCTATACCCAAAAAATATGGCAGGCTTGCGTGGCGCATCAGATTCCGCTGGTATATGCCTCCTCTGCGGCTACTTATGGGGCAGGCGAACAGGGCTACGAAGACAATGAAGGGGCTATTGGTCAATTGCAGCCCCTCAATCCTTATGGGGCTTCTAAAAATGAATTTGATAAATGGGCTTTAGCACAAGTAGAAAAGCCTTTTTTCTGGGCCGGGCTTAAGTTTTTTAATGTCTATGGTCCCAATGAATACCACAAAGGGCGGATGGCCTCGGTGATTTTTCACGCCTTTCATCAAATCCAGCAAACCGGACAAATGAAGCTTTTCCGCTCGCATCATCCCGACTACCGGGACGGGGAGCAAAAGCGCGATTTTGTGTATGTAAAAGATGTAGTGGAGGTTTGCTATTTCCTGATGCATCACCGTCAGCATTCGGGCATTTATAACCTGGGCAGCGGGCAGGCCCGTACCTTTAAAGCACTCACCGAGAATACTTTTGCGGCCCTCAATCTTTCCCCTCAGATTTCTTTTATCGATACCCCGGCGGATATTCGGGATAAATACCAGTATTTCACCGAGGCCAAGATGCAAAAACTCCGCGCTATTGGCTACGACCGGCCTTTTCACAGCCTTGAAGAAGGAGTGGCCGACTATGTCAAGAATTATCTGATTTCCCGGACATATTTATAAATGGTTTCCAAAAGTCCTCAAACCTTTTTGTGTCGTGGTTTTGCGAAAATCTGATTTACGAAACATCTACCAAACCAAAAGGCAGCAACTGCAAGAAGCCGAAGCTGCCGAAAAAAGCCGCCAGATTTGTGCCCGGTTTTTTCAACAAATTGACCTGGACACTGTCAGAAAAGTGCATCTCTTTTTGCCCATTCGCCAAAAAAGAGAAATTGATACCTTCTTGCTGGTGGCTCGTCTGCGCCAGGAATACCCGGAGGTGGAAATTGTGGTGCCCAAAAGCAATTTTGCCAACCAAACCCTGCAACACTTACTCCTGAACCCTCAAACGGAGTTGCGCGAAAACCGCTGGGGAATTCCAGAACCCGTAGAAGGGCAGGAGGTATCGCCCCAGGAACTGGACGTGGTGCTGGTGCCTTTGCTGGCTGCCGACCGACGGGGCTACCGCGTGGGTTATGGCAAAGGTTTTTATGACAAGTTTTTGCAAGATTGCCCCCCCGAAGTCCTTAAAATTGGGCTTTCTTTTTTTGCCCCGATAGAACGCATCGCCGACCCCGAAGCCCATGACATTCGGCTGGATAGCCTCATTACGGATGAAGCCGTTTATGCCTTTGCCTGAATAAGGCACCTGAAGAGAAAAGTTGCTAAGGAAAAACAGCAGTTTTAGAAAAAATCTCAAATTTTGAGCTTTTTGTGAATTTCTCTTTATTTTTAGCCGCGAGATTTCAAAAAAAGAAATTCGCGTCGGAGGATTTGCTTATGTATGCCATTGTAGATATTGAAACGACGGGTTTGCGGGTAACCGAAGACCGGATTACCGAAGTGGCGGTGATGGTATTTGATGGCCAGACGGTGCAGCAGTGTTTTCATTCGCTCATCAATCCCGAACGCTATTTGCCCGAGTACATCAGCCAGCTCACAGGCATCACCAATGAAATGCTGGCCACTGCCCCCCGATTTTTTGAGATTGCCAAAGAACTGGTGCAAATCACCGAGGGCAAGGTGCTGGTGGCCCACAATGCCCATTTTGATTATGCCTTTCTACGCAATGAATTCAAAAACCTGGGTTTTACCTTTCAGCGCAAAACCCTTTGCACGGTGCGCCTCAGCCGCAAGCTTTTTTCCCAATCTGCCATCCTATTCGCTGGGCAAGCTGTGCCATCATTTCCAAATTGCGCACCACAACCAACACCGTGCCCAGGGCGATGCCCAGGCGACCGTGGCTTTGTTTGACCTATTGCTGCGCCAAAATGAAGGCAAGGCCCGCCAGGAGGTCATCGACCCGGAAATAAAAGTCAAGACCCTGCCGCCCAAAATCAGCTATGCGCTTTTTGAAGGCTTGCCCGAAGCTACAGGGGTCTATTATTTCCACGATGAAGAGGGACGCGTCATCTATGTAGGCAAAAGCAAAAACATCAAAAAGCGCATTGCCAGCCATTTTTCCACCAACCTGGATAATCGGAAGACCCTGGAAATCAAAAACCGGGTGGCCGACCTCAGCTATCAAATTACGGGCAGCGAATTGATTGCCCTCCTGCTCGAATCAGACGAAATCAAAAAATACCAGCCGCTCTTCAACCGGGCCCAAAGGCGGAGCCGTTTTCAATACGGTGTTTTTTCGCGCAAAGACCGACAGGGCTATCGCCATTTTTATGTGGAGAAAATAGGCCAACAAACCAAGCCTGTATTGCTGGCGGCGGTCAACGCCCAGAACGCTCGTGAGGCCCTGCGCCGCCGGGTGGAGATTTTTGGACTTTGCATGAAACTGTGCCATCTCTACGAGGCCGGAGGCGCCTGCTTTGCCTATCACGTCAAGCAATGCCAGGGAGCCTGTATCGGGGCCGAATCCTCCGAAGAGTATAACCTACGTGCCCAGGCCGCCCTAGAATCCTTTGACCCCTATGTCGGCAAGACCTTTTTTGTGCTTACAAGGGGCCGCCACGCAGGAGAAAAAGCCCTGGTATTGGTAGAAAAAGGGCGCTACCTCGGCTGGGGCTATCTCGATGAAACGGCTTCCTTCCGCACTCCCGAAGAAGCAAAAGCCTACATCAAAGCTTATCCCGACAACAAAGACATTCAAAAAATTATCTGGGCCTGGGCCAAAAAATATCCCCAAAACGTCCAATTCTGGAAAACACCAAGTCTCTAGTAACTATCCCGACCAAAGCCTTTGAAAACATCCGGGGAGAAATTGTGGAAGAATTCGGGCAAAAAAAGGGGAAAAACGCTTTTATTGTTAAACAAAATCAGCTAGCTTTGTCCCGATTGGTAGCCTGACCCTGCTCAGGGTCAGGCTTTAATAGGGAACCCGGTGCGAATCCGGGGCTGTCCCCGCAACTGTAAGCCGATTTGGAAGCCTGGATTTACTTCTACCTTCCATTCGTCCTCATCCCCGCCACTGTTCTGCTGGCCAGAACGGGAAGGCGAGGGCGAATCCGGCAAGCCAGGAGACCTGCCAATCCGTGATGTTTTTTGGCCTTCGGGTGAAAAGCTGAAAACACAAATTTTAATACGCTAAATTTATGGTTGCAAAAACAAGCCTGGCTTTGCTTTGGGCTTTGCTTTGGGCACAGTATTGCCTTGCCCAAGCCGACACCCTGGCTCCGTTTTCCTTGCGCGAAGTAGAAGTAGTGGGGCAAATCCCCGAAGCTTTTCTTGCCGGCAGCAAGGTACAAAACTAGACAGCCTGAGCCGTCATTTGCCTGGCTTTCGCACCCTGGGGCAATTGCTTCAGGCCCTCAGCAGCCTGTACGTGCGGGAATACGGCCCTCAGCAATTGAGCTCACTTTCTTTTAGGGGCACAGGCTCCAGCCACACGGCCGTGCTTTGGCAAGGCATCAATATCAATTCTCCTACACTGGGTATGAGTGATTTGGGCACCTTGCCCGTTTTGGGCCAGACCAGGTTCAATTGCAATACGGTGCCGCCTCGGCTTTGTATGGCAGCGATGCGGTGGGAGGGAGCATCCTTTTGCAAGAATCCCTACCAAAACCAGGCTTTGGCGGGGGAGCCTTCGTAGAAGTGGGCAGCTTCGGACATTATGCGCACGGGGGCCAACTGCAATATGCCCCCCAGGGACGTTTCTCCGGGCAAAGCAAATGGTATTATGCCTACTCCGAGAATGACTTTCCTTACCGCGATTTTCAGGGCCGCCGACAGACCCAAAACCAGGCCCGGGTGAAATACGGCGGCTGGATGCAACAACTCAATTATCGCTTTCGCTCCAAAACTTTCCTGAGTCTGAATGCCTGGTTTCATCAAAACGACCGGCAAATACAGCCGGTCATCAATAATTTTCAGGCCAATGAAAGCCTTTTTGACCAAAGCCTGCGGGTGGTGGCCGATTTCCAGACCCAGTTTCGTCTGCATCACTTTTCGGCCAAGCTGGGCTACGTGGGCGACCGGCAAACCTATCTTGACGGAGCTTCTGGCAGCACTTTTCGCACTCGCAAGTACGTGGGTCTGATGGAATATGAACGGCAGTGGGGAACACGCTGGCAGTTTCGCGCCGGGGCCGATGTCTATCACACCCAGGGCCAAAGCCCCAATCTGGGTGGAGCCGTGCACGAAAATCGCTACGCCGGGTTTGCCTCCGGGCGCGGACAGCTTCGGCCTTTCTGGAATATGAGCCTGAGCTTGCGCCAAACCTGGGTAGATGGCTTTACGGCCCCTTTTGCACCTTCCTGGGGCAATGCCTGGAAGATTTGGCAAAGCCCAAAGCATCAGTGGCAGATAAAAACCCTGGCCGCCCGTAGTTTTCGGATTCCTACCCTCAACGACCGCTACTGGCAACCAGGAGGAAATCTTGCCCTTCGCCCAGAACAGGGCTGGAATCTGGAAGGCGGACTGCAATATCGCTTTCAAAAGACCGACTGGCACATCGAGACCGAACTGACGCACTACCGGCTTTGGGTGGAAGACTGGATTTTCTGGCGGCCTACGGAGAATGGCTACTGGTCGCCCGAAAACCTGCGCAGCGTGCGGGGGCAGGGCTTTGAACTAAGCGGAAACGGACACTGGAGCCCAGGCCCCTGGCTGGTGCGACTACAGCTTCAGATGGCTTACACCCGCTCCGAAGAAGTATCTGAGGCCCACTTGCCGCCACGCCAACTGCCCTATGTGCCCCGCTGGCGGGCCGGGGGCTTTCTGCATCTTCAAAGAAAACAGGCCTGGCTACGATTGCAGAGCCAATACACCAGCCTGCGTTACGAAACGCTCGACAACCGGGTTGGTCCGGCCAGTTCGGTGCCCGCTTTTCAGCTTTGGGGCCTGGCGGCCGGATATTCCCGGGCTTTTCGCGAAAAGCAGGCCCTGCACCTAAGTCTGCAGGTGGAGAACCTGCTGAACACGGCCTATCAAAATTATATTTTCCGGGCTATGCCGGGGCGTAGTTTTCAATTGCGCTTACAGTACACTTTTTCTTCTCACCCTTAATTTTATTTTTCTATGAAAATCACGCGTTTTTTTACTTTTCTTTTTTGTTTCGTCGCTCTTTCTGGTAGCTTGTGAAGATGATGCTGGCCCTGCTCCTGTGCTGGGAGATGTGGTGGTGGTAAATGAAGGCAATTTTCAAAGTGCAGACGGTACCCTCAGTACCATCAACTCTCAAACTGGGGCGGTGTCATTGGAGGCTTTTGCCAGTACCAATGGCTTTCCAGTGGCGGCCACTATCCAAAATGTAATTGAGCATAATGGCTTATACTATGCGGTTTGTAATGCCCCGGATAAAATTGAGGTCTTTCGTAAAGATAATTTTGCGTCAGTGGCTACTATCCGGCCCGGGTTTGGTGCGCCGGTTGTCTTCAATTCTCCCTTTAGTCTGGCCATCATTGGCAACACCGCTTATGTCTCCAACTGGGGAACACTCAATTTCACGACTTTTATCTGGGAAAATTCTACCCTGGTGAAGGTGAATTTACTGACCAATGCTTTGGAAGAAGCCATTACCCTGGATGCTCAGCCTCAGCATTTGCTGGTCATTGATGGAAAAATTTATATGGCATTGGTAGGCTCGGATGAGATTGCGGTATTTGACCCAGCCACCGACCAAATAACAGAGCGAATTGAGGTGCCGGCTGGTCCCGACCGTATGGTATTGGATCGCAATGACCGACTGTGGGTGATATGCAACAGTGGGGCGCTGGTACGTATTAACCCCGCTACCAATGCAGTTGAGGCCACTATCAGCAATATTCCCAATGCCGGATTTAATGAAAAAATGGTCATTGACGATGAAGGGGATACCCTTTATTGGCTATCGAGTGCAGGATTTCCGACCACCAATGCCGTGTATTCCCTGGATATTACACAAACTACGGCCCCCACTACGCCCATTATTTCGGGCCAAAACTGGTATGGGATAGGAATCTCGCCCGATACTGACCTTTTGTATGTGGCTGATTCTAAGGCTTTTCAAAGCAATGGGGAGGTGTTGCGCTACCAGGCAAATGGCCAGCCTATTGATACCCTGGCGGCCGGAAGAGGGCCGAATGGATTTTTGTTTCGTTAGTTTCCTGCCCTATAAACCTTGCGGAGGGAGTTTAGCCATAAACTCCCTTTTTTTGTTTCAAAATTCATTCATAAGTAGCTAATTATCAATAATTTATTTTTGTAAATAAAACTTCACAATTTCTTAAACATGGTAAAACAATTTAAAAAGATATAAGTATAACTACTTAAAATAGTTTTACCCTTAATGTCAAATACCATGAAAAATTTAGCTTTTGCTGGCGCTTTATTGCTCCTGATGAGCAGTTGCGCGGTGGTGCGTCAAGACCAAATCGGAGTGCGCCGCAAGCTTGGAAAAATATCGGACAAGGTAATTGCTCCGGGTGTGCGGGTAGTCAATCCTTTCACAACCCGTATTTTGATAGTACCCACACGCACCGTAAATCTGGAAGTAAGCCTGGATTTGCCTTCCAAAGAAGGGCTTACGATTCGTTCCGAGATTTCCATTTTGTATCGGGTAGAAGCCATCCAGGCCCCCAATGTGTTGAGAAATTCGGGGACTAACTATGAGCAGGTAGTGATTTTGCCGGTGTTTCGCTCGGCGGTGGCCGATGTGGCGGCACGTTTTTTTGCCAAAGATATGCACACGGCTGAGCGGGCTACGATTGAGGAAGCAGTTAAAGACCAGATGAGCAAAATTCTAAATGCCCGGGGCTTTATCATTGAGGCCGTTTTGCTCAAAAGCATTCAACTTCCTCCGGGGCTGACGCGGGCCATTGAAGAAAAACTGGAAGCCGAACAAGAGGCCCAGCGTATGGAATTTGTGCTCAACCGTGAAAGACTGGAAGCCGACCGGCGCAAGATTGAGGCCGAGGGGATTCGCAATGCCCAGCAAATCATTGGCCAGGGGCTCACTCCGCTCATCATTCAGTTTAAATCTATTGAAGCTTTTCGGGAGTTGGCCACTTCGCCCAATGCCAAAACCATTATTGTGGACCCCAACAAGCCCATGATTATGAATCCTTAAGTCTTGAGGGAGATTGCCTGAAAAGGGCTAAAAACAAAAGAAGAAGTCTTTGTGTCGGACAAAGGCTTCTTTTGCTTTAGTGCTACACGGCCGTTTCTGAACCGGCTTCGGGGCTCGCAAGCAGCAATTTTTCCATGATTCTATCTTTGAGTTTATCCAGTCCAAAGCCTGTAAGGGCCGAGATAAACACGTGGGGGAGGTCTTGGGGCAATTCTTCCCGAAGCAAGCCCTGAAGCTCCTCATCAATGAGGTCGGCCTTGGTGATGGCCAGCAGGCGGGGTTTGTCGAGTAGTTCAGGGTTATACTTTTCCAGTTCGTGGAGCAAGGTCTGATAAGCCTGGCCGAGGTTGGGGCTTTCAGCCGAGACCATAAACAAGAGCAGGGAATTGCGCTCTATGTGCCGCAAGAAGCGCAGTCCCAGTCCTTTGCCTTCGGCGGCCCCCTCGATAATGCCTGGAATATCGGCCATTACAAAGGATTGTTCATTGCGATAAGCCACCACGCCCAGGTTGGGCACGAGGGTGGTGAAGGGATAATCGGCAATTTCGGGGCGGGCTGCCGACAAAACTGAGAGCAGGGTAGATTTTCCGGCATTGGGAAAACCGACCAAGCCCACGTCGGCCAGGAGCTTGAGTTCCAGGATGATAGTGGCTTCTATTCCGCTTTCGCCGGGCTGGGCGTAGTGGGGCGATTGGTTGGTGGGGGATTTGAAGTGGTCATTGCCCAGGCCGCCGCGCCCGCCGGGCAGCAAAATTTCTTCCTGACCCTCGTAGGCAATCTCGAGCAGTATTTCGCCGGTATCGGCATCTTTGGCCACTGTGCCCAGGGGCACTTCTACCACCAGGTCTTTGCCTTGTGCGCCGGTGCGCAGATTTTTGCCGCCTGATTCTCCGTTTTCGGCTTTGAGGTGTTTTTGATATTTGAGGTGGAGCAAAGTCCAGCGTTGGGCATTGCCTTTCAGAATGATATGCCCTCCGCGGCCGCCATCGCCGCCATCCGGCCCCCCCTTGGGCACAAATTTTTCGCGCCGAAAACTGGCGGAACCGCCGCCGCCGTTGCCCGAGCGGAAATAAATTTTGACATAATCAATAAAGTTGGCATTGCTCATGGGCGTAGGAGAAGCAACCCGCCTCCCCCCGGTAAAAGCCGGGAGAGGCGGGTTGGGTAAAAAGATTCAAAAAGGAAAAAAAGGGGAACGGGCCTTAGCAAGCCTCTATTTCCCGGCAGATATAGTCAAAAATAATCTCAATCTCGCCCATTCCGGGCAGGGCTACATATTTGTTTTGGGCCTTGTAATAATCGGCTACGGGGGCAGTTTCGTTTTCGTAAGCTTTGAAGCGGTTGCGAATCACGGCTTCGTTTTGGTCGTCGGCACGGCCCGAGGTCTTGCCTCTTTCCAGCAGGCGTTTGACCAGTTCATCTTCTATCACCTCCAGTTCTATCATTTTGGCGATTTCGAGGCCATTTTCGGTCAGCATTTGGTCAAGGGCCTCGGCTTGGGCGACGGTGCGGGGAAAACCGTCAAAGACGATGCCGTTGACCTGGCGATTGGCATTAATTTTATTGGCAATCATCCCAATTACGACTTCATCGGGCACTAAGGCCCCTTGGTCCATAAATTCTTTGGCTTTGAGGCCTAGTTCAGTCCCCGCTTCGCGCTCGGCCCGGAGCAAATCGCCGGTAGAAAGGTGCAAATAATCGTATTTTTCAATGATTTTGGCACTTTGAGTACCTTTTCCTGCCCCTGGAGGGCCAAAAAGCACAATATTTTTCATAATGGTAAGATGTATGTTGAAAGTGAAGCAATGATTTAATTCATTTGAGATTGGCAAAAAGCGTCAATGTTGGTACAAATAGCCTGAAAGATTTGCTCAATACTTCCCAGGCCATTCATGGTGATAAATTTATTTTGGGCGGTGTAGTATTCTTTGAGCGGGGCGGTTTCGTTTTGGTAGGTAATCAGTCGGCTCCGCACGATGCTCTCATTTTGGTCATCAAAGCGGCCTTTTTCCTGGCCTCTTTGCAAAACCCGCCGCACCAGTTCGGCTTCATCTACCTCAAAAGCAATGACTACCGTAATTTCAATTTGGTTTTGTTTGAGGAGCTTGTCCAGGGTTTGGGCTTGGTGGAGGTTGCGCGGAAAGCCGTCAAAAACAAAGCCCTTGGCCTGTCGGTTTGCCCGGATTTTGTTTTCAATCATATTGATTACAATTTCATCCGGCACAAGCCTGCCCGCCAACATATATTCTTTGGCTTGTTGCCCTAATAAAGTGCCCGACGAAACCTCTCCAAATAACAAATCGCCTGTGGAAATGTGTATCAGGTGATAATGTTCTTCAATGGACTTACTCTGGGTGCCTTTACCTGCCCCCGGCGGGCCAAATAATACGATATTTAACATACAGCTAAAATTAGCAAAAAAAACAAACTATTCAAAAAAAGTGGAAAATAAGCAAAATTTCAAACTTCGGCGGAGGGCTTTTCCCGAAAAATATCGTTGAGTTGCCGCCCTTGCCCCTGATAATCTAGGCCATAGCCCACTACAAAAGCCGGGGGAATAGAAAAGCCAAAATAGGCGGGTGGGTGCTCGCCCCGGAAATTATCTGGCTTAAACAATAAGCTGACTGTAGCCAGTTGGTGGGCTTGGCGGGCTTGCAATTGTGCATAGAGGAAATCCAGGGTCAGTCCGGTATCTACAATGTCTTCTACAATGAGAATGGGGCGGTCTTCAAGCGACAGTCTATCCTCAAGTCCCAGGACCGTGCGAATTTGCCCGCTACTTTGGCTGTTTTCGTAAGAAGCCAGGCGAATAAATTCTACCTCAAGAGGAAAATCAAGCCGGGCTACTAAATCAGCCGCAAAGCGAAAAGCCCCTTTTAAAACTACCAGCAAGAGTGGAAATTGTTGGGCATAGACCTCGGTCAGGGCCTGGGCCAGTGAGTCGGTACGCTGGGCGATTTCGGCCTGATGCAGATAGGGGCTAAATACCCGGTCTTGTAAGGTGATGTTGGACAAGCGTATTTTTTTTGAAAAACTTAGCAAAATTAAATATTATTTTTGTGTATCGGATAGGTTATTTTCTAAAAGCGTTCTGATAAAAACATGGAGCTAGTAAAAAACAAATGGTTTGGGGGAAAAGGTAAGGCCTTGGGCCACCATTTGCTTAAACAGGGGGGGGCTGGTGCTATGGCTTTGGCTGGGAGGTCTGGGGCTTTCGGGCAGCCTCGGGCAGGAGGTGATTGACGAGGCTACCCTTCGAAACGAAGATGGCCGCCTGCTGGACAATGCCCTCGTGCAAATGGAAGCGACAGCCGCCGTAAATGATATGTATAATTTTAAATTGAAAAGGCGGCCCGGCAGTTTGAGTGGTTTCGCGAAAAATACCCCGACCATCCCCTGCCTTATTTTTTGCTGGGCCTCAATCAGTGGTGGCAAATAATGCCCAATGCCGATGTAGAGACGTTTGATGGGGCCTTTTTTGGGTATATGGACCTGACTATTGAAAAGGCCAAGAACCTCTACCAGCAAGACCGGGAAAATGCCGAAGCCGCTTTTTTTCTGGCCGCCGCCTATGCTTTCAAAAGCCGCTTGAATGCGGAAAGAAAAAACTGGACCAAAGCCATCTTCAATGGGAAAAGTGCCCTTAAATTTCTTCGGGTAGGGAGGGGCAACGAAGAATTGAACCCGGAACTCCTGCTGGGGGATGCGCTCTACAATTATTACTCCATCTGGATTCCAAAGAACTATCCTTTGCTTCGCCCGGTTTTGCTGCTCTTTAAAAAAGGCGACCAGCAACTGGGCCTGGAGCAATTGCAGAAAGTGGCCCAGGAGGCCTTTTATACCCGTACGGAAGCGCAATATTTTCTGGTACGTATATTTAGAAGTGATGAAAACCGCCCTGCCGAAGCGCTGCCAGTGGCCGAATACCTGGCCAATACTTTCCCGGATAATGCCTATTTTCAAAGAACTTATGCCAGTGTTTTGTATGTACTGGGGCAGCTAGACCGGCTGGAAGTTGTCAGTAAGCAGCTACTTGACAAAATCAACCAAGCCTATCCGGGCTACGAGGCTATTAGTGGGCGTTATGCCAGTTATTTTTTGGGGTATGTCTATCGCTTGCGGCACAAAAGCCCTACCCAAGCCGCTTATTACTACCGCCAGACCGTGGCTTTTGCCGAAGAAAGCCAACACCAGGATTCGGGCTATTATCATGGGGCTTTGCAGCAATTGGCGCAGTATGCCGTCCAGGCAAAAGACTTCACCCTGGCCCGTTTTTACTATCAAAAGCTCAAAGACCATAGCCCTAAAAAGAGCCAGTATTATAAGGATGCTGTCAAATACCTCAAAAAAAATCGCCCCAGCACTGCCAAAAAAACCAAAAGAAAGGACAAGAAAAATTGAGAAAAAAACGCAGATTTCTTTTCAAAAAGTAAAAAAGAAGATTTTGCTTGCATTAAATCAAAAGGCGTTTTAATTTACCGACCGCTTTTTAGACAAAAACTTCACAAAATTTTGCAAGCCTATGCGCCAAAAACTATTTCGCACCAAGCCCATCGATGAATTGCTCAAATTTGCAGAAACCCCGAATGGTTTAAAACGCACCCTAACAGCCCCCAATCTGGTGGCATTGGGGGTAGGGGCCATCATTGGGGCGGGCATTTTTGTGCTCACAGGCACGGTGGCGGCCCAAAACGCCGGGCCGGCCATTATCTTGTCTTTTGTTTTGGCGGGCATTGCCTGCGCTTTTGCCGGGCTTTGCTATGCTGAGTTTGCTTCTATGATTCCGGTGGCGGGCAGTGCCTACACTTATTCCTATGCTACGATGGGCGAGTTTTTTGCCTGGATTATCGGCTGGGATTTAATATTGGAATATCTCTTTGGTGCTTCCACGGTGGCTGTGGGCTGGTCGGGCTATGTGGTCAGTTTTCTCAAGCAATTTGGAGTGGTCATTCCCGACTATCTTTCAAATGCCCCTATCAATGGCGATGGTGAATTAACCGGGGCCTTTATCAATCTTCCAGCGGTATTGATTATTGTGCTCATCACTTTATTGCTCATTTTGGGCATACGCGAATCGGCCCGCTTTAATAATATTGTGGTCATCATCAAGGTTTCCGTGATTTTGATGTTCATCGGGCTAGGGTTTGCCTTTTTAAACTGGGATAACCTGGTGCCTTTCATCCCGGAGAACACGGGAAAATTTGGGGAATTCGGCTGGAGCGGAATTTTTCGGGGGGCAGGGGTCATCTTTTTTGCCTATATTGGTTTTGATGCTGTTTCTACCACCGCCCAGGAATCCAAGAATCCTCAGCGCGATATGCCTATTGGCATCCTGGGTTCTTTGGTGCTTACCACGATTCTCTACATTCTGGTCGCGCTGGCCCTGACGGGAATGGTGCATTACTCCCTGCTCAATGTAGCCGACCCCATTGCCGTAGGCATTGACGCTATCCAGGGGCAATCGCCCACCTTGATTAATGCGGTCAAGGTGCTTATCAAAGTAGGGGCCATTGCGGGTTTAAGCTCCGTGATACTGGTGATGCTCATGGCCCAGCCCCGGATTTTTTACTCCATGGGGGTAGATGGGCTGCTGCCCAAGAGCTTTACCCGTTTGCACCGGGTTTATAAAACACCCTACATCACCACCCTGCTGACAGGGGGCGTAGCCGCCATAGTGGCCGGACTTTTACCGATTGATACTCTGGGAGAGATGGTGTCTATTGGCACATTGCTGGCTTTTGCACTGGTTTGCGCCAGCGTTGGCATACTGCGCTATACCCGCCCAGACATACACCGGCCCTTTAAAGCGCCCTTTTCGCCCCTGGTGCCGATATTGGGCACGCTAAGCTCGTTGCTGGTGATGGCCTCACTGCCGGGTGAAACCTGGCTGCGCCTGCTCATCTGGATGGCCATTGGGATGGTCATTTACTTTTTCTATGGCTACCGACACAGCAAAATTGAATGAATCAAACTAAACAAAAAAGCCCCGGACAAATATGCCGGGGCTTTTTTTACATCGATACAGCCAGGCTTAGGGCAGAAAAGACCAGCCATGCTTGTTTTTGGTCATCATATATTTTTCGAGTATCACTTTGCCAAAATCACCCAGAATGTTGGGGAAGATGATTTCAAACTGGCGCGGTTTGAAAAAGTGATTGGTGAAGATAAAGACCTCTTTATTGCCCGCATCCATGATGCAGATACCCGGCATTTTGCCGAAAGGCTTGGTTTTGAATTTTTGATTGCCTTTGATGGCATTGACAATATTGCTGGCCACGATTTTGCCCATCGTGTCGCTGGGATAGCCCGTTTTGGGCACTCCAAAAGGAACTTTACAATCGCCAAAGGGGGAATCAACCCTAACCGCCAGCCCAGCCGCATATACATTGGGATACCGGAGGTGCTGGTAACCATCATTGCAGATAACAAAACCTTTGGCATCTACTAGTTCGGGCGAGTTTTGCATCACTTCGGCTCCTTCAAAAGGAGGCATAAGCATGGCCATTTTGTAGGGGAGCTCAGTGCCATCTTGAAGGCTAATCTTTTCTTTTTCAATACTTTGGATGGCAGCTTCGGTGTGCCACTTGATGTTGTACATCTTCATAAATGTTTCTACCAGATTTTGCCACCGCGTATGCCCCCAATACCAAAATGGCCCAGGAAGGGTTCGGGCGTTATCCAGGTTAGTTCTACTTGTTTGCGAATTTTTCGGCGGCGCAGCTCCCGGTCCAGGTTAAAGAGATATTCATAGGCTGCTCCCATACAACTGGCCCCCTGGGTGGCTCCTACGACCACCGGACCTGGATTTTTGACCAAATCTTCAAATGCCGCAAAGGCCTGCTGGGCCAGGGGGGGCGTGGCAATGTTTTGCACCAGCCCATCCTTAGGGTTGAGGTTGGGCAGGGCATCAAAGCCCAGTTTCATCCCCGTGGCCACCACCAAGTAGTCGTAGTGATAATCACCACTGTTCTCCGTTTCTACCCGGTTTTCGCCTGGATGCACACACGTGGCCTTGTCTTGCACAAAGACGATGTTTTTACGAGCCAGAAGTGGCCGCAAAGGAAAAGTAATGTCTTTGACCTGACGACGGCCAAAAGGAACCCATATCAAAGAGGGGACGTACAAAAAATCCTCGGCGGGCGAAATCATCAAAACCTCATGGGCTTTGCCTAGCTTGCGCTTGATTTCCAGCGCGGCAGACATTCCGGCAAAATTACTGCCCAATACTACAATCCTTGCCATATTCTTATGTGATTAATTAAACAATCATATTTATTTATTTAAAGTTGATGATATGATTGCGAAAATCCTATGACCTATGTCAGGCGGTTTATTTTTTGCGCACAAAGAGAAAACTGGCCGGGGGCAAGGCGGGCGAAGCTTGCTCAGAAACGGGGGAGCAAAAACTGGATGGGTTTTTGGCGGGCTACCTCAATCCGGGCTTGGCAGAGGGTTCCGGCTTTTAAGGGCTTTTTGGGCCCCTGAGCACTGGTCCAGGCATAGCCACTTGGGTTTTGCGGCTTGGCCTTTAGTTTTACCTGCACCGCAATCGGGGGTTCTCCGTTGGCAAAGGTCTCCACCAATTCGGCATTGCCCAGCACCCGCATCATACCTCGCCGGGTAGCCGGGTATTCCGATACCTTTTCTACCACGCCTTGCAAATACCCAAACTCTTCTGTTTTGACGGTGGAGGGAGCCAGCCTTACGGTCATTCCTTTTTCAATTTTTTTGCCTTCTTCGGGCGAAAAGTAGATGACCGCCTCGAGGCGCGAAGCCGTTTGGTTTTGAATCTCGAGACTCATCACGGAAAGGCCAGCTTCAATTAATTGCCCTTTTTTGGTCATAATTTCAATGACCTTGCCTGGATAAGCACTTTTCAAATAAGCGGTCAGGCTCAGGCGCACTTCCAGTTCATTAAGGGTTTGTTCCACTTCGCGCAGTTGCGCCTCATAGTCTTCCAGTTCTCGAAGGGTGGCACCTCCCAGGAGATTTATCTGGGTTTCTATCTTTTTTTGTTCATTCTGGTAGAGCAATTGGGCGCGTTGCAAGCGAATCAGGGCCAGGCGGGCGGAGTTTTGGCGGGCGACTTGCTTATTTTTTTGGGCCTGGAGTTGGTACAGGCTTTGTTCCTGGGCTCTAATTTGGCGATGGATTTGTGTTAATTTTTGATGGAGGGCAAATTTTTCGAGCAGCAGTGCTTGCAGGGCTTGGTCCTCGAGTTGGTAGCGCACCCATTGCGTTCTTTTCAGAAGGAGGTAACTTACTTGCTCGCGGGCATTGTTGATTTGCAGTTGTAGTTCGGGCTGGGCGATAATGGCCAGGGTATCATTGGGGCGCACCAGTTGGCCCTCTTCTACCAGAATCTCATTGACGATGCCGGTGCCGGGCAAGCTTACCTCCGCAATGCCGCCTGATTGAATGAGGATGCCCTGTCCTTCCACTATTTTGGGCAAAGTGCCCAGGAAAGCCCAAAACCCCAGGCCCAACAACAAAATGCTGAGGGCCAGGATTGCCAGCCAACTTCGGGCCGAGGTGATGCTGACAAACTCGTGGAGGTTTTCCGGCGAAGAGAGCCGCTCCAGGGCTTTTTTACGAAACAGCGGTGCTTCTGACATGGCATACCTTTTTATGACGATGGCCCCGCCGTGGGCTAAGGACTTTTCAAAACTAGGCTTTTTTTTATTCCAAGCGAATGCCAATTATCAAAATATCATCCATTTGTTTTTGTGTGCCCATCCAATCGAGGAGTTTGCGGTGCAGGATGTCTTTTTGGTAGCTCATAGGTTCGGCGTGGATTTCATAGAGCAGTTCCTTGAAACGACGGCGCATAAATTTTTTGCTTTGGGTCCGCCAAACTGGTCCTGGTAACCATCTGAGTAAAGATAAAGCGTAACCGGGTTTTGGGCATACGAAATTGTGGTTTTGGGATAGGCTCTTTCGTCGTCGTGATTGTCGCGCCAGCCACCTAGCCCGTGCACACTGGCTTTCACTTCGTGCAATTTATGGTTTTGAATATAGACCAGGGAGTTTTTGGCTCCGGCAAAATCAATGGTTTTATGCTTGGGGTCTATGACACAAAGGGCCGCATCCATTCCGTCCTGGTTGTGGGTTTCGGATTGCTTGAGGGCGGCCCGGATGCCGTGATGCAGTTTAAACAAGATTTGATCTACTTCGGTAATGCCCTTATCCAGCACAATCTGGTTGAGTAATGAATCGCCAATCATAGACATAAAAGCCCCCGGAACCCCGTGGCCAGTGCAGTCTATGGCGGAGATAATAATTTTCTCCCCCTGAAAGCCCGTCAGCACCCGGCTTTTGTGGCGTTGATTTTCCACTTCTTCATACACGGGGCGGGGCTTAAGCTGGGCAAACCAATAAAAGTCGCCGCTCACTACGTCGCGGGGCTGGTAGAAAATAAAATGGAGAGGCAGGGCTTTGTCTATTTCTTCTTCGCTGGGCAACATAGCCTGTTGGATACGCTGGGCATACTGAATACTGCTCTGGATGTTCAGGTTTTTGCGGTGGATTTCCAGGCTTTGCCGCTCTATCTGGTTTTTCTGGCCCTCAATGGCATTGCGCTGGTTCAGGATTTCCCGGTTTTGAATCTGAATGGCCCGGTTTTGCTCCGTAAGTAGGCGGTTGGCAGCATTTTTTTGGACATTGGCCCGGTACAAAAACACCGCAAAATTAAAATTAGCAAACTGGCCCCAATGGACACAAACACAATGATGCGTTGGATAGATTCGCGCCTTTGGGCTTCGGCAATCTGAATTTCTTTTTTTCCAGCTCTATTTGCTTTCTTTCCAGTTCATAGGCCGTTTGTAGCTCCGCAATCTGGCGGTTGTTTTCTTCATTGAATAGTTCGCGTTGGATTTCTACATAAATCACCTGATACTCGAAGGCGCGGGCAAAATCGCCTTGCGAAGCGTAAATATCGGCCAGGGTAAAACAGGCTTCGGCAATGACGCTGTTCAGGCTTAACTCGCCCGCCTTCAAGAAACTGGCCTCCGCATAGAACCGGGCCGAGTCGGGCTGGCTCAGTTTCAGGAAGGTATTGGCCAGGTTGGTGTAAAGCGCAGCAATATTGGCCTGGTTGTTCAGGTTTTGCTCAATGGCCAGCGAGCGGCGAAAATTTACCAGGGCCGAGTCGTATTCATTTTTGGTGTATTGCACCAGGCCTATGTTTTTGAGGCTGGTGGCAATGCCCGTAGAGTCTCTTTTTTGCTGACGAAAGGCCAGCGATTGCTCATAAAAAG
The DNA here is from genome assembly GCA_012031215.1 of Microscillaceae bacterium. Taxonomy (GTDB): domain Bacteria; phylum Bacteroidota; class Bacteroidia; order Cytophagales; family Microscillaceae; genus JAAUUB01. The sequence goes on along the minus strand of JAAUUB010000068.1, from coordinate 3,006 downwards.
AAAGTGCCTGGGAATATTCGTTTTGTTGATAGTAGAGGTCGCCGATATTATTGAGGGTACTGGCCTGCCCTTCGGTATCATTGGTTTTGCGGTCTATCTCCAGTACCCGGTTATAATAATTGCGGGCCTGGTCAAATTTTCCCTGGCTATGATAGACCAGCCCTACATTGTTGAGGGTTTCGGCGATACCCTTATTTTGCTGGAGGGCTTCATAACGTTTGAGGGCATTGAGAAAATACTCGATGGCTTGCGAATAGTTGCTCTGTAGAAAATAGATATTGCCAATGTTTTTTAAGGCTTCGGCTTGGCCCGCCGTATAATTGATTTCGCGGGCCAGTTCCAAGCCTCTTTGGGCATAATCACGGGCCAAAACGGGCTGGGCATTTTCGTATTGGTGGGCCAGTTGGTTATACAAATCCACTCTTTCCCGGCCCTGGGTGCGGGCTATTTTTTGCTCATGGCGGCGCAGATTTTCTTCCTGCGCCTTGAGCGGCATAGCCAATCCCTGTATTACTAGTATAAAAATGAAGCTGAAACGTACCAAGAACGTATTGTGATATAAATGATTCTCGAATGAAAACAAAATCCAATGTAAAACGAAAGGGCGAATACAATCTTGCCTTCCTCTGGCTATCCTCAATGGCATTAAGCCGGGTTGTTCTTAGGCACCAAAAATTGTGCTTTGCTTGAAAAGTAAAGCTTATTGTAAAAGAAAGCAATAATCTTAATCAGGCCAAAACTGTGCCTGACTGAGAAAGAGCTTTACGGAGGTCCGTAAAATTATCCAAAGACAAGATTTTTTTCAGCCCCCCTTATTTTCAAATAGCGTCAGGTGAATTTCTTAAAATCTGTGGAAATGTAAGCTATCTGATAGACAAGCTTCCTGCTTAAAGAATATATTTGGCGTTTGAAGTCAAAAAAATGTCTGATACCGCCCTACTGATATTTTGCAATACCCCGGAAAGGGAGGCACTCGTGAAGTCTCTCCACCAGGGCTTGGGCAATGGCAAACCACAGGGCGTAGAACTGGCCAAAGCTCTTTTGAACCGGGTAAGAAGCATTGCCCGCCAAAGCCAGCTTCCGGTCATTGAGATTGACTCCAACCATCAGGTAGGCCAGTCTTTTGGCGAACGCTACAGCCAAGCCATTGCGCAGGTATTTGCCCGGGGCTACCAAAAAGTCATCACACTGGGCAGCGATTGTCCGGGATTGACCCTGCAAGACCTGCGGGAAGCAGAAGCAGCTCTCCAAAACCACGCCGGGGTGATTGGGCCGGCCAAAGACGGCGGGGCGTATCTGATTGGCCTGCGGAAAAGCGCTTTTGATGAAGCCCAATGGAAAACCCTCGCCTGGCAAACGTCTCAAAACTTTCGTGGCCTCAGAAATTATTTTGGAAAGTTGGATGGTGGTTTTTATACCCTGGCCCGGTACTACGCCGACTTGGACCGGGGCAAAGACCTGAGCCATCTCCTGAAGGAACTTTCGTCTGCTCATTCCTTTTATCGCACGGTTTGCGCCTTGCGCGCCGAGACTACTTCTTCTTTCTTTCTTGCTCCCCTGGCCTGGGCTTCATTGGCCCAGCACCCCTGGCGTGGCCCCCCGCTCACCCTTTAATCTTTTTTGGCTTCCGAATTTTCAAAAGCTGAGCCTGGAAATTTCCCTTTGGAAAAAGAAGCGGGGTGCTTTGGGGATTGACACCGCTCCGGCCCTTAACGGCGGGGGAGGGGGCCATTCTTTCTTTTATTCTCTTTATTTTTTCAAATTCTTATTTGGTATGAAAACACATTGCCTTATCGCAATAGCATTTCTATTTTTCAGTAGCCGCTTGTATGCCCAGGTGGAGCTGGAAGTGAGCGTTTATGACCTCTCTAATCGCCAGCCGATTCCAGCCCTCAAAGTGGTGTTGCAAAACCAGGCGATTGGCTTCACGGCCGAAAAAATCACCAATGAACAAGGCAAGGTGCGCTTCACCGGCCTTTCGGTAGCCGGGCTATACCAGGTTTCTGTGCCTGAAAATGAGCAATATGATGAAGCCCTGACCGAGTTGTTTCCCCTTCGCGCCCAGGAAAAAGGCAGTGTGCAACTGCTCGTGCCGGCCAAGAGAGACCTGGCCCTGCCCGAAATAGTGGTGCGGGCGGTTACTACCAAAATCAACACCATCCATGCCGAGGTGGCCTCTTCCCTGAGCCAGCAAGAAATTAGCGAACTGCCCATCGAGGGCCGCGACATTACCCGGGCTTTGTTTCGCCTGCCCAATGTGGTGCAGGCTACCGGGTTTTATCCCGAAGCCCCCAATGTGAGCATCAACGGGGCGAACAGCCTCTTTACCAATTATATGATTGATGGGCTGGACAATAACGAGCGGTTTTTGGGCGGACAAAAATTTGCCCTGCCAGTAGGATTTACCCGCACCATCACGGTACTGACCAATAATTACTCCACCGAATTTGGATTGACGGGCAATGGCATTGTCAACCTTACTTCGCGCTCGGGCAGTAATGAAACTACCGGCGAAGCTTTTTTTTCTATCCCGCCCTGGCCCGGCCCTCGATGCAGCTTCTCCCTATGCCCAGCGCGACCTGTCGGGCAATCAGGTCAAAGATGGTTTTCAGCGCTATCAACTGGGCTTTGGCATTGGGGGAGCCTTCAAAAAAGACAAAACCTTTTATTACCTCAATGCGGAGCAAACCATCGATATAAAAGATAATTTGCTCAACTCCCCCGCGCTGGGGGTCAATGAAACGGTGCGGGGAAACAATTATTTTACCTTCCTTTCTGGCAAGCTCGACCATTTTTGGAGCCAGACTTTTTCTACTTCGCTTCGGGTCAATTATGGCCTGGTGCAGATAGAAAGGCAGGGCGGCGGTTTGGAAGGGGGACTTACCTTTCCTTCGGCGGGCAATGCCCAGAACCGTAATTCTTTGCTGATTGCTTTGAAAACCTCTTCGTGAAAACAATTACAGCCACGAAACCAACCTGCAGTTTGCCGCTTCCGGTGGAACTATG
>JAAUUB010000067.1 GCA_012031215.1 Microscillaceae bacterium | reverse complement strand
GCTTCCTTTTGTTTCAAGTCGTAAGAAGCCTGAAACCGGGCAATGATACGGGCCGTTTCTTCTCCATTGATTTCGCGCTCCAGCCCCAGATAAAGCGACTGATATTCAAAGGCTTTGGTATAATCGCCAATCTGGGCGTAGGTATTGGCCAGGGTTTTTGCGGCGTTTTTGATGTCGTCTTTGGCCCCTATTTCCTGGGCAATCTCAAGGCTTTGCAAGGCATACCGGATGACCTGCTGTGGCTCTGAAAGCTGGTCGTGCATAAAGGCAATATTATGCAAACAAACCGCAATTCCGGCCTTATCACCTATTTCTTCCAGCAGTCCGAGGGCCTTTTGGTAATATTCAATGGCTTTTTGGGGTTGCCCCTGAATGTCATACACATTGGCAATGTTGTTGAGGCAGTTGGAAATTCCCTGAAATTTTTGGAATTGCTCGTAAATCCCCAAGGCTTTTTCGTAGCAGGCGATGGCCCGGTCATACTGTTCCTGCTGGGCATAAGTATTGCCCAGGTTGTTCAGACAATTGGCAATTCCTTCGGGATTATTGGTTTTTTCCTCTATGGCCAGGGCTTTTTCATAATAGGCAATACTTCGTTTAAAATCAAATTTTGCCTGGTAAATGGCACCGATATTAAGCAGGGCTACGGCTTCTCCGCGCTTACTTTTCAGGCCCTGATACATATCCAGGGCTTTGAGATAATGGTCTAGGGCTTCGGGAAAGTTGCCCTGTAACTGATGGAAATTGCCGATAATGACATAGCTATCGGCCGTTCCCTGTGTATAGTTGATATTTTTGGCCAGGTCGAGGGCCTGTTCTACGTATTCGGAGGCTTTTTTGGGAGAAGAATTGATGAAGCGTAAAGACAGCTTGTTTTGGATATTGACCTTAATGGTATCAGGGACTTCGGGCAAAATGGCCAGCAAGCTGTCTATTTCCGCACTTTGGGCCCATAGGGGCGCCGCACCTGAAATGGCCAGGAAAATTGCCAGCGCCATAAAAACCGCCTGCTTTCCCATGTTGAAGTATGGTAGATTTGCTTTAATGGTCGGCAAGATTGGGAAAAAAAAGCAAAAAACAAAACTGTCTCTGGTCAAAGTCATTTTCTCAGTGAAGCGGCCAGAAAAGCGCCACCCGGTTTTTCCTTATATACCCCTGTAAGGCAAAAACAAAGCCAAAGCTAGGCTGGGAAAGCCCGAAGCTGCCCCTTCATTTCCAGTTGGATGGCCTGAGCGGCCTGGCGGGCGGCCTCCACATAGTCTTCTCCTGAGGAGGCGTAAAGAATGCTTCGGGAAGCATTGACCAGCAGTCCTCCCTGAGGATTTAGGCCCAGTTTAGATACCTGTGCCAGGTCGCCGCCCTGTGCCCCCACACCGGGCACAAGCAAAAAATTATCCGGGGCCAACTGGCGCACCGTTTCCAGCCATTTTGACTGGGTGGCCCCTACCACAAACATCAGCCGGGAAGGGTCGGCCCAGTTTTGGGCCTGTAAGAGTACCTCCTCAAAGAGATAGCGACCATTGGCCAGGCGGAGCAACTGAAAGTCGGCGTGCCCCGGATTTGAGGTAAGGGCTAACAGCACTACCCACTTGCCGGGATATTCCAAAAAAGGCTGTATAGAATCGTGGCCCATGTAAGGTGAGAGGGTAAGGGCATCTGCACCCAACTCTTCAAAAAAAGCCCGGGCATATGCCTGAGCAGTATTGCCAATATCGCCCCTTTTGGCATCCAGTATTCGCAACTTGCCGGGAGGAATCATCTGGCAAGTTTGTTTCAAACATTCCCAGCCGGCGGTTCCCAGTGCTTCATAAAAGGCTGTATTGATTTTGTAGGCCACACAATAGGTGTGGGTAGCGGCAATGATGGCCTCGTTGAAAGCCAGCATTGCTTCGGGGGTTTTGGCAAAGCCAGCAGGCAAACGCCCTGGCTCAGTATCCAATCCCACACAAAGATAAGAGGCCGTTTGGCGAATATGGGCACAAAGGCTGGAATAGTCCATCGGCTTAAAAGAAAAGAATCGGAAAAAAAACGCGGACAAAGCCCTAGCGCAAATCAATTACTTCGGGCTTACTGGGATATTTGGTGGCATTGTATTTAAAATAACTATCCCCCACATTGACAGGCTGAAACTTGGTAATGGTGTAAAGAAAGCGATTGCCATTATTTTCATAAATCTCCCAGCTTTTGATAGACTGTGAAGCTTTGACAATCTTCAACTGAATTTTGAAAAAGGAATAGCCCTGAGGGTTCTTGGGATAAAGCTCCACAATTTCATAGACCCGGTTTTGGGGCTTGCCTTCTACGGTTACTTGCTCGCTGGCTTCCCCTTTGTGGAGGCATTTGTATTTTTTCTGGTAGAGGCTGTAAATCCGGTCAGGCGTAATTTCATCTTCATCCGGCTGATAGTTGGTGATGTTCACTTCGTTGCCGTCCTTGAGAAAAGTCCATTGGGTTTTGCCATCCGTGATGACGTGCTGGTCGGGCAGTTCCAGGTAAAATTTAGCCCCTTTGACCACAATCTTGCCCGAAAGCGATTCATTTTGCTTGGTTTGCTGGTTGGTCATTTGCATGGAGAAAAAAGCCTGAAAGGCACTCATGCTTTTGTACTTTTTGTTAACGGCATCGAGAGTAGCTACGGCTTTGGGGTCAGAGTCCTGGGCCGGCAATAGGAAGGGTAAGATACTGAATGAGACGAGTAAAAAAGTGATGCTTCTTTTCATAAATCCTTGAAATTTTCTTGGGTAAAATCTTCCAATGTTTAACGCACACTTTTGCGCCGGTGTTTGCCGGGCTCTTCCGAAGGGCGTTAAACCAATGTTAAAACTAGGCGCAAAACTACACCAAAGCCCGCAAAACTGGACGATTTGCTGGCGTAAATCATTGGCGGAAAGGGCTTTAAATTCGTTTTTTTTAGGGCCCTGGGGCTTTTAGGTTCGGGTCTTATCTTTAACAGAAAACCGGGCTTGCTTTTGGGCCGGGCGTCCTTCTCAGAAAATATTTTAAAGAAACAAGGCTTTTGAACAAACCTATCCGAAGGCTCCCAAAGAAATGCCGTACCAATTTTAGTGAAGCCTGGAATGCGCAAGATGTCCTTTCGCGGGCCATTTTTTTTGTTGAGGAGTTGGCATTTATCAATATGGCAGGGCTTTGGTGGTATCATCGGGCGGCTATCTGGAAGGCCCACGATGAGGGACTGCAAGTTATTTTTCATTTCCCCCCTATTCGTGGCTGGATTGCGCCAGGTGCGGCCCTGACGGCTTCCCGCCACTATTGCCCGGGGGCAAGCCTGCCGCGTTTAGCGGAGAATCGCCCCTGCCGGGCCATCCGGCTTCAAAAGTAGGTTGAAAATTTTTTCAGCTTAGGGCTAAAAAGTTACCTGTGGGCTGGGTTGCGATATAGGCCTCCAACGCCAACATTGCGCCGGGGCAAGAAACCCACCTGAGGGATAGGGAGAGGCCACTCAAAGCCCTAGATTAGCACCAAAGTAAACTGGCCCTCAAAAAAAGCCCGGACTCAAAGGGCTTGCTCCATGGCCTTGTCCTCATCATCGCTACCAGGACCAAACAGGTTTTTTTCGGGCAGAAGCGTACCAAACTTCTCAAACTTCAGGTCAATAAACTGGGCATTGGGAAGTAGTCCCTTGTCATCGCCGGATAGTTCGGGCAAAATCCGGTTGACATAATACATCCGAAGAAAGAGGCCGTTTTTCACTTCAATATCGCCCCGGAAGGAGCAATCAAAAAAATCTTTGACCAATTGATAGGTCTCTTCGGAGATATTGACTTTATCCACTTCACCCCCGCTTTCCATTCGGGAGGCAATGTTCACGGCATCGCCCCAAATATCATAAGCAAACTTGCTGGTGCCGATAACCCCGGCCCTGATTTCACCTGTATTGATTCCCAGGCGACACCGCCAGTAGTCTTCGCCAATGGCCTGCTTTTCGCGGCGGCGGCGCTGCATAAATTCCTGCATTTCCAGTCCGGCCAGGACAGAATCAATCGGATTGGTGGTATTGGGCTCCGGAATTCCAGACGCACACATATAAGCATCCCCAATGGTTTTGATTTTCTCCATGCCGTAGCGGGCAATGATTTCATCAAAGCCGGTGAAGCAGTCATTGAGCTCTTCCATCAATTTATCGGGCGACATTTTGGACGCAATCTGGCTGAAGCCCTTAAAATCCGTAAAAAGAATAGATACCTGCTCGTAGTTGCGCATAGGGGCCTGGCCATTTATTTTTAGCTCATCGGCCACCACTTTGGGCAGGATATTGAGAAGCAGGTTATCCGCTTTTTGTCGTTCGGCTTCAATCACCCGGCTTTGCTCTTCTATGGCATCTCTTTGGGCAATGATTTCTTCGTTTTGCTGGTTGATTTCTTCATTCAGCTCGGCCAGTTGGTCGCGTTGTTTGCGGCGGGTGCGGGCAATAAAGTAGAAAATAATCATCGCAATAAAGAGTACGATGATGATGCCCCCCAAAATGTAAAAAACATACCAATAGCGTTTGAAGAAGGGGTCATGCAAGCCCACTTTGTCTTTGACCAAGGAGAGCCGTGCGAGGTTTTGGGCCCGCAATTCCTGATAGAGACGGTCAAATTTTTCCAGGCGTTCTTCCAGCCGCTTGATATACGCTTTCAGTTCTTCTTTTTTCTCGGGCGAAAGCTCGTTTTTTCCAGGTATTCGTTCAACTGCCCGAGGCGTTTTTTGATGTTTTCCTGCCCAGCCAAGAGATATTTTTCACTTTTCGACATTTCCTCCTCGGTGAAGTTCAGTAGCTCATCATAATTGCGGGCTTCTTTGAGGATGGTGGGGTCGTCTTCCTCTGTTTCTTTGGTTTGGGGAGCGGGTGCTGGTTCGGTAGAAGCTATTAAGGCCAGGGTATCGCGGTAGGCCCTCAGGCTGTCATTTTTCTGGCGGCGTAGCTGATAGAGCAAGGCCAGGAGGGAGTCGGCCCGTCGTTCGGAACCCACCTGGACATTGGGGTTGGGTCTTTGGCTCAGGTAGCTGGCCCAGTCTTTTTCCAGGCCGGAGAGTTGCTGCACGGGCGAAGCCGGCAGGTTAAAGCGGGCCGGATTGCCCGAAGGGGAGGTAATCGGGGTATAAAAGGAAAGGTTGTTTACTGGATTGCGGACTTCCAATTCATAGCTTTGGTTTTCGCGCACCTCGACATAAAACTCCCCGGTTTCGGGGCGATATTTCATCGGAATTTTCTCATTCTGGTTTTGATTGCGCATGGTAAGGGCCAGGTTCTGAAACCCGTTTACTGGCTCCGGCACACCCACCCGCACCTCAACCTTGCGAGGCTGCAGATAGACATTGCGGCTGATTTCGTATTCTTTGACCCGACGCAAATCCAAGGGAAAGCTTTCGGTCTGAAAGCCGGCACTCTGCACCTGCACCTGGTAGGTTTCCTGCACAGGCAGGCGGGCTTGGGCAAAGGCCTCACCAGCCACCCGATTGACTTCTTCCCCACTTTTTTTGGTGATGACGATTTCCGCTTTGACGGGCACCTGCAAATCGGCATCAAAGACATTGAGAAAAACCACGACTTTGTCAATGGTAAAATCGTAGCGTTTGCTTTCAAACTCCTTGACTTTGGGGTCTTGGGCCAAAAGGCTTCCCCAGCAAAGCAGGCAAAAAAAGCCCGTGGCAATTCTTTTTTTCATGTTTTTTATTCTTTTACCAGTTTCCAAAGGCTGTAATTGCCCCCCATGTTCACTTTGAGTAAATAAATGCCTTGTGTGTAGGCCTGCAAATCAAAATGCAGCGACAAGTCCCGGCTTTCTTTGCTTGTTTGGTGTTGATACAGGGTTTGTCCTTGCGGGCTCATAATTTCTACTTGCACCGCTCCAAAATAATCGTTTTTGATGGTAAGTTGAAATAATCCGGCACTGGGATTGGGAAAAACTTGCGTTTCCAACTGGCCCAATCCGGGCAGGGCGGTCGTTACTTCGGTCAAGGCCCCGAGGGTTTCCCCAAAGTCTGAACTTTGGGCCGCACGCACGGCTTTTACGCGGTAAAAATGGGTGATGCCCTGGCTAACGCCATTATCGGTAAAGGTGGTAATGTTGGCCCCTACGGTTCCGATTTGCCCAAAATCGGCCTCATTTTCCCGGCGGCGTTCTATGACAAAGCCCGTTTCCACCGCTGAATTATCGCTCCAATCCAACTGGATTTGGGTATTGGATAAAACGGTGAGGTTCAGATTGCTGGGCGCATTTAGCACGGCCGGGCCTGTGCTCACCATAATCACATTGGAAAAAGCGGAAGGCCCAGTTGCATTGACCGCCCGCACCCGGTAATAATAGGTGCTTAGTTCTTGCAACCCTTCAATGAGCAGGCTATTGGTAGCCGCGGAGCCTGTAAAGAATATCGTCGCAAAGGCAGGGTCGGTAGAAACCTCCACGGTGAAGTTGTTGATGTTGGCTTGGGACTGCCAATTGGCCACAAATGATAAACCTGATATTTCGCTAGCGTCTAAAGCCAGGGGCGCGGCGGGCAAGGTCAATACTGAAATCACGTTGGAATTGTCTGAAACACCCCCCGGCCCTATGGCCCGTATCCGGTATTGATAAGTAGTGTTGGGATTTAAGCCTATCACATTTTCAAGCAGGGCTACGGTGGACAAGGCGTTATAATTGCCTACAAACGTAGCAAAGCCGTCCGTGGAAATATCCAGTTCATAGCTGAGGGCGCTATTTACGGACTGCCAGTTGGCCTGAAAACTGGATTCGGTGATGAGGAGTGCGTTAAGGGCAAGAGGTACTGGGGTGATGCTACATGCCGGGTTGAGGGCATCGCCCGTAATCGCCCAGCCAAAGGCATCTATCAGGGTTTGCCTTTCTTCCTGGGCATCACAATAACTCAGGCCGTTTGCCCCCAGGGTAATTCCAGTGGGGATTTGTGTTTCTCCGGCATCTAGGGTAGCCCAGCCGATGAGGGTGGCATCGTAGTTTAGTTCGGAAAGGCCAGTATTATCCAACATACTGGTCAGGGCATCATCCGTAATATTTACATCGGGGTCTTCTACAATGCCACTGATGTCCCAGGCACTCAAATCCTGATTAAAAGCGGTCGCATTGCCAAACATCAAATACATTCGGAAGACATTGCTTACGTCCCAGCCGCTGATGTCCTGGTTGAAACTGGAAGCAAAGCCAAACATCTGCCCCATGTTACTTACATTTTGCACGCGTGTGTTCCAGTTGCTCAAAGACCGACTGCTGTTATTCCCTACTTCGCCATTGTTGAATGCGGTGGCTCCCAGGAACATGGCCCCCATCTCAGATACCTGGCTTACGTCCCAGGCACTCAACTCTTGGTTAAAGGAAGTCGCATTGTTAAACATGCTCAACATACTGGTAACACTGCTCACATTCCAGGCCGAAATATTCTGATTAAAAGAAAATGCAGCGGCAAACATATTGCTCATATCGCTTACATTGCCCACCTGCCAGTTGCTGATGTCCCCATTAAAATCGGTGGCTTCGGCAAAAGTACCAATCATGGAAGTTACACTGGACACGTCCCAGCTATTAAGGTTTTGATTGAAGCGATTGGCATTGTAGAAAGTGCTGTCCAGGTTGGTTACGCCAGACACATCCCAGGTATTGATGGGCTGATTGAAGTTGCGTGCCCCCCAAAACATCCGGTTGATATTGCTTAGGCTGGTGGTTACCCAGTTGCCGAGCGGTTGGTCAAAATTTTCGGCCTCAAAAAACATTCCTTCCATAGAAGTAACCTGGCTTACATCCCAATTGTTGAGGGGGCTGTTGAACTGAGACGCATCTGGCATTGTGCGGAAAAGGGCAAACATAAAGTCCATGTTGCTTACATTGCCCACCTGCCAGCCGCTAATGTCCTGGTTAAAGCGGGCATTGTTTAAGAACATGAAGGCCATATTATTTACCTGGCTCACATCCCAGTTATTGAGCGGCTGGTTGAAAGTGGCCGTAACGGTATTGAGATGGCTGCCAAAGAGGCCAAACATATCGTTTACATTGCTTACATCCCAGTTGTTCAAAGGTTGATTGAAAGCCAAGGCCCCGAAGAAAGTCTGACGCATAGAGGTTATGCTGCTTACGTCCCAATCTTGGATAGTAGCATTGCCATCAAAAACAAGGCATTCTCTGAACATATTGTTGAAATTGCTTACCGCGCTTAAATCAGGGGCATCGGCGGCTTGATAGGTAAGATTGGCGCAACCATAAAAGGCATCTTGCATACTTGTCCAGGCAATATTGCCCCATTGCACGATGGCGAGGATTTTGTCTTTATCACCCGTATTATTGAAGAAAATACGGGGAAAATCGCCTGTAATTTCAATCTGGTAAATGTCATTGTTGGCAAGTGGGCTAAGGCTTACATTCCCGGTCTGCGCGCTAAGTGTGCCTTCATTGATGCCCGGATTGCTGAGATTAATCCAGGTGATGTCATAATTATAGCCAGTGCCTGAGGTAGGAATCGTGATTTGCCCGTCGGTTGTGCTCCAGTTGGTAACGAAGCCATTGCTGGTGCTGGAAACGGTGGCTGCCCCCGAAAAAGGCGAGGTATTATTGGCCGCACTCGTAGCCGTAGCCGTGATTCTATCCCCCAAAGCAAAAGTTCCGGCAAAGGTCCAGGTAGTGCCTACGGTAGTGGCTGTTCCTAAGAAAGTTCTGCCTTGATTGGTTGTACCTGTCTGAGGGGTGTCATTGAAAACTTCTACTACATCCCCCGCTTCGCAAGAACCATCAATCAAGGTTGGCGTGGCGGAGGTGATGACTGGGGCGAGTTTAGAGGCATTGCCGCCATTGGTCAGCGAAATACCCCCCAGATTGTTCGCAAAAATTAGATTTCCTGTTATGAGATTGCCCGTGCTGCCATCAATCAATACACCAAAGCCTCCGTTGTGTGCAATCATATTGGCATTAAGACCTGAACCAATAAAATTGCTGCTACCCGTAATACTCATCCCGCTCAATGTATTGGGTATGGGATTCAAACCTGAGAAGTCGGTTCCTATTTTATTAGCAGTAAAGCTATTGTTATTGCTATTCATTGTAATCCCCTCTCCGTTGTTGCCCGAAATAACATTCAGATCAATGAGGTTGCCCGTTCCTTGAATTTCCATTCCTTGTCCTTGATTGGCAAGCGCCGAAAGACCGTCGGCACGCAATCCAATATAATTACCACGAATGACATTATTGCTGCCGTCTAACACGATGCCACCACGAAAATTATTGCCAGAAATGACATTGCGCTCGGCGGCATCATTGATGCCATCTTGGTTTGTGCCTATGAGATTATCATTGCTGTTTGCTTCAAGCCAAAGTCCACCCTGTCCGTTGGGTCGGGCGGCAGAACCAGTAATATCTGTGCCAAAATAATTACCATATACCTGGTTATTATCCCCAAAAATTCCGATGCCAAAGTTATTGCCTCCACCTGCATTAAAATTATTCAAAGCAAAGCCACGCACAATGGTATTGTTGGTAGCAAGGGCAAAGCCAAGAGAGGCCGTGGTATTCACGCCGTCTATTTGCAACACGGGATTTGAGCCTGTATAGCCCAACTGACTCCATCCGTCCACCAAGGCGGGCTGGGCAAGGCTAAAACCACCCGTTGCACTTGGCACAATTGTCCAAAATCCGCCATTGTTAGGGTTGTAGCCCGCATCAGCAACTGGAATACTAAAATCAATATAATCGGTGTCGGTATCGGTATTTGCCTCATTGATCGCCCAACGTAGAGAGCCTTGGTTGACATCATCTAAGGTATTACTTACTCGCAAAGCCCATAGGGGCGCACGAACCCCAGTTCCTAAAATACCATCTCCCCCCGTGCCCAAAGTACCTAAATTAAGGGCTGTGGTTTGGTTACCTGCGGCAATGTCCTCCTCAAAATTCAGATAGACCTCTGCCCCGTTTGGGGTGGTACTTGCCATATCTGAGAGGATTTCGGCTTGGGTACGAATATCACTAAATATACGTATCTCATCTATTTGTCCTTTGAAACCAAAAATCTTGTGATTACTGGACTGCTCGTCGCGTGCGCCTATGAGTAATTCAGCCGAGGGACAATTCATGCTTGTATTAACAATGTTCGGACCTGTCTGAGAGGCAACTGAAACCCCGTTTACAAAAAGTTCTCCTCTAACACCGTTTTCGTGGGTATAGGCAATATGATACCATCTATTAGGCAAAATCGTACCTACGGGTGATGTGAGATCCGTCGTACTCGGATTGGAATCATCTACATTCAGTCTGCCGTCATCATATACATCTAATGAAAAGTTAGCACAAACCCCTGATAACCATCGTGAGATAATCGCTCCGCTTGTGCCACTTGTTTTTATCCAAGCTTCTATCGTAAACTGTGTTTTGATAATATTTTCCAATGCTGTACCTGTACCCAAACTCACATGGGCATGGTCATTAGGGGTAACTGCTTCCCCAAAATACAAACCTCGGTTGCCAATGGGCTGGTCAAGAATGGGCGTAGAAGGCGTGAACAAAGAAAACTCTAAATCAGAAGCAATGCCCGTGAAGGCATTGACAGCCGTATAGTTTGGGCTTGCAAAAGCAGTCGTAAGCTCGATCCAAATAGCCGTTACATTGAGGTTTACTTTGGAAGTGGCATCTATCCCCCCGCCTTGCGGATTAAGTAAGACAAGATTGGAGCTTGTTGTGCCATTGTTCACAAACCACGAGCCTAGGCCTGCATTAGGTACGGTGAGGGTAGGCGTGCCAAAGCGAGCCGAAGCATTGGCTGCCGAGTTTGTGATTTGGATAGGCTGGTACTGTGTGGCACTTCCAATGGGGAAAGTAAAGTTTGTCCCTGCGCTGCTTCTTTCAAATTTGCCAGTGCCATCGGTTTCCACCCAACCATTGGTGCGGGTGAGGGTGGCTTCTGGTCCAATAAAGGTCAAATCATTATTCCCTAAAACCAATCTCCCATTGGTAAGCGTAAGGGCATTATTGATTACAAAATTGTTACTCACCGTAACAGTAGGTGTAGAGGCAGTATTGTTGATGACCAAGTTACGGAAAGTAGGACCGCTTGCCCCGGTAATGGTCTGTGGTGTAGTGCCATTGAATACAAAAGTACCCAAACCGGGATTAAAACTTACTGTAATATCGTGAATCATATTGCCCCTAAGAAAAACCGTACTAGTGCCAAAGTTCAGTTGATTTGCCCCGCCATTGGTGGAAGTCAGCGTTAGATTACCAGCTATTGTAATTGTCCCAGAAAAATTAGCCGTTGCCGTTTGCCCGGCGCAATTCCAAGTCAGGTTGCCAAAGGTTTGGTTAAAGCTTGCCTCAGTAGGCTGATTGGCTATCATACCAACTACGTCTACCGTAGAACTCGCTCCCCAAGTAGCCGTCGGGATTGCTCCGCCATCGCGGGCGTGGATGTAGATTGCCCCATCAGCAAAGATGAGTCCGTTGGATACATTGCCAGTGCCGCCCACTCGAAGCGTGCCATTGATGGTCGTAGAAGCTGGTGTAGCCAAATTCAGTGTACCATTGTCCACGTTGATGGTAGAAGTCGGCGAAGTGCTGAAGGTAGCGATGGGATTATTATTGCCATTGCTGAAAGAGAGTACGCCTGTACCTTGTAAGTCAATGAGATTGGTCAAGCCAATGTCCGTAGCATCAGGCACGGTTACGCTATGCCCTGTTTTGATGCCTACATTGGCATTGGCAATGCCCGAAGGATTACAGTTACAATCTGCACCTCCATCCGTATTTGACCAGTTGCCATTGGTATTCCAAACAGCATTGCCTAGGGTATAGAAGTCGGTGGAGGGGCAACTCAAATTATCTCCATTGATGGTCCAGTTGTTAGGAGCACCTATCAAAGTATTTCTTGCGGGTTCGCCAGCACAATAGCTTAAGTTCAAAGCCCCCAAAGTTACATTGGCTTGTACCGTTTGGGCTGCCCAGCCTATGAGGGTAGCATCATAGTTTGCCAGGGACATTCCGCAGTTATCAAGCATCCCAGACATATCGCTTACATTGCTGATGTTCCAAGTGCCTAAGTTTTGGTCAAAAGCAGTAGCCCCAAAGAACATTCTGAACATATCTATCACATTACTTACATTCCAAGTAGCAATATCCTGATTAAAGGCTGTGGCATTATCAAACATTTGCGCCATTGAAGCCACATTCGCTGTGCCAGTTCCAGTATTCCAAGTAAGAGGTACTCCTCCGTTATTGAAAGCCGAAGCTGCCGCAAACATTCTGAATGTTGTGCTTAATGAACTAACATTCCAATTGGCTATATTTTGGTCAAACGATGATGCGCCTTCAAACATATTGGACATATCGGTTACACTACTCACATTCCAAGTGCTAATATCCTGATTGAAGGAAGTAGCGTTAAAAAACACCCTGTCCATGAGTTGCGCACTGCTTGTATTCCAAGTCAAAGCTTGATTGCCATTATTAAAAGTGGTTGCATCAGCAAACATACTGCCCATATTCGTTACGCCACTCATATCCCAGCCACTCAGGTCGCCGTCAAATACGGTAGCCCCATTGAACATATTATTGGTTTCGGTTACAGGAAAAGTAGTCATATCTGGCACATCCGTGGCATTGTAGGTCAAGTTGCTACAGCCTGCAAAAGCATTGCCCATGGTTTGCCAAGCTATATCGCCCCATTGTTCTATGGTGAGGATTTTTTGCGCATCTCCCCCAAAGTTGAAGAAAATGCGTGGGAAATCGCCCGATATTTCTACCTGATAAGTACCAATGTCTGGAAAGTCAATGGTAGCACTTCCTGTAAATGGTCCTGCTGTTCCATTGATGCTTGGATTGCCAGTATTTTCCCAATAAACCGTATAGTTTGCTCCTGCATTGGTCGGAATGGTGATTTGCGTATTAGAAGAAGTCCCAGGGTTATTGGTGTTCCAAGTGGTGATGAAGGGATTGCCTGCTAAAAAAGTCGCACTTACATTAAAAGTATAGGCTGGCTCATCACAATCATCACTGAATATGCTAATTGTTGAAGTACCTGTAGTGCCAGGTGTATAGGTAACTTCAAAAGTAGCACTGTTTACAGGTCCCACGGACACCAGGACGGTATTGACGGCAAAATCAGGGTTTGTGCTGGAGAAGCCGGAAATATTGAGGGTAACACCTCCAAAGTTTTGAATCGTAAAGGTGCGGGACGTTACTCCGCCTACTGTGCCAAAGTCCGTTCCATCAGCTAAGATTGGCGTATTTCCGGGCAGAATCTCTAAGGAAGCAGATGCATCAAATAATGAAATTTCCGAAAAATTAGAGGCAAAAGTACAAATGGTATTGCTTACCCCACTGGTAGAGCTTACCCAATTGGAGCTAAGCCCTATCAGGGCAAAGTTATTCAATGTCCCATCATTGGCCCCTGCCAAATCGGGTAAGTTTGTACCTGTGCTTTCATTAAACTGGTAATAAGCGGCTAAATTGGGTTCAGTGCCCGCCAATTCACAGCTTAAGCCATCTAAGATTTGTTCGCAAGCCCTTAGCTCACTCCATATTCTTAGCTCATCTATTTGGAAAGGAAATTGACCCGCTACATTGGGGCCGGGATTATCTACAATCCCTCCGATTAGTAAAGGCAAGGAATTGCCAGAAGTCAGCCCCCCTACGAGTGGTCCTCGAGAAGATAAGATACCATTGATATAGATGCTGACCTCAGTAGTGGCTTGGTCATAAGTAAGTGCCACGTGTGTCCAGGTATCCAAAGGTACTGCCCCGCTAGGAGTACCTACTTGCTGCCCAGTAGCGTTGCTGATAGAAACAAAACCAGTATCCCCTACATAGAAATAAAAATTGCTTGCTCCATTGCCAAACTGCCATCGGCTAAGGATAGGACTAAGTGTGCTGTAACTTTGGACTTTAATCCAAGTCTCAATAGTAAAAGAAGCACCCAACTCCGCCACCAAAGCATCATTGCCAAGGCTGACATAATCATCTACGCCATCAAAATCGAGGGCGTTGGGGGCAGTAGAAAGTGGTGTGTAAGTCAGCAATCCAATCGCAAATCCTCCTCCATCCAGCACTAAATCGGCGGCATTGTCCTGATTAAAATCCCCAATGGTAATAGATTGGGGAGATAAGCCTGTGCTGATGTCCGCCGTAGTATTGAAAGCACCATTTCCTTGCCCCAGACGAATGCTAATATCTCCTGCGTTTCCACTTACCAAATCGATAAAACCATCCCCATCAAAATCCGCAATGTTTACAACATTGGGGTTTGTCCCAACACTCACATCGGTTCCGTTTGTAAATGTTCCGTTGCCTAGCCCTAATAATATGCTTACATTACTGCTTCCGTTATTGGCAACGGCTAAATCGAGATTACCGTCTTGGTTAAAATCACCTGCTATGACCGATTGCGGTGAGGTACCTACATTATAATTATCGGGTGTGGAAAAGTTACCATCTCCCAGCCCCAGCAAGATGCTTACATTATTTGAACCAGCATTTGCAACGGCAAGGTCTAGCACGCTATCAAAATCAAAATCGGCAACTGTCAGGGCACTTGCGTTAGTGCCAACGGTGATGGTTGGACCAGTTGTGAATGTACCATCACCGACCCCAAGGCGAATATTCAGGCTACTCGCCCCATTCAGTGTAGCAAAATCTACATTTCCATCATTGTTAAAATCTCCAGTTGCCACAAAAACGGGCGCTCCCCCTAAGACCAAGCTAAAATTAAAAGATAATCCATTTCCATTTCCTAAGCCAATATGGGTGCGGTTGAAGGTGTCGTCCGCAATGGCAATATCCTGTATTCCGTCATTGTTAAAATCGGCTACCGCCACCCACACAGGATTCGCCGCTCCGAAAAACATGAGGGAATTGTTAAAGCCTCCCAATCCATTGTTCAGATAAGCCAG
Organism: Microscillaceae bacterium; assembly: GCA_012031215.1. GTDB lineage: Bacteria > Bacteroidota > Bacteroidia > Cytophagales > Microscillaceae > JAAUUB01. The sequence continues at coordinate 7,832 of JAAUUB010000067.1, read as the reverse complement.
CACAGTGGAACTTCCAAACGACACGATAAAATCCGTTAGTCCATCCTGATCAAAATCTCCTGCGGCTGTAGATTGTGGCCCTGGAGCGGTAATAATATCCGTTTGGGCATAGCTGTTGGGGCTAATCGTCAATATAGACGTATTGGTAACTGTAAACTGTGGCGTAGCACTCGTCAAAGAGCTTGCTTGTAAGCCTGTAGCATTGTTTCGGACGGTAATTGGCGTTACGGAAGTAGCGCCAGCGGGAACATTTACAGTAATGCTTGTGCCAGTAGCATCCGCATTGGCGATTACTTTGATGGCTCCAAAAAAGACATCATTTGGGGCAAAAGGATTAAAATAGGTGCCTGTAATGGTGATTGGTGTACCAACCACCCCACTAGTGGGCTGAAGGAGGTGATGGTGGGATTAGTAAAAAGGGTCGTATTCAACAAAACGCTGAAGGTATTATTGATGTCATTGGCAGTGGCAAGGTCAACAAAACCGTCATTATTGAAGTCGGCAGTAGTTATCCCATATACATCATTACCCATCGCAAAGGGAAAATCAGGAAAGGCAGTAAAACCACCTGCACCATCACCTTGAAGCAAGGTAATGTTTTGATTGGTAGTACTGCCTACCAACAAATCAGTGATACCGTCTCCGTCAAAATCTCCATCCGAAAGCCCAAGCGTATTTGCTATCAAGACTACTGGGCTTCCTGCAAAAGGTGCAAAGCCGCCTGCTCCATCTCCTTGCAAAATATCTATGTTGCCTCCTACGGTCAGGATTGCTAAATCTAAATTCGCATCTCCATCAAACAAGCCTGCCACTACCCTGAATGGGCCAGCACTAACATTGATGAAATTTGTGGGAACGAAGTTGAATGTACCGTCTTGATTGTTTAACAAAACGAACAGCCTGTCATTAAACTGGCTAGTAAATACAAGGTCTAAATAAGTATCATTGTTTACATCTACTACTGTTACATCAGAAGTATTATTAATCTGAACTGAATTATAAGGTGAGTTGGGGAAATTTGCAAAATTACCTTGGCCATCTCCTTGCAGTACTGAAATGCCTACTATACCATTGGCAGCAATAATATCTAAATTTCCATCTTTGTCTATATCTCCAAAGGCAATGCCTGCACCCTGCCCACTTACGCCAGTAATGGAGGGAAAAGGGGCAAAAGAACCATCCCCTAAGCCCTGATACAATACCAAGTCCGAAGCCACAGTAGGCCCTGCCACAATATCTAAGTTACCATCCCCGTCTAAATCGGCTATCTTTACGTTAATCAATGAGAAAGGTGTCGTCAATGAAATAGGTGTGCCAAATGCACCTGCCCCATCATTTAAGAATACATCAATTGCCGAGCCTGATTGACGAGCGGTTACAATATCCGCAAAGCCGTCATTGTTAAAATCTCCCGTGGCAATGGTATGGGTACTTTGTGCAAAGTAATCTGCTCTTGAGTAGCTACTTGCAGTGATGCTAAGTGGAGGTGAGTTAGTTACCGTAAAATAGGGACTCGAGGAACTAAGCGAACTTACTTGCAAGCCTGTAACCAAATTCACTACTGTAATTGGCGTTACAGAAGTAGCTCCTGCGGGGACATTTACATTCAGGGTTATCCCGTCTGCACTGAGCACACTGGCAACTTTGACCGCACCAAAATAGACATCATTGCCCGCACCAGAAGTTGCAAAGTCTGTCCCGAAAATGGTAAGGAGGGTTCCTACTATGCCGCTATTGGGTGAAAATCCGCTGAGGGTAGGGACTGGGTCGTTGAAAATCGAGAATTCATCAATACTTCCCGTGGTCGCCGCCACCGTAGTTGTATAATCAGATGCCGAAAAGCTCGTAGGAACAGGCGTCCAGGTAAAGGCAAAATTAGGATTGATAAAAATGCTGGAGGCCGCATCAATGCCCCCCCCCTGGGGATTGAGAAAAGTAAGGGCCGAACTACCTCCAAAAGTTCTTACTGTCCAGGTCCCCAGGCCTGCATTGGGAACGGGGAGAGTGGGCACGCCAAAACGTACAATGGCACCACCCGCAGGCACATCCGCAATGCGCACTGCTTGGTACTGGGCTGCATCTCCTACGGGAAAGCTAAGGTTGGCGCCCATTGGCCGCAAAAAGAAGCCGCCTACTCCGGTTCCATTGGTTTCTACCCAGCCATTGGCACGGGTCAAATTGATTTCTGTACCTGCATAGGTCAGGTCGGTATTATTCAATCGGATGCGTCCATTGGCTAAAGCCAGCGAATTGAGCACAATTAAGTTAGAAGAAGTAACCTCAACTACTGAAACCGGGCTTTTGTCTATAAGCAAGCCACCAAACCGGATGCCATTGCCTCCCGAAAGGGTTTGGTCTGTATTTCCATTGAATGTAAGCACCACCCCATCCATATTCAGGCTAATTACTCCTGCCTGATTTTCATAATCTCCCCCTAGCACCAGGTTTCTCTCGAAGGTTAATCGGTTCGCGCCCAGGCTATTTACATTCAGCACCCGAAAATCCCCCTGCACAATCATATCAAGACCTACGCCCGTAACCTGAAGCACGGCTTGCGAGGCGCAATTCCAGCTAAAGTTTCCGAAGGTTTGGGCAAATTCTGCCGTGCCGAGGGCCGTATTGATAATCCCGGTAACATTGCAGATGGAAGCCGCTCCCCAAGTGGCAAGCGGCAGGTTTCCTCCATCGCTGTTGTGGTTATAAGTGCCATCGATGATGGTTGCTCCGGCAACCAGCAGAAATCCGCCCGGATTGACATTCACTGTCCCCCCCCGCCTCTACAATAACATTATTAAAGGGGTCAATACTTCCGCTATTGATGCTCAGCGTGCCTTGTACCGTAACATTGATATTTGCGTTCAGGTCGCCCACATTGTCTATAGTAACAATATGTCCCGGGGCAATCACTACGTTTGCCCCGGCCCCGGGAACAGTACCTCCTACCCAGGTAGCACCTGTGCTCCAGGGACCTGAACCTGCGGAGGTTTGTGCCATCAAAGCCTGTCCAAAAGAAAAGCAAATGAACAATGTGACAAAATATCGGGCGGTGTGAGCAAAAGGCTTGCTTAGCTTCATGGCTTTAGAAATAAAATGAGTTTTCATTGGGCGGCCTTGTGTGTGGGTGGTATAATCCATTTTATAAAGAAAAAAGGGCTTGGGTTTGCTATCGCTTTAAAAGATTAAGGAACCGTTCTGAAAGCCAGTTCTTTCCCGTAGCTTACCTGGTTTTGGCTGTCGATGGCATAGGCCCGCACATAAAAAAAGGTGTCGGGGCTAAGGCCGGTCAGTGGGCTTACAAAAGTCAGCAAGGGTTCGCTGGCATCCAGCACAAATTCGCTGCGGGCATTGGCAAGGCTTGGGTTGGGTGATTGCGCCCAGCAATGGCCAAAGCGTCGGATTTCGCTGTTCAGTGCTTGACTCAGGGTCCCCTGGGCCAGGCCGTATTGGTACTGATATTGGTTACAAAATCGGTAGTCACCAGGCCGGGAATAAAGCGAATATTATCGCCATATTGCACGCCGCTTGCGTCTTGGGCAAATGCCCGGACATAATAAATAGTTTCCGGGCTTAAATCATTGAGCAGGCTGATAAACTCCCCAAACTGCTGGGCAGGGCCATAATCAATAAAGCCTTCGTTTACTTCCAGGGTTGGGTTTTCGGTGGTGGCCCAGCAATGACCGTGTGCCAGTACCGGTTCACCGTTTTCATCGGCTACATCCAGCAACAACCCGGTAACAATGGCATTATCGGATCCCACAAAATTCACTACCCCAGTGCGGATGATGTTTTCCCGTATTTGCAAAAACAGTTCCTTGCAAGCCGAAAAGGCCAGCACGAGTATCAAAAGAATCAAACTCCGTTTCATAATTTTTTTAAAATTTCAGACTGATGCCCCATAGCGGGAGGGGGCCAAAGCTATCCAGATGCAGGCCGATTTCCGGCACCGTGTTTTTGGGTTCTTCCGGGGAGGGGGCCCAGTTCGCGGGCTTCGCGCTGGTTTTTTTTGCCCGAAAAACACCCAGGCCATATCGGCCAGCCACCAGGCCCCGGCCGCCACAAAAAAACTCCCGGAGAAGGTTCTCTGCCGATTAGACTTGTCAAAGAGGCTTTGGGCCTCGTTGATGGTATTGCTCTGCAAGTATTGGTCGCGGGTTTGGTTAGATTTGATGCGCATCAGCACGCCTGCCCCCAGAAAGCCATACACCCCCACGGTATGGACTGGCCAGAAACGAGAAGGAGGCTTCACTTCCCTTTGTCCCAGGCCCGGCAAAATCAGTGAATAAAGCACCGCCTCCGGACCAGGCAGATAGCGGGGGTCAGGGCGGGCCGTGAGCTGAATTTTAAAACTCACATTTTGCCCGGTAAAAGCCAGCGAATCTTCCTGAAGATAGTCCCAGACAATGAGTTTCTCCCCCGGAGTAATGTCTTGGCCTACATCCCCCTCCACGTTTTGCAAAGGCCCGAAATAAGTCTTGCCCTTGTCCTGGGTATAAAAAATGGAGATGCCGTAGAGATTATGAAATTTAGTGGACTCTTTGAGGGTATAAGGGATATAAAGCAGTTTTTGCTCCTTGTCCACTTTGGCTTCGCCGTAGTTGAGCCGCTGCGCCAAGGTAGGTGAAATGCACATTATGACTAGCCAAAAGCATATTAAGCTAAGGCTACTAAATTTAATAGTGAGTGGGGTGTAGTTGTGCACAATTGCGTTTCATTTTACAAGGCAAATCCGATGCAAAATAAAACTTTCTCAGGAAAATCTATGCTATTCCTTCAAAAATATAACTTTGTAAAAATATAGACAGAAGATTCTTCTATATATCTGACTGATTATGAATATCTTAAACTAAACAATGGTGTGGTTTGGCCCTTTCTTTTGAAAAGCCGGCCCCCGGAGACTTTCCCACCGAGTGCCGGCCCAAAATATTTCAATTTACCCACAAGGCATAGAGCGCACTTTCGGCCTTCAGGTCATAGTGTTTCTGGTCAATATCCTTGTGTGAAGAAAGAAGAATGACTTTCTCACAACCAGAAGCCGCCAACACCAACGTGATATGCTGTTCTTTTTTAGAAAAGCGAAGCCCGTATTGGGCCTGAAAAGGGCATTTCTTTTGTTCATTCAGGTATTGGCTTGTGTCCAGGGCTGCTTTTTGGTAAGCCAGGGCTTCCTCCGGAGAGAGGAATTTCACTTCCAATACTTCATAATCGCCCCAATAGGCCTTGCTTTTGTCCTGCTCTTCGGGGCGAATGGGGCTTGCCCCAAGGCGGGCCACCTCTATCTGGCTGGCCTTTTCAATGAGCGCCTGATGCTTATGAAAAATGGGGTGCTGGGAAGTAGGGGCTTGCATGCAGGATAATAGGAGTAAAGATAAAAAATGGAAAAACTTCATATAATTATTGATTGGCAATGTTGAGAGAGTAAGTAGGTTTTTGGGGCTGGCAACCATTGCAGTTTTGGACCTTGTACTGGGTGCTGCGCACGGTGTTTTGCACGATATGTTCCCAGGAGGGATTCTCATTGCGCAGATACCCTATTTCTTCCTTCAAAGCCTGAATGAAGCTCAGGGTAAAAAACCCACCACTCAGGTTACACCAGGCAAACTCACCCGGACTGCTGCCCGCAAAGAGCAATGTTCCTTTGCTATTGATAAAGAGCTTTTTGAGCTTGGCAATTTCGGCCCCCTGAAACGAGCGGGCGGTCATAAAAGTCGTATTGGTGAGTTGATTGCGGCCAATGTCAGAATTGCAACAATCGCTGAGCAGCAGATTGAGCCGGGCTCCTTTGCTGCTCAAGAGGCGGCCTACATCCGATAGGGCCAGCGACGTACTGGCACTGAGCGGAGTATATTCGGAAAAGCGCATATCCAGTTGGGGAAATTTATCGGTTTGGTCCGACCAGCGAAAGCCGTGCCCGCTGTAATAAAATACCACCACATCGTTGTTGCCTACTTGCAGGCCCCGCAAGGCATTTTCAGCATTGGCTTTGGTAAACTTTTCGCCATTGACAACATATTTCTCGAAAGGGATGTCCATAGCCCGGGCAATTTCCCGAAACTCAACCTCTACGGTGCGCTGGTCGGCCCCGCAGCTCTGCCCTATGTCGGGTATTTCGGTATTGACCAACAGCACGAGATGCATCTTTGCATTGGTGGCCAGGCTGGGCTGGGTATGGGTCTCTACCTGCTCGGCACCAGTGCGCAGGCGCATCAGGGCCGAAAAATCCGGCTCACTCTTGGCAAAAAACTGATTGAGATAAGACTCAGTCAGTTCATCGGGGTTTATTTCCCGAAAAGATTTGCAAAGAATGAGGCGGTCTTCGTTAAATTCCGGGTCGTCGGTTACATAGGGCAATTCATTGCCATTATCCTCATTCCAAACCCAGATAAAATGGTCGGGATTGTATTCATAATCCGGCGAATCGGTGATGAAGCTGGGGTCCTGCCCTACCATCACCAGGTAGTTGTAGCCTTCTTCCACGCCCGTCAGGGTGGTGTACTTGACATTGACCACATTATAATCCTGCTCATAGGTATAGCCCACCCGCATATAGGCCTCCTGTTCATTAAAGTAAACCATAAAGCCCTTGTAGGAAATGTCGTGGGCCTCAAAGGTCATTTCGTATAAAAGCTGGGCCGGGAGTGTGGCGGCCCAAAAAAGCAAGTGGCTCAAAAAAGCCAGACGGAGAAAGGTTTTTCTCATAAAAGATAAAGTATGTAATGGAAAATTAATGGCCTGCTCAGAATGTGCGCCAGCGGGCAAACGCTTTTCTTAACGCAAAACTGAAACCAATGTATTAGATTTTTCCAGGTATTTTTTTGTACTCCGAAGGGCTTTTTCCATCCCTTTGGGAAATTAAGCCCCCAAAAGCACAAATGCACTTATTTTTCTTGTTGGCCTACATCTTGTTTTTTTACCCTTTCTGATAATTGTTGCCTGGGCCATAACAAAAGCGCAAGCAATGCCCTCAAAAGAAGCAAGGAAACTAAGGTTGCTCCCACATCCAGATACAAACCCAAAGACCCTGTCCATTGACGCTATAGTAAAGGAGTAAACCTGCTTTTGAGGTATTTCTCAAAGCGGCTCAGGACAAAACTGAGGCCGATAAGCCCCACCGCTACCTTAAGGCTATGAATAAAGGCACTACAATATTCATGGCCGAAGACTAGAAAAAAAGAAGATGGAGATGAAGTGGAAAAAAGCCCATTGCCGGACTCGAACCGGCGACCTACTCATTACGAATGAGTTGCTCTACCAACTGAGCTAAAAGGGCAGTCGCATCGGGGAAAAAAGGGCGGATGACCGGGCTCGAACCGGCGACCCCCAGAACCACAATCTGGTGCTCTAACCTACTGAGCTACAACCGCCATTTGGGTCAGCAAAGGTAGTACATTTTGCCAAATTCACAAAAAAATAAGGCGAAAGGCAATAAATTTTCTAGGCCCGCCGGGCAAACCGTAGCCGCTGCCCTTTTTGACTTTCGTCAAACTGCCCCTCGTGGTAGGCCAGGTGCCCCGAAACAAAGGTATGGCTCACCCTGCCGGGCAGGCTTAGCCCTTCCAAAGGCGACCAGCCACACTTATAATATAGGTTTTCTTTTTGGACGGGCGTGTTGTTGGCCAAATCCAGCAGGACCAAATCGGCCCAGTAGCCTTCGCGCACAAAGCCCCGCTCCTGCACCCCAAATGCCTGCGCCGGGGCATGGCACATTTTCTCCACGATGCGCTCCAGACTGATTTTACCTTCCTGGTAGAAATGTAACATCATCCCCAGGCTATGCTGCACCAGGGGAAGGCCCGAAGGCGCTGCCCAGTAGTTTTGTTGCTTTTCGGCCCAGG
>JAAUUB010000282.1 GCA_012031215.1 Microscillaceae bacterium | reverse complement strand
GCCCGCGCGGTACACTACCAGCCCGAGCCGCAGCGATTGGTTTTTGATTCGGTAGAAGGTGGAACAGTAAGTAAATTTAGCCAACTGCGGATTTATTGGCACGGATGGACACTGGATGAGCTTGCCGAAAACCTCTTCCTTGCTGAGACCAAGCTTGAGGTTGCCACCGAAGATTATCGCTTCGTAGAGCCAATCTCAAATTTTGACCCCTGGGAACATAATGAAGACCAAAGTAAGACTATCTTTGCGCTCCCCTTTGTGGAAATAGACTGGGTAAGTACCTCTTTTGAAATCGCAGTACCTCACTAAGAACTGCTCATAATGATTTCTATTTCCCCAAAAACGCTTTCATAAGTAGTGTTATAACTGATGCGTAACTGACTGGAAGTTAGTGTGATAATTGTCCAGACTTGGGTAGAAAGTGCGGAAGTAAGGGTAAGTTGTGTACCATCACTGCTAAATTGCCAAAGGCCCAGAATGACTAACTGGCCTGGTACGCAGGCCAGGGTCTGTTCCTCTTCCTGGTAGTTGCCCCCTTTGAAAAACGAAATACATTGTCCCGAAGGCAGGCGGTGTAGGTATCGCTAATGTCTTCCCCCTCGAAAAACACCTGTTGTATGCGCCAGCCTTTTCCCGACGGGGAGGCCAGCCTTCCGCTCCGGTTATCGCTCAAGGCATAAATTTGTCGGTTGCTAAAACCATTTTCTGTAATAATAATTTTGCGCCTTACCTGGGCCGATTCCCAGTTATTCAGGTTTCCCTTGGCAACATTGACATAATAGACGGTATCTTCCAGATTCAGGAAAGCTACATTGCCTTCACCATCGCTCAGACTGGGGCCACGATAAGGGTTTTGCTCTACATTGTAATCGGCCTCGGAAAGGTACAAGGTAACTTCTGCATTGGCGAGCTCATCGTCGCGGTCGTCAATAACCAAGATGCGTAAATCTCCATAGGGAGTGGGCACATCACAAGCCAAAAGCCAGAGGCAAAGAAAGAGAAAGCCGAAGTGTGCAAATCCGGGCTGGGGCAATTTTTTCATCATCCGGGAAAAGCATTAATAGGCCTGAATTTAAACCAGGCCTTCGTGATTTTTAGTCCTTCTTCAATGTCTGTGCCTGGGTGATAGTCGAGCCATTGCCGGGCTTTGCCAATATCGGCCAGGCTGTCGCGCACATCCCCGGGCCGGGCCGGGCCGTAATGAACTGGCAAGAGGTTGGCTTCATCTGCATTGAGCAGGTGCCAGAGCTGGTTGAGCGAAGTACGTTTTCCTACGGCTACGTTATATACCTGGTTGAGGGCTTTCGGCTCCTGCACCAAAGCCGCTTTAATATTGGCTTGTACGGCATTGGCCACAAAAGTAAAATCACGGGTTTGCTCCCCATCGCCGTGGATGGTGGGCGATTTTCCTTGCTGAATGGCCTCAATAAAAAGCGGAATCACGGCGGCATAAGGCCCTTTGGGGCTTTGGCGAGGGCCAAATACATTAAAGTACCGCAAACCAATGATTTCCATTTCGTAAATTTTGGCAAAGACCTCCGCATACAATTCATTGACGTATTTGCTTACCGCATATGGTGAAAGCGGTTTGCCAATTTTGTCTTCTACTTTGGGTAAACTCTGGCTGTCGCCGTAAGTAGAAGAAGAGGCCGCATACACCACCCTTTTCACTCCGGCTTCGCGGGCGGCGCTCAGGATATGCAAAAAACCACTTACATTGACCTCATTACTGGTAAGGGGATCCTGCACACTACGGGGCACAGAACCGAGGGCCGCCTGGTGCAGGACAATGTCCACCCCCTGGCAAGCCTGACGGCATTCGTCCAGGCGGCGAATATCTCCTTCCTGCCATCGGACTTGGGGAGCCTTTAAAAAATCAGCGATATTCTCACGATAACCGGTTGCCAGATTATCCAAAATGGTAACCTGGCCCGCCTGATGCTGCACCAGGTATTCCACCAGGTGCGAGCCAATAAAGCCCGCACCTCCTGTTACCAAAAAATGCAAATCGGAAATGGCTTGCTTATGCCAGGCCTGTTCGTACATCATTCCAAATTATTTTGAGTAAGTACGACCACCGTATTGCTGGTCGTAGTATTGTTGATATTCGCCGGAAGTTACCTGCCGAAGCCAGTCCGCATTTTGGAGATACCAGTCCACTGTTTTTTCCAATCCTTCTTCAAAAGTGAGCGTGGGTTTCCAGGCCAGTTCCTCCATCATCTTCCGGGCATCAATGGCGTAGCGCAGGTCGTGCCCGGCCCGGTCGGTTACAAAGTGAATCAATTGGGCCGAAGTGCCTTCGGGGCGACCTAGCTTACGGTCCATAATCTGGCATAAGAGCTGCACCAAATCCAGGTTTTTCCATTCATTAAAGCCGCCGATGTTGTACGTCTCCCCTATTTTTCCCTGATGAAAGACCCGGTCAATGGCCTGGGCGTGGTCTTCCACATAGAGCCAGTCGCGCACATTTTCGCCCCGGCCATAGACCGGAAGAGGAAGATTTTGTTGAATATTATGAATAAAAAGCGGAATCAGCTTTTCGGGAAATTGCTGTGGGCCATAGTTATTAGAGCAGTTGGAAATCAGCACCGGCAATTGATAGGTATTGTGATAAGCCCGGACAAAATGGTCGGCACTGGCTTTGGAAGCGGCATAAGGAGATTGGGGGGCATAGGGGGTTGTTTCGGTAAAAAAACCACCTCATCCAGCGAACCATAGACCTCATCAGTTGAAATCTGGTAAAAAACCCGCCGAACGCCTGCCGGAGCCGGATGAGCCTGCCAGTAGTGCCGGGCGGCATTGAGCAAATGCACCGTTCCCAGGATATTGGTATGCACAAACTCGGTGGGCGAGAGGATAGAGCGGTCCACGTGCGATTCGGCCGCCAGGTGGATAACCGCATCATAGCGCTGGTCGCCAAACATGTCGTCCAAAAAGACAGGCTCCTGGATGTCCCCTTTAACAAATTGGTAGTTGGGGGCTTCCTCTACGTCTTTCAGATTGGCCAGATTGCCCGCATAGGTGAGCTTATCCAGATTAAAAATCTGGTAATCCGGGTATTTCCTGACAAAATGACGCACTACATGGGAGCCGATAAAACCCGCTCCGCCTGTTATCAGTATCCGCATAAGCCATTCATTTTAAGATGTTGTTCTTTTTTTCAATGCCCGCCAAAGATGCGGCAATTTTGGGAAAGGAGCAAATTACCAGCGTGTAGCAATGCGAGCTCTGCCCTGCTGTTGGCTTGATTCCGCACAAGGGAGCGTTAAAGTGAAATTAAAGCAATTTATCAGTCAAGATAAGTACGCTTTTTACAAAAGAAATGGAACAAGCATTAAAGGTCAAAGCTGAGTATTTGATTTTTTGGTGTCAATCACCAGTTGATAAATACTTACTAATTGCTCATAATTGGCCATTGGGCTGTACTTTTCCTCATATTCTTGACGGCAAGCCTGGTGCATTTTTTTGTATTTCTCAGGGTCAGAGGTCAACGCTGCAATTTTTTGAGATAATTCTTGAACATTCCCGGGTGAAAAAAGGTAACCATGCACGCCATTTTTTATCATTGTGGCCGGACCACCCAGATTAGATGCAATTAGAGGCGTTCCGGTGGAAAAGGCCTCAAGAATTACCATCGGCATGCCTTCATACCAAAGTGAGGGAAACAGTAATGCTTTGGTAGTTTGCAAGAGTGCAGTAATGGTGTTTTTATCTTTGAAACCCAGGTACTCGATGTGAGGAAGACGCTGGGAGGCTTTTTCAACAAGCGAACGTAAAGGTCCATCTCCCAGGATTTTGATAGGATAAGTAGATTTTTCTGCCAAGGATATTAATATCTCAATCCCTTTTTCTTCGGTAAGTCGGCCAATAAAAAGTAAAAAGTCTTGCCGAGGCAGCTTACCTATGGCTACGTCTGGCACAAAATTGGGCTTCACGGTAATTTTATGCGCGCCAATTTTGAGAGAGGAGTTTAAAAATTTTTGACGGGCAAATTCAGTAAGCACAATGTATTTGTCAATTTTATTTTTCCAAGTACCCAAAAGTTTGTGAACGCCTGTGGTAAAAACCACCGAAGCGGTCCCCACACGAGATTGGCGGTAAACTCCCTTTCGGATAGCATCAAGAGGAAAGATTTGCTGCACACTTTTTTCATAAATGGCACCCTTGTGAAAAAGTAGCGCGCTGGGACAAATCAGTCGAAAATTATGCAAAGTCATTACGACAGGAATGCCTTGTTTTTGGGCAACGTAGAAGATAGAGGGAGAAGCAACGGGGAAAAATTATGTACGTGGATGACTTCGGGCCGAAACGACTGCAAGAGTATTTTAAGTCTTTTTGTCAGAGGAAGAATTAT
>JAAUUB010000066.1 GCA_012031215.1 Microscillaceae bacterium | reverse complement strand
ACGAAGGATTTACGCCAACTACTTAGGTAGCTTTCCCCGCCGCTATAAGTTTTTGTATCGAGGGAGGGGGTGTAATTTTTTAGTTATTTAGGTGTAAGTGCTTCAAGGATTTTGTTCTTCGCAAGCCCAGTATAAGGGTTGTGCTTGAGGGGAAAAAAGTGGCTATGTCTGCTTGTGGGGATGAATGATGCATACTTACCAGGAGCCGGAAGCTCCTCCCCCTCCGAAACTACCGCCGCCGCCATAACTACTTCCGCTGGAATAGCTACTTCCCGAATAGCTGCTGCTAGAAGAACTACTACTTCCTCCACTGCTGCCATAAGAGGAACTCCCCCCGCCGGAACTCATCTCCCAACCCAAGAAATAGAATAAGGTGAAAAAGAAAATATGTCCATTAAAAATCAACAAGAAGGAAATTTGCAATAAATCCCGGGTCTTTGCTCCAAGTCAGGCACTTTGTCATACCAAAGAGACAACTCAAATGGAATAAGATTTGCAAATTGCACTTGGCCATTTGCCCCGCCCATTTACTATCAATAAAAGCAGTCCAAGATTCTGAGCGAAAAAACAAGTATTGAATAAAGCCCAGTAAAATGAGAAGGTATAGAAAAACAAATCCACAAAACATTTTTGAAATTTTGGGTCTTAATAACTTTCAATAAAAGCGATGTATCTACTTGAAATATCGGTTTTCCCATAGCGTACTTTATTTACATATCTTAGTATTGCGTCAAATAGCTATTTTTTTCTTACATGTCAATAAGGTTATATTTAAAATTAATTGAATAAGGAGGATTTTTGTGAGTAAAAGTAACCCAGTCTAGTTGTTCAGGGGGGCAATCAACAGTCATCAAAAGGCCAACCCTGTAAGCCTATCACAAAAATAGTCAGAAAGCAAAAGGCGGGCGGAAAGATTTCCACAAGTCTTCGCTTAGACTTGCGGCAGTGGGTGGGGAAAATCTTTTACTCAAAACACTTCTCCAATAGGCAATAAAAAGCCTAAGAAGGAGGGGGAGATAGATGGGCGCAAGAATCCTTATTTCAGGCGCTGGTCGGGTAAAAATACCAGGTATATTCAAGGCGAATTTGGAGTGCTTGGCATTCCCATTCCGAAAAAATCCAAAGACCTTGCCTATTGTCGGATGGCCCCTCAGCCAGGAGCGCGGGACATTGCGCAGCATATTCGGGTACATCGCCATAGAGTTCGAGCTCGTAGGCCTCGGCCAAAATGCGAATAAAAGAAGCACTCAGGATATTGTCCAACTCCATGATGAAGAGCTGTATTGGGTTTTCGGGGGAGGGTGTTTGGGTGCTTCCGGCGGCTTGCCAGAGTAGTTGGGCATCAGGCTGGGCCATCCACAGAAAACTGAGGCCCGGCAAGGGGCCCCGCAGGCGCGTCGTAACCCAGTGTCCGGGGGCCTGGTCCTGATAAAACTGTTGCCAACGCAAGCCCCAGCCTCTCAGGCCCCCCAGCACATAGCCACGCAGCGAAAATGACTCACCCGTGATTTTCTCGAGTGCTTGGGTAACCGCCTGAACGGCGCAACGAAAAACTTCCTCCCGGAATACAATCTCTTCGGTTTTGAAAAACATATGGTTTTTGTGTTTTTTTGATGTGATGACCGCTACAAACGGGAGCCGGCCCGTCAATATTAGTTATCCGGCCCTCTGGTTTTGCCCATTTGCAGCAGGGCAGCTACCTCGATGATGAGGCATACCCGCCCCGAGCCTAAAATCCCTGCGCCGCTAAAGAGCCTTTCACCTTCTAAGGGAGCAGGAAGTGCTTTTTCTAGCAAGTCTTTCTGTTGCCACAGTTTTTCCACCCGGATACAAACCCGCCGCAGGCCATTTCCCAGCACTATTCCCACATCCGAGTTCTCAGCCTTCGTGGAGCTATGCGCTGCCCGAAAGATTTGCCCTAAATCCAATAGCGGCATAAGCTCATCCTGCTGGCGGAGCATTTGGCCCTGGCCCACGGCAAAGACATTTTGGGCATGCAGGCGAACCACCCCTTCCACATACATCAGCGGCACTCCATATTGGTGGCCAGATTGGTCAAACAGTAAGACCGGACGCAAGGTAAGCGAAACGGGTAAGTGCATCTGGAAGGCAGTACCCCGGCCTGGTTCGGAGCGTACCTGAATTTTTCCGCCTACGGCATCAATGGCTTTTTTGACCACATCCAGCCCTACTCCCCGGCCCGAAATGGCTGTTATCTCCGGGGCACTGGTGAAGCCAGGCTCGAATAAATAAGGATAAAGACCCTCACTGCTTAATTTCTGGGCATCGGCCTCCGAAAGCCAGCCTTTTTCCACTATTTTTTGGCGTACTCGGGCCAGGTTTATGCCTTCCCCGTCGTCTTCTACCTCTATTACCACGCGCGACTGCTGGGGAAAAGCCCGGAGGCAAACTGTTCCGGCGGGCGGCTTTCCTGATTGGCGGCGTTTTTCGGGGGTGAGCAAGCCGTGGCTTACCGCATTGCGCACCAAATGTACGAGGGCATCACTGATAGCCTGCAAGACATTGCGGTCTATCTCAATCTCGGTCCCTTCCAAAATCAGTTGAACTTCTTTTCCCTCGACCCGGGCCACCTCGCGCACCACCCTTTGAAACTTTTGGAAAAGTAACTCTACCCGCACTAGTCGGGCATTGAGTACCGAAAACTGAAGTTCTTCTGCCAAACGATTGAGTGCATTAAAATCTTTTTTGCCCCAGGATTTTTGCGCCGAAACCTCCGTTTGGAGCCGCTCCCGCTCAATATTGATTTCGCTGGTGAGGGTCAGCAGTTTATCCAGCTTTTGTACCGGAATTTGCACCGTATCATTAAACTGGATGTGCCAGTTTTGGGCTTCCTGGCTTTCGTAATGGGGGGAAGCGGCGTTTTCCTGAGAAAAAGTCGCCAGCGAGGGGCCGGTTTCGTTTTCTCCCTGCTGGCTGTTCAGCTTCACTTTTAGCCGGGTCAAAAAGCCTTTATAGTTTACTTTCTCCCCCGAGTTGAGGGCTTGAATCATTTGATTGAGCTTGTCGTGGGCCTGAAATAAATCGGCAAACCAGTCAGCCTGGAGGCTGAGTTCTTTTTGCGCACCAAATTCAGCAAGTCTTCCAGAAAGTGGGCTAATTCCCCAATTGGTTTTTGCTCGAGAGCCATGGCATTGGCCTTGAGAGTATGCATAATCCGAAAAAGGGCATCCAGACCTGCCAGGTCATCGGGATTGCTTTCCAGTTGGGCCAGGTATTGCTCAAAAATGGCCTGCTGTTCTTGGGCTTCTTGCACAAACAATTGCAGTAATGAGGCTTGGTTCATGGGTATGCCGATTTTTTAGTCTGAAAAGGACGATGTGATAAAGCCCGGAATGTCTTCTAGGGCTAAAATGTGCGTGGCCGCCTCTAACTCGATGGCCGCTTTGGGCATTCCGAATACAACGCAAGTGGCTTCATTTTGGGCTATGGTCAATCCATTCTGCCTCTGAATGGCTTGCATACCCAAGGCCCCGTCTTTTCCCATCCCACTGAGCAAGATAGCCAGGGTCTTGGCACCAAACACCTCCGCTGCCGAACACCAGAGCCCGTCTATGGAAGGGTGATTATAAGCCGCAAAAAGCGTTGGGGTGCTCAGCAGGCAGGCCTGGTTTTGACAAAGGGTGATTTCCCAGTTTTCTTCCGGGTTTAGTAGATAAACCTGATTGGGAAGCAGCGGCCGTTTCGACTGGCTTATTTTTATTTCAAAAGGGCAGAGTCCTGAAAGCCGCTCTCCAAAGGAAAAGGCAAAGCGCAAGGGAATATGCTGGGCAATGACCACCGGAACGGGCAGGTTTTGAGGCAAATTTTTGAGAATAAATTCAATGCCGATAGTACCTCCAGTAGAGCCTCCCAGGAGGACTACCTCATAGGGTAGCGTAGCTGCAAATGTATGCGGATAATTATTTGACTTTTCTTGGGGGTTTTTTTTATGCGCCGCAATAGACAATTGGGCTGCCAGGCGTATTTTTTGACAAAGCAGCGGTTGTACCTGCCGAATGTGAGAATGAAAGGCTCCGCTGGGTTTGCTTACAAAGTCGAGAGCCCCCATAGACAAGGCCCTGAAAACCGTTTCGGGCTCTTTTTCGGAAAGACCACTAAGCAGCACAATCGGGCAAGGGCATTCGGCCATGATTTTCTCGATGGCAAAAAGCCCATCGTAAGGAGCCATCACAAGGTCTAGCACCAATACGTCGGGGCGCAATTGACAAGCCTTTTCATACGCCTCCTGCCCGTCGGCGGCCGTGCCTAAAACAGATAAATCCGGCTCCTGCTCAATCATTTGTTTGAGCAAAAGGCGCATAAAGCCGGAATCGTCGGCCAGTAATATCTCAATATTCTTAGGCACAGGCAAAGAAGTTTTAGAGCAGCACCACTTTTTCGGTGGCTTCCAGGAGTTGCTCGCTTGTAAAAGGCTTGATGAGATAGTCATCCGCCCCGTTTTGAATAGCATTTTCTACCACCGACTGCTGCCCTACGGCACTAATCATCAGTATCTTGGCTTTCAGGCCTTCTTTACGGAGGGTTTTTAAAATATCTATGCCCAACATATCGGGCAGGATATTATCGAGGGTAATCAGGTCGGGGTTTAGCTCGAGCGCCAGGTCTATGGCCGATTCGCCATTGGCAGCCTGACCCACTACCTCATAACCGTCTTGCTCCAAGGCCTCCCGTATGAGGGTACGCATGTAAAGCGAATCATCCACAATCAATACACGTGTATTCATATTTTTCTTGATAATTTAAGAAGCAGTATTCAAAGAAGTAGGCGAGTGTCTGGGCACCAGGCCTGGCCCGCTGAGTAATAAAATAAGTTGCTGGTCTCTTTTCACCAGGGCCTTAATGTGGGTTTGCACCTGAGCATCAAGGAAGCTGAGGTCGGCCTGGCGGTCTAGCTGGTTTTCATATACCGTGATTGTATCGGGAATATCAGGTAGCCAAAGCCCGCTTCGGAGGGTGGGGGGATTGAGCACCAGTACAAAACGAGCCATCGACAGGGGGGCATCATCAGAGATTTGCAGTAAGACCTCGGGGCGGAGAATGGCCAAGACCTCTCCGCGAATATTGGCTAAACCAGCCACATAAGCTGGGGCTAAGGGAACGGGCGTAAGCACGGGCAAGGCCACCACTTCTTTTACTTCGGTGATGGGCAAGCCAAATACTTGTCCATGAAGGGTAAAAACTATCAGTCGCTGTGGATTACCGGAGCCAGGGAAAGTGATATTTTCCATTCTTTCCAAGATTTATGCCGTCGGGCTTAATTGGAACTGTCCGACCTGGGCTTTGAGTTCTTCGGCAATCTGAGCCAAGTGCTCGCTAGTTTGGGTAACCTCGGCCATTGCTTTGTCCATCTCACGAGAGGAACTGGCTACTTCCTGGGTGCCACTGGCCGTTTGTTCAGAAACCACGACTATTTTTCAATATTACGCACCACCGCATCAATGGCTTCTTTTGCTGTTGAGAAGCCAGCAAGATACTCCGGGAATGCTCAAGGGTATCGGTGCTGGAGTTATCTATCATCGCAAAAGCCTCACTCACTTTTTGGCTGGCCTGATGGCCGTTTTCTACCCCAGTTTTCATTTGTACTACGGCCTGAGTACTTTTTTGAATATCCTTTGCACATCTTTGATGACCTTTTCAATCTCTACGGTCGCATGGCGCGAATCTTCGGCCAGCTTGCCTATTTCGTCGGCCACTACCTGAAAGCTTCGCCCGGCTTCGCCGGCCCGCGCCGCTTCTATGGCGGCATTGACAGAGAGCAGCTTGGTTTGAAAAGCAATGTCGTTGATTACATTTAGAATCCGGGAAATTTCTTCGGAGCGATTGGTGAGAATCTCAATGGCTCCGGCGGTGGTATTGGCCGACTGGGAGAGGGTGTCCATGTTTTCTACCAGCGAGCGAACAATGTCCAGCCCTCGGAGAGAGACCTGTTTCCCTTTTTCGGCGGCTTGGTGGATGCTTTCAGCTTTTTGGCCCACCTCTTGGGCGGCAAGGAGGGTTTCTTCCACTTTGCGCGAAGACTCGTCAATGCGATTGGCCTGCTCTTGGGCGCCATCGGCCATTTCCTGGATGGCGGCGGATGCTTCGCGGGTGCTTTCGCGCATGCCCTGGGCTTTGTTTTTCATTTGCAGGCTGGCGGTTGCGACTAAGAAGGCATTTTTTTCCAAGTGATGCAATAATCGGTTGAGGTTGTGCAGGGCGGTATTGAGCGATTCAGACATTTCCCGCACATCGCCGCGGGCCGATTGCTCAAAACGGCGGACCAGGTTTCCCTTTGCCAGGTTGGCCAAAAGGCTTTGCATTTCCCGAAGCGGCTCGTGAATGTTCTCGAGCAGTTCATTGAGCGATTCGGTCAGGGTGCGCCAGGCCCCTTCTTGTCCCTCGGTACGCAGTCTTTCGGCCAAGCGACCTTCTTTGCCCGCCAGTTGCACGACCCGGTTGACATCAGCCAGAATGTTTTTGAGCGTATCGCGCAAGGCAATGTTGTTTTGAATCATTTCCCCTACATCGCCGCTCACCTTGCGTGAGTTCAGTTCCATCTCAGCTTCAAAATTGCCTTGCCGTATCTGCTCCAGAAAACGCCCCGAGGCCTTCAGGGCAAGGGTAAAATCGGTTACATCCCGGGCCAGTTTGATGACCTTCACCACCCGGCCTTGCTCATTTACAACAGGCGAATAAGCCCCATCAATCCAAACTTCCTGCCCGTCGCGGGCGTAGCGCTGGTAAGTCCCCGAAAAATTCTGACCATTTTGTAAATTGGCCCAAAACTGACGATAAG
Source organism: Microscillaceae bacterium (assembly GCA_012031215.1). Taxonomy (GTDB): domain Bacteria; phylum Bacteroidota; class Bacteroidia; order Cytophagales; family Microscillaceae; genus JAAUUB01. Next base: position 15,992 of record JAAUUB010000066.1, on the reverse strand, counting down.
CGGGCGATTGCGCGTAAACTGGGTCAACAAAAATGCGGTGGTGCTGCCCTTTGATTTCTTCCAAGCGGTCATAGCCCATTGCGCGCAAAAATGGGTATTGGCTTCCTGCACCAGCCCCTCGGGGCTAAAGCTTGCAAAAGAATAGGCAGTATTGATGGCATTGAATTGGGCCAGCAGTTCGGCCTCAGATTCGCGAAGTTCTTCGGCCAATTTTTCCTGTTTTTCCTGGGTAGCCTGAAGCTCCTCCATGTTTTGGCGAATTTCTTCTTCGCTGGCTCTCACCTGTTCCAGTTGCTGCCGGATTTGGTGTTCCATTTCTCTTTTTCGCGATTGTCTTTGATAAAAGCCGCAAAGATACGTCGCTGGGCATCACGGCTCTCGCTGATGGTCAGTAAGATAGGATAGGGTGTGCCGTCTTTGCGGCGGGCATCCAACTCCCGGCCTTTGCCTATGATTTTGGCCTCGCCTGTGCGCAAATAATTTTGCAGATATTGGTCATGCTGGTAGGCGTGTATATCGGGCATCAGGAGGCGCACATTTTGCCCCAAGACTTCCTCGCGCCGGTATTGAAAAATACGCTCGGCAGATTCATTAAAGAAAAGAATGAAACCCTGGTGGTCGGATACCACTACGGCATCCGCACAGCCTTCCAAAATTTGCACAAACTGAGAAGGCTCAAGCGCGAGCTGGTTGCCCTTAGTGCCTTCGGCAGGCTTTTCAAAAGTCAAAGGGCCATTAGATGAAGATTCAGAATTCATGGATATTGTTATTTAATATTTTAATGCACACGTGCGAAAAAACTTTGAGGGTTTTTTCTAAAAAAAAAGTCTCTATCAAAAAGCCCAAAGAAATCTCGAAGGCCAGCTCAATTAGGGCAAATGATAGAAAAATATGCGGGAACTTTTCGGTAAATAATGACTTTAAACACCTCAAATGTATCAAGTTACAGACAAAGATAAAACCACTCGCACCTTCTCAGAAAATATTTTTTGGGAATGAATGTAATTTTTTGAAATTATTTTGACAATTCCGGAAAGAAACTGTCATTCAATTCAAAATCAAAACGGGAAATGCGAAGGTAAAGGAAGAGTACTAAGAATCAGGAAAAGCTTGCCTTGTTAGCCAGGTCTTGAGCATTGGCTTGGGCATGGCGCATTTCATCGATGATTTTGCGATATTCTTCTTCTCGGCGGCGCATCTCTTCCTGGGTGGCTTCCAGCTCTTCCAGGTTTTGGCGCATTTCTTCTTCCTGAGCGCGCAGGGCTTCGGCCTGTTGTTGGGAGGTATGAAGCAGGCTTTGGGTGCGGCGATAGACTTTTTGGTTAAAAATCCAGGCCGCCAACGGTGCCATGGCTTCTTCTATCAGTTCAATATGATGCATTTCCAGGTTTTTGAGAGAAGCCAGTTCGGCCACGGCCTGTAGGCTGTCCTGAAACAAAGCGGGTACCACTACTAAACTTTGTGGAGAAGCCTCGCCCAGGCCAGAGTTGATTTTGAGATAGTCTGCTGGCAGTTTGTGAAGGCTAATGGTTTTCATTTCCTGGGCCACTTGTCCCACCAGGCCAATGCCAGGCTCAATGCGAGGGTGAAGGATTCTTTCCTGGCTGGGAGCATAAGCCCCTTCCATATTAAGAAAAGATATTCCATTTTCTTCTTGCCAGAGGTAGAGCAGGGCCTGTTGGATGTCGCAGCGCTGGGCCAGTTCGGATAAGTAAAGATGATAAAGCTCGCGAGGGCTGTCATATTGGTCTTGCAAAAGGCGGTTGAGGCGGTTGAGTGTCTGGGTATGCCAGATGCGCTGTTTTTCTTCTTTTTGCTTTTCCTGAAGGCGGCGTAGATGCTTTTCCATTACTTCCTGCTGGCTTTGAAGCTTCTCATTTTTGGTCGATACATCTTCCAAAAGCAAGGCATTCGATTTCTCGGACAGGAGCGTACGGTAATTGAGAAACCAAAGCAAAAACCCACCTATAATTAGGGCAGAAAACAACAAGACATGATTAAAAATGGGGTCGTGAAAAAGGTCCCGGCTGTGATTCGTTTCCAGGTAGTCAATGAAAAAGGGCTGATTGAGCATGACCACCGCATTGATAAAAAAAGCGATGCCCATCACTAGCCTTTCTCTGAGGTCAATCACCAGCCAGGGGATATTGGTAATGGCAAAAGTATAAACCAAAATGCCATGATGCGGAATTTCACCTTTTTGCACGGCATAGCCCTGAATAAAAGAAAGCAGAAGAATAAAAATCATGGAGAGCATGGTACGGGCCAGACGATTCCAGCCTAGGCCATTGAGGAGAATAACACTGCTCAGCACCGCGAGGGAAAAAGTGAGATAAGGCACCAAAGGCGGGAAATACAACCAATAATAGACCAAAAACAGCGTTCCGTTGGGAATGCCCACGAGGCTGACAATGTTGGCAAGCCGAATACGGTGCTGAACATAGGCAGGCAGTTGAGGCCGTACGCCAATTGCAACCAGATACTGAAAAATCTTCATTGTCTTTGCAGAAAATGTGCTTTGGTACAGGTTAAGTTTATGAACAAACATTAAGCCGTAGCTACCAAAACTAGTAAGTAGAGGCGGATTCTTTGCTTATTTATAACTCGGCAATCTGTCGATACCATCACCAAAAGGCCAGTTTGATGACTGGCCTTTTGGTATTTATTTGCGCCCTTTCATGATGGCCCCTATATCCATAAAAGCCCCGGACGATTCGCCCTGAACCACAGGCAATACCCCGTTCCATTTCTCGATGGCTTTGAGCTGAAGGATTTTATCATCAATGGCCTCTTTGAGCAAGTTTTGGGCATCGGCATCCCCCTGGGCCTTCACACGAGCCTGTTCGGCTTCGGTGCGGATACGCTCCAGGTCATTTCGGGCCCGGAGGGCTTTTTGCTTGGCTACCTCTTTTTGCTCGATGGCCCGGTTAAATTCGGGCGAGAACTTGAAATCCACGATAGAAAATTCGGTAACAATAATATTGTTGGCGGCCAGCCTTTTCTTGATGTATTTAAAGACATCATCTTTGACCAGGGCTCTTTTCGTAATCAGTTCTTCGGCGGTGTAGCGGGCAGTGGCCGATTTGACCGATTCCTGAATGGTGGGTTGGATGATGTTTGCCTCATAATTGGCCCCCAGTTCCTGAAAGATGGTAGCCGCTTTTTCTTTGGAGAGAAAAAAGTTGAGAGCTACCCGAGAGGTTACGGTTTGCAAATCGCGGGAAGAAGCCGTGGCATCGGCTTCCAGTTTTTGTACCCGCACATCCAGCGGGATTACCTTAGTCCGAAAAGGAGTAATCATGTGAATGCCCTCGGGAAGTGTTACACGTTGAACAGCACCAAAGTGGGTTACAACGCCGATAGTGCCCGGCTGCACCGTGATAAAGGTCAGCGACAACAAAATAATCAGTAATAAAGCAATGGCTCCCCCAATGATAATTCCAGTCTTTTTCATACGCGTATTTGTTTATGGATTTAGTGAAGATTAGCAATATTCGAGCTAATCAGTTGCCGAAAATTAGGATAAATTACAGTTTTTACAAAGAAATGGCTTTTATTTAAAGCTTTTGGCTTTATTCAAGCCCCAGAGAGCCGCCAAGTAGGTCTTTGGTATCATCCTGGGTGAGGGCCTCCTGGCGCACAGAATACAGGCGGGTGAAGCCCCCCATATTATTTTTGAGCATATTCCGGGGAGATGTCAAAAATAACATGCTCTATGGGCATTACCCCGATGTAAGAAAGATGGTCATATTGGTTTTTTGGGGCTGCTCCGGGTTAAAGAGGCCTCGGGCCTCGAGCAAGCCCCGGTTGCGGATTTTCCGGGCAATAGACCACATCAGCGTTTCAGAAACATCATAGACCCCTATCACCATTTTGGAGACCGGCTTTGAGCCTGTGGGTGGCACCATGTCGGTCAGGTTGGTAGCCGCATAGGTAAAATCGGCCAGCTCCGGGAAGTTTTGGGGGGGCTCCAGGGCGGCAAATACTTCGTGGGCAAAAGCATCCTGCTCGCGGAGGGTATGCATCACCTGGGCAAAAAGTGTTTCCTGGTCAAGTTGCTTCACCCCTTTTTGAAAGGCTTCATACACAAAAGCCCGCATGGTTTCGCAAGCCGCATCCATGAATGAATACTGCGAAATGGGCAGATGTGGGTGGTATTGATGAATGCCTTGCCGGATGATGCGCCCCAACAGGGTGATGCGGCGGTCCACCTGGTCAAACCATTCCAAGAGTATCTGAGGCGAAACCAGGCCGTCGGCGGCTCCCTGAAACAAAAAGCTATAATAGGCTCCCCGGGGCAAGGCCGTGCAGACGCGGGTGATTTTTTGGCTGCGGGCCAGCAGGTTGACCGCCCCTACCAGGCGACTGGTGATTTCTTTTTCATAAAGGGTAAAACCCGGATTGACCTCAATTTGTACAACAGGCTCCATAAACACCCGGTTGCGCTCCGTGATAGACACAATCTGGCCGGATTGGGTATGGGCCAGGGCCGAGTCAGAGGCAAACATACAGGGCGAGAGTTTGATTTCGACTTCCTCAAAATTCACTTTTTGGTCGCGAAGCCGATTGTTAAGCATGGCATTATCCAAACGGACAAAAAAATTGCGCTGATTGGTATGGGTCAGTCGGTCGTAATGGGCTTTTTGGTAAGTATTGGGCGGAACCGTGATTTCAATAAGAATGTCGCCGTTGTAATTATTGACCAGGCAAAGATCGTCTATTTCATAATCGAGGACAATGCCGGCTCTTTGCAATTCTTCGTAGGCCTTGAGGTTGTTTTTGAGGTCGCTGTTTTTAAGGGTGGGCTTTCCCTTTTCGTCCCGTAGTTTATGAACCGTGTATTGCCTTCCACCAATATTGACAACATCGCCTACCTGCACATAGAAGGGGGTGATGGTCAAATCGTCTTCAATGTTGGTGGTTTCGAGATTTTCAGAAATCTTCACAAATATTGGGTCGATGTTGGGGTTCGGATTCGGATTCATAAAGTATTTGGACTTATTCAAAAAAAACAACCGGGACAAGCCCGGCCCTAGAATTCCTGATTTCAAATATACACAATGCCTGGACGATTGTAGCAAGATGCTGGGTTAAGGAACTGTGAAATAGATTTTTCATTGCGATTTGAAAAAGATGAGCAAGCTAAAACTCAAAATTTAAGCCCGCCAGCAGCATCCGCGCCACCCGGTCGGTATGAAAAAACTCCCTTTCTTCCTGCCCCAGTAGATTACGTATATTCACGAAAAGGTCAATAGTGCTGGTAGGCTTGTAAGCCACCCGCAGATTGAGGATAAATTTTCCTGGAATACGGTCGCGCCCGGTCTCACCATTGTTGAAGAGCCCAAAAATAAAGGAATAATACTCCGTAGCAGTAAAAAAGTATGGATTGAGGTGAAAGTTAAACCGCCCGGTGCGGTAATTAATCATGGCCCCGCCATACCAGGTGGGCGTTCCGGTGTGCACGATTTTCGTTCCCAGCCCCGAATTGATATTTTCCACGGCCGGATTGACCGTGCCCAGGCCGGGGGGCGAAGCATCGGCCGTATAGTTATAGGGAGAAGAATTTATCAGGGTAGTTTTTTGATAATTGACAAAAGCCCTCACCTGCAAGCCTTCATAATTATAATCAGCGACCAGGCCTAAACCCAATTGACGGGTTTGGAGCGGGGTATTGAGGGTTTCCAGCGGTTGCACGACGGTCAACACGCCATCTACCAATTCATCGCGCAAGGCGGTATTGATAAAATCGGCATAGTTGCGGCCCTGGTTCAGATAGCCCTCTAAATCAAACCGAAGGTGATTGCCCAATTGCACTCTATAACCCACCTCAAGCAAATCATTGGTCAGGAGTTCAGTTTCCTGATTGCCTACAATAATCAGAGGCGGATCGGTAGCCCGCGAGATTCGGTTGGAAAAAGTATTGATGATATTGGCTGATAAATTGGCCTGGGCAAAGCTGATGCGCACAATGTTTTTGGGGTCTATCTTATAGATGGCCGAAGTTTGAAAAGCCCAGTAAGGCTGGTCAGGAAAATTAAAACGGTCCACCCGCAGCGCAGCGACCAGACGCAGCTTTTCCTTAAAAGCCAGGTAGTCGCCCCGGAGGTAACCAGCAAAAGTATTGATTTCGCGGGCAGCATTGAGCAAGCCCTCCCGATTGGCAATATCAAAATAAGGGGTATCGTCATACAAAGCCCGGCGAAAATTAAGCCCAGGACGCAAGGTGAGGTTTTTAATCAAAAATTCATATTCCACTACGGCATCATAGGTCTCAAAATCCCAGATTTGCCCCACAGCTCCCAGCCCCTCAGTTTGTGTGCCGTTTTGATAAGAAAACTGAGCGTTGAGGTGATTGAGCCGGGCCCGGAAATCAAGATAGCGGGTTTCGGAAAAGGAAGTGGTCAGGGGGCTGGTCAGATTTTCGGAGTAGGTTTTCTGCACTTTCGAGTCTTGCAAACCAGCACTCAGGCTCAGCCTGGTTTTGGCATCGGGTTGATAATTGGCAAAAAGATTGACCCCAAAGCGTTCCTGGGCCAGATTAGGAAATGGATAAGCTTCTGCCGGGTCAACCGAAAAAGTGGGCAGATTGTCCCGGGCCACATAATTGCCCGAGCCATAATCAAAATAAGTATCCTGGTGGCGGCCCCTTTGCTGCCAGTTGCCGGAGAGAATAAAATCCCATCGTTTGTTGATGCGATAGCCCAGCGAGGCATTATTGAGATAAGTATCGTAGTTGCCTTGTTGGGCATTGACCACCGAATAAAAGCCATTGTCTTCGGGCTGGCGAGTGATGATATTGATAACCCCCGAAACGGCATTGGGGCCATACATAGCCGCCGTAGGCCCTCGCACCAGTTCAATACGCTCCACATCATTAAGGTCAATGGGGATGGTTTCCCAAAAAGTACCCCCGAGGTAATAATTATAAATTGGGCGGTTGTCAATCATGACCAGGGTGGTGGTGTTGCCGCTCACTGAAAAAAAGGTGCTTCTCTGCACATTGCTTCCGCCCCGAATATGAATGTCATAATTGCCATTGCTTTGCTCCTGCACGATGAGGCCCGGCATCAGGCGAAGGGCCTCCATGATAGAAGTTACACCCGCTCTTTTGATGTTTTCACGGGTTACGACCGAAGTGGCAAAAGGCACTTCAAACAGACTTTCTGACTTTTTAGAAGCAATACTCACTTGAATATTCAAAAAATCGGTTTTTTCCTGTTCATACATATCCGCCACCTGTAATTGCAGCAGGCGGGTCAGGCTGGCCGAATCACTTTGGGCAAAAAGCGATGTCCCAGGTCCAAATCCGGCAAGGTAAAACAGCCAGCCGGCGACGTAAATTTTTTGTCGGATGTTCAACATTGGCAAAACCAGTGTGTAAATGAGAAAAAATAAGCCCTCTTGATTTTATCTTCTTTTTTCAAAACCAGCTAAAAAGCCAAGTAGCTGGCCTTCAAAGCACTTTAGACTAATTTTGGAATTTTATTTGCGCAAATTAGTTGAATTTTATGCGAAAAAAATAATTGAAATATTTTAAGGCTCCCTAAATGCTTTTTACATTTGGGGGTTCCTCCATAGCGGTCAAATTTACGATGAAACATATCGTTCTGCTCATACTCCTCTTCACCCTGGCAGCACTAAGTGTGCTTCCGGCCCAGGAAATCGTGCAATTGGAAGAGCGCCTCAAAACCATTAAAGAAGACCTCAACAAAGTTCCTATTTATTTGTCGCTGGCTCGGGCCTACCGCAAACGCAAAGAGTATCAAAGGGCGGTAGAAAATTATTTTCAGGCCCGCAACATCCTCACCAAAAATGGCCGCGAGGCCGCCCTGGCCAACACCCTCGATGAACTGGGAGCACTCTATCAGGAATGGAATGGCTATGAAACCTCTATTAAGTATTTTTTAGGAGCCGACAGCCTACACGCCCGCAATGGCCAGCTCGATAACCGGCTACTGAGCCTGGAAAATGCCGCTTGGTCCTATTCTCAGATTAAAAAATATGCCGAAGCCAAAGAGATTTATGAAAAAGCCCTACCCCTCTACCGCCAGCAAAACAAACCCGAGGCCCTGGCTCTGGCCTTGAACCGGCTGGCCCTGATGCACCAGCTTAATGGCGAACCCGACAAAGCCTTGCCTTTTGTGGAAGAGGAACTTCGCCTCTACCAGAGCAATAAGAACGAAAACGGACAGGTTCAGGCCCTCAATAACCTGGCCTACCTCCATCGGGCCCTCAAAGACCGGCGAAAGTCTTTTCAGTATTTTAACGAAGCCATAGAACTGAATCAAAAGAAGCTTGACAAGTCCCTCAGCAATGCTGAACAGGCCAGCCTGCTCACCAACCTGGGGGTCATCAATACCAACCTGCGCAATTATCCCGCCGCCGAGGATTATTTTCAAAAAGCCCTAAGGCTTTGGGTAGCCGCCCAACGCCTGGACCGCCAGGCCGACCTGCACAACCACCTGGCCCTCAACCATTACCTGGGGGGCAGTATCGAGAAAGCCCGCCCCGAAGTGGAACTGGCCCTTATCCAAGCCAAAGCCAGCGGCAACAAAATCGCCGAACGCGATAGCTACCGCATCTTGGCCGATATTGCCGAAGCCGAAGGCGACCTCAAAACCTTTCGCCAATACAGCGAAAGACTAAATGCCCTCAGCAAAGAAATTGATGACCGCGAAAATATCAAACGCCAGGCCTTAATCAACCAGCAGTTGGCCCTCCAACAAATGGAAGGGGAAATTGCCCTGGGAATCTCTCGCGACGAAAACCAAAAACTGGAACTGGAGCAACAAAAGCTCATCGCGCAAAGAGCCGAAAATGACCGACGGGTGGCCGAACTCACCGCCGCCCAAGCCGAAAAAGACCGCCAACTGGCCTATGAAAGAGCCCTCCGGGCCGAAAATGACAAAAGCCTGGCCATCGCCCGTGAACAAAAATCAAAGGCGGATGCCCAAGCTGCCCGGGCCGAAAAAGACCTCGCCCTGGCCCAGGCCGATCGCAACCGCGCCCAGGCCGAAAAAGACAGCCTCAAGGCCCTCGAGGCAGACCGAAATCGTAAACTGGCCGAAGCCGAAGCCAGACAGGCCCGCTCTGAAAAAGAGCGCCTAGAACAAGAACAATCCCAAAAAAATGCCCGTAATCTCTTGTTGGCCATCATCGGCTTCTTTGGCCTGATTATCCTTTTTATCTTGTTTTTTACTATAAAAACCGCCAGAAAAACCGCTTGCTTAAAGCCCAAAACGAAAAAATACAAGAGCAAAATGTGAGCCTAGAGCACCAGAAAGCCGAAATAGAGGCCCAGCGCGATAATCTTATTGAACTCAATGAAGAAATCAACCAGCAAAAAGAGGAAATAGAAGCCCAGCGCGATGTCATTGAGCGTGAAAAAGTAAAATCGGATGAGCTCCTGCTCAATATCCTGCCCTTTGAGGTGGCCGTAGAGCTCAAAGAACGCGGCGAAGCTACCCCCCGTCATTATGAATTGGTTACGGTGTTGTTTACCGATTTTAAGGGCTTTACCAATATTTCGGCCAAGCTCAGCCCCGAAGAAGTGATTTATGAGCTGGACCGCTGCTTTCAGGCTTTTGACGAAATTATCACCCGCCATAATCTCGAGAAAATTAAAACCATTGGCGATGCTTATATGTGTGCCGGGGGTATTCCGATTCCGAATACGACTAACCCCGTAGATGCCGTGCAGGCCGGCCTGGAAATTCAGTCTTTTATGCAAGCCCTCAAAGCTGAAAAAGAAGCCCAGGGCAAGGAATCCTGGGAAATCCGTTGCGGAATTCATTCTGGGCCACTGGTGGCTGGGGTGGTTGGCAAGAAGAAATTTGCCTACGACATCTGGGGCGATACCGTCAACACTTCCAGCCGAATGGAGTCCAGCGGCATCGTGGGGCAGGTCAATATTTCTGGCACAACCTATGAATTGATAAAAGATTTCTTTATCTGCACCCACCGGGGAAAAATTCCGGCCAAAAACAAAGGCGACGTAGATATGTATCTGGTAGAAGGCCCTCGGTGATAGCTGCTATTTTTTGCCCGGTGCAATTGGTTTTTTATTTACTTGGTTTTGTTTTTGCCCTGCTTCAACTGAAAAGCCTGCATTTTTGGATGGATTTATGGACCAATCTCCGCTTATTTCCCAAAATCTCTGGCAAAATTCTCCCAAATTGGCGTGCACCCAGCCCTGCCTCCCAGCCGGCAGAAGCAACTCATCCTGGCCAATCAAATCAGCATTTCTTTTTTGTCTTTGATTTTCATCCTTTTTCTGATTACCCTCCTGGTCAATCACAGCCTCCTGCGGGCGTGTACCACTGCTTTTGGAATGCTGACTTTTTTGCTAGTCCTGTGGCTCAACCATCTTGGCCAAGGCTATTTTTCCCGGATATTGATGTCTTTCCTCTTTCCGGTGATAGTGATGAGCATCACCACTTTGCCCAAATGGCAAAACCCGGGGCTGATTCCGGTGGTAGAGTATTTTCAACACCGCTTCCTGCTCCTGGCCACTTTGTGTCTCCCTTTGCTTTTGCTCGACCGCCGCAAAAACCGACTGGCCTACTGGCTTTCCCTGGCTTTTATCTTGCTTTGCCTGATAAGCTTAGATGCCCTTTATCACGTGCGGGGAGTGGGCGTGTATGACAAATATCCCGATGACCTTTTTTTTGAAAGATTACTTTCTCATCAATGCCTATGTGTTGGTAGTGGTCATTATCCTGGTGGCCAGCCTTACCTATCTCAAGCAGGTCAACTATGCCTTTGAGCAAAACCTAGAAGCACAGCGAAGGGCTCTGGAAGATAGTAAGAAATAATAAATTTTATTAAAAGAATAACTATACCAACAAAAAGAGGGGGTTCTGACTCAGCGGGAGTTTTTAGAAAAAACTAACCAAAAACTCAATCTGCTCAACCAAAAGATGGCCGATAACCAAGCCATTCTCAAAAAAGCCCTCGAGAAGCTTCAAACCAGTGAGGCCCGGGTCAAACAACAAAATGAACAACTTCGCCAGCGAGAAGTGCAAATCACCAACAGCATTCGGGCCGCCTATACCATTCAGCAGTCCATTTTGCCCGAAAATCATAAACTGCACTTTAATTTTTCAGAATATTTTGTCATTTACAAGCCTCGGGATGTGGTTTCGGGCGATTTCTACTGGGTAGATACTTTTCGCAACAAGGTATTTGTGGCGGCAGTAGATTGCACGGGCCATGGCGTGCCAGGGGCTTTTATGTCGCTGATTGGCAATTCGCTGCTCAATGTCATCATCAAAAACTGGCGAATGGACCACCCCCATGAAGTGCTGGCCCAACTCCACGAAGAGGTGCAAACCCTGCTGCGCCAAAAAGCAACCGGCAATCACTACGTGGCCCTCTCGGGAAGGCTTTGAATAGCTCAGGCATTGAGCCAGGCTTTGAAATCAGCCGCTTTGTTTTTACTGATGATGACGGGGGTTTCGCAGTCGGGCTGAAGATTCAAAACAAGTTTTTGCTTGAAATAGGGCTGGATTTTGACAATAGCCGAGACCGAGAGCAGAAACTGGCGGTTGGCCCGGTAAAACTGCCGGGGGTCTAGCTGGGCCTCGATGTGGTCCAGGCTTTGGCTGAGAAAAAAACGCCGCCCGGCCCTCGTGAAGAGGCAGGTATGTCCTTCTTCGGCCACAAAATAGGCAATCTCACTTACCTCGATTGGCAACAGATTATCGCCGGCATAGACCAAAAAGCGGGATTTATAAGATTTTTGCAAGACATTGAGCAATTCCTGAAAATCAGGCCCGGGAGTCGCCGGGCGCAATTGCCGGAATTTATCCAGACTCCGGCGCAGTTGTTCTTCTTTGATGGGCTTAAGCAAATAATCAACGCTGAGCCACTCAAAAGCCCGGATGGCGTATTCATCATAGGCCGTCGTGAAAATAATGGGGGTTTGCAGGTTCAGGCTTTGGAAAAGGGCAAAGCTAAGGTTGTCGGCCAAATTGGATGTCGGAAAAAATCAGGTCTGGAGGGGCCTGCTGTTGAAACCACTCAAGGCCTTTTTTGACACTTTCTACCACCGCCAGCACCTCTATCCGGGCATCGCACCGGGCTATCAGCCCCTGCAAACGGCGGGCCGCCGGGGCCTCATCTTCCAAGATTAATACTTTCATATCATCCCATTTTGAGTTGTATAAGCGGCAAGCTGACCGCGAAAGAATGCTCATTTTCTTCCACTTCTACTGACTTATTGGCCATTAGGCGGTAACGCTCGCGGATGTTTTGCAAGCCAATTTTGGTAGAAGAAGGCACTACCTGGCGTTGCTGGCGATTGTTTTGCACCACCAGCGATTCATTTTCTATCCTGATTTGAATTTGCAGCGGATGGGCGCTCGATATTTCATTGTGCTTGATGGCGTTTTCTATGAGCATCTGCAAAGCCAGCGGGGGCACATACCATTGACCAGCTTGCTGCCCCACTTCCGGGGCAAAATCTACCTGTAAATGTGCCTCGTGCCTGCCCTTAAGCAGGAGCAAATAGGCTTCCATAAACCTGAGTTCTTCACGCAGTGAGGCCCATTCCTTGTCCCGGCAATTGAGCACATAGCGATACACATCCGAAAGCCCTTCAATAAAAGCCACTGCCTTTTGGGGCGATTCCTCCACCAGCTGGGCCAGGGTATTGAAGCTATTGAACAAAAAATGGGGATTGAGCTGGCCTTTCAGGTTTTGATATTCAGCCTCCAGGCTGGCTTTTTTGTATTTTTCTACTTCCAGCACCGATTCCTGCCAGGACTGAAACAGAAACAAAGACTCGTATAAGGCATTGATGAGCAATACAAAGATGATGATAGTCAGGAAGTTATTACTAAAAAAGTACAAGAAGACAGTTAGGGTTTGGTCTTTCTGGGCCACCAAAATGTTGAAAGGATAAGCCAGCAAAACAGTAATCAAAAGGGAAATACTGAGATTGAGCAATATCTGATAGAGCAAGCGGCGACCCAGCGACATACGGTGGGCGCACTCGCAACGTAATAAAAAATAATGCCCCGGTTGAGATGCCAAATCAGGGTAGTGCCTATCAGCATTGTTACAAACTCAGCCGCCATAAGAGCGGGCGAGCGTTCCCCATAATCCATAAAGACCGTGCCCAGGATGCTGAAAAGCAATATCCCAAACAGGCGAATGCCCCGGTCTTCAAAACTTACCCGATACGTTTTTGCCATATAATTTTTTGGCTTTCATCAGCCTTGGTATCAAAAGAAGCCGCACATCCCTGCTAAACAAAGATAAAAAATTTATTTAAAAAAGCGCCGGGACGGGCTTTGAACGGGCCTTTGGGCATCTTTAAAGACCCAAAAGGCTGTGAAGGTTTGAGGCTTGGGATATCCATTCTTTTCGTTTTGTGCGGCGTTTTCCCAGCCCAATGAAAAAAAGAAAATACGCCCACAATGGGCGCATTTTTCTGATTGGAGGAAGCCGCTTTTTAGCGCACCGAAACCGCTTCCCGCTTACTCCTTTCCTGATTGAGGGCATATACCCAAACCGGGAAATTCTCGGGTTGATGCGCATCCAGGTCTATTTTTTGGGCCAGGGCCTCGGCATCCAGTCCAGCGGCTTGGGCCATTTCCTGCCATTGGCCATAAAAGTCTTTGACCGGAATGATTTGCCCTTTGTACCAAAAATAAAACTGCCGATAGGTGTGTTTCTTCAGCTGAGCGTTGATGCTCAGGTTTGAGGTCATCAATAAGTGCAAATCCGGGTGATTATTGGCCAAAAGCTCATAAAGCCCGCCCTGATATTGCCCATAAAAGCGCCGAATCTTGAGTTGCTCATCATAGTATTGCAAGGCCGTAATTTGGGAGGCACTGTACATTTGGGCCGGGTGGGTGTCGGCTTCGGTTTTGAAGCTTATGGTGGCTTTGTCGGGTGATTGGGTAGGTTCAAAAGCCAGCCAGCCGCTGTGCGTGCTTCCGTCTTTGAGTTGGAGCTTACCCATCATCCACTGGGTTTGGGCCTGGCCTTTCAGCCCAGGGGCCATCATAAAAATCAAGATGAAAAAGGTTTTTTGAAAAATTTTCATGGTTATAAGGTTTAAGGGCTTGGAATAAGTGAAATAATTAATTCAAAAGACGGGAAGAAGGCCGGGGCAGGCAATGCTCAAAACCTGAAATGGATATTTTGCCTTTTCAAGCCGAAAGATAGGGGCGTGAACAACCTCCGATACCCGGCAAAGTAGCCCTGCATAAGTGTATATAAAATTCAAATGCTTTCTTTGCTTCAAGAAAACAGGTGCGATGAAGGATAAAACAGGAGAAGAAGAGCGGTCTGCCTCAGCTTACGGGCGCAAAATCATTCACATAGACATGGATGCCTTTTTTGCCTCCGTAGAGCAACGCGATTTCCCCGAGCTGCGGGGGCAGGCCGTGGCCGTAGGGGGGGCGAGGGGAGCGGGGGGTAGTGGCGGCTGCTTCTTATGAAGCCCGTCGGTTTGGGGTTTTTTCGGCGATGTCGTCTAGGGTGGCCCTGCGCAAGTGCCCTCAGCTTATTTTTGTGAAGCCTCGCTTCGATGTATATCGGGAGGTATCTTATCAAATCCGGGCTATTTTTCAGGAATATACCGACTTGATAGAACCACTTTCACTGGATGAAGCCTATCTCGATGTAAGCGAGAATAAAAAAAAACCTGCCTTCGGCTACGCTCATTGCCCGTGCGCTCAAGCAAAAAATCAAGGTAGAGACCCAACTCACCGCTTCGGCAGGGGTTTCCTACAATAAATTCCTGGCCAAGGTGGCCTCTGCTTATCAAAAACCAGACGGCCTCTTTGTCATCACCCCCGCACAGGCCGAGGCTTTTGTTGCCCGTTTGCCCATCGAGAAATTTCACGGCATTGGCAAAGTAACCGCCGCCAGGCTCAAAAAGATGGGCGTATATACCGGGCAGGATTTGCGCCGCTGGGACGAAGCCCAGATGATACGCCTCTTTGGCAAAGTGGGCCGCCATTATTTTTTCCTGGCTCGGGCCATTGACGAGCGCCCCGTCAACCCGGACCGCCTGCGCAAATCTCTGGGAACCGAAAACACTTATGCCAAAGATGTGCAAAACCAGGCCGAGGCCGAGGCAAAGCTAGGAGAACTGGCCATCCAACTGGCCGATGAACTGGCCAAGAAAAAACTCAAAGGCCGCACCCTGACCCTCAAGGTCAAATATGCCGATTTCCGGCAAATTACCCGAAGCAAGACCCTCTCTTATGCCTTTTCCGATTTGGAAACCATCCGGCGGATTTATACAGAACTCTTGCAAAGCCTTCCAACACCCTGGCAAGCCGTGCGACTGCTGGGTTTGCAAATCGCGAATTTTGAAGAGCCCATCCACAAAATAGGCCTCCAGCTTGCGCTTGATTTTGAGGGGATGAACCCACCTGAGGCCAAAAATAAAACGCGGGAGTGATTATAAATCGCCCAACTGAGGGCGAATGAGTAGTTCCTCCACCACGCTCCGGGTAGAAAGGGCATAGGTTGCATAGACCATCTCGGCAATGTCTTCGGCAGGCATCAGGCGCTCGGGGGGCACTTCTACGCCTTCCCAACTGGCGGTGTAGGTAGCCCCTGGCAAAACCGAGGTTACCCGAAGCCCTTCGGATTTGAGCTCTTCACGCAAAACCTTGCTCAGGCCCAACAAAGCAAATTTGGTGATGGCATAGCTGCCCCCATTGGGATAGGCCACCAGGCTGGCAATGGAGCACATATTAAAAATATGGCCCTGGCCAAAGGGAAGCATACGCGGCACAAGGGCGCGGCTGAGGTGGTAAGCACTCAGTAAGTTGGCCTGAAGCATATATTCCAGATTGCCCTCCGCTTCGGTCAGCACCGCCCCCGGCCAAAAAACCCCGGCATTGTTAACCAAGACCTCTATCCGCTCGGTTTGCTGCTGCACAAAAATCGGCAAAAGCCATCACTTCTGCCTTTTGGCTCAGGTCGGCAGTTTGGTAGTGTAGGGTCGCCGCATATTTTTCGGACAG
>JAAUUB010000065.1 GCA_012031215.1 Microscillaceae bacterium | reverse complement strand
GCCCGACCAGGAAGCCCTTTGGGCCTTGTTTGAGGAAAAAAGTCGTGGCTGGGGTTTGTCCTAATTTCTTGCTATTCAAGCTGACTTCCCCCCCCCTCCTGCATCATTCGGTAGCTGAAAAACTCCGTTCCATCCACTACCTCGGCACCGGGAGCCAGTAAGATAGGTATTTTTTGCACCTCCCCTAGGGGCATAGACTTCAAATCCAGGCCCAGGAGACGCAGGCTTTTGAGGCTTTGAAAACTCGAGTAGGCCTGCCGCACCCCACAATTGGCCAGATTGAGGGCCTGTAGGTTAGGCAACTGAGCCAGTTGTCCCAGTAATGCTTCGGTGTCGGCCAGGCGATTACCTTTCAGGTCTAGCTCTACCAGCCCTTCCAGGCGCGCCAGGGTGGGCGAAAGGATGAGCGGCTGATTATTGAGTTGAAGAATTTTCAAAGTATGTAATTGCCCCATTTCACCCAGGACAGACAGGATATTTTCTGCCAAGAGCTGAGGGTGCTGCCCCAGATAAAGTACCCGGAGCCGACGACAAGCCCCGATTTCTTCGGGAAACTGGCGCAGGTTAAGTCCCTGAATGGCCAGCCATACCAAACCCTGGCAACGGGAAAGGCCTGCTGGCAGGGCCTCCAGCCGGGTATGGCTCAGGTCAAGGGCTTTGAGGGAGGTATGCCGGACAAAAAAATCATCCGGCAGACTATTGAAAGGATTTTGGGATAAATCCAGGTGAACTAAGGGGGGCAAATCACTCAAAAACGAGTGGAATCCAAACGATTGCCGCTCAGGTTGAGATAAGTAAGTTGCTTCAGATTATTGAATACTGAGCCTGGAGCTCGAATTTGATTAGCACTCAAAATCAACTCCTCCAAACCCGTGAGTCCGGCCAGTACTGGCGGCACTTCCTTCAAGCGGCCTTTGCGAAAGCTAAGACGACGCAACTGCGTCAGCTGACTGAAATGCGAAGGCAGGGTATCTACCGGGATACCATCCAGATAAAGCCACTTCAGCCGATTCAGCTCACAAACCACCGGGGGTACCTCAGCAAACTGGTTTTCGCCCAGGTCTAGCACTAAGAGATTGGGTAAGTCCTGGATAGAGGCCGGCAAAGAGCGCAGAAGGTTACCTTTCAGATTGAGGTAGCCCAGGTTCTCGAGCAGGCTGAGCTTGTCTGGAAACTGGGAAAAACGGTTATAACTAAGGTCTAAAATCTCGAGGCGGTTGAGCTTGGCCGCAAAAGAATCGGGCAGGCTGGCGAGTTCATTGTCCGACAGGTCAAGTTCCCTTAGGTTACTCAGCCGGAAGATGTCTAAGGGAAGCGATTGCAGCCTTTGGCCCCGCAAACGAAGGCGGAATACTTTCTCCGGCTCCAGCAAGGCCTCTGGAAGCGATTGATAAATGGTTCCTTCTTGATAAAATGGCAAGACGGCCTTTAGATTATCCGAAGAGCGGCCCGCCTGCATCCCCGGAATGTCCGAAACCTCGGGCAGTGGCTCTCCCGAAGGACTGGGCTGGTTTTGCGGCCCTGATTTAGGCTGCTTGTTTCCCTGGCAGGCAGCCAAGAGCAGCAAGCCTGCCATCGCCCAAGAATAAAAGAATACACTGGATTTCATGATAGTAAACAGGGCAAAAGTTTATTGATTTTCAAAAATAAAATTTGTTGTCTGAAAATCAATGATTTAGTTTTAAAAACTGTTTTTTGCCCGGATTTACTTTTTCAGCCTTCAAAACGAAGCAAGTTTCGCTTACGCTGTGCATCAAAGCGGACGAGTCCGGTTTGGCCCACCAGTTCTGTTTCGCAGTAGTGCCTCAGGATGTCTGCCTCTCCTTCCAGATAAGCAATGGCGCGAAGTCCGTTTTCCAGTCGGCCAATGGCCACTCCTTTTTCGGCTTGGTTAAACCGATTATATAAAATCACATATCCCTCGATGCAAAACTTTCCCTGAGCCTCTTTTTGAGGGGAAGGAAGTGCGCAGGCATCTATTTCGGCCTGAAGTTGGTCAAAATGCTGGCTTTCTTGCCAGCTTTGGCGCGGCGCTTGGCTTCCATAAACCCCAACAGCGTGCTTGGTGGCATACCAGCCCAGGGCAGTAATCAGCAGGGGCTGGTGGGGTTTTTTCTGATTTGTTCTACGGCGGTGATGATGGAATGACTCACATAATTATTGCCCGCTCCGCCAAAAAAAGAAAGTCCGCCCGTGAGCGTGAGAGGGCGCGGATCATCTTCGGCAAGGCCCAGGGCATTGCGCCCCATTTGGACGGCACTGGGAAAGCAACTGTATAAATCGAAGCCTCCAATATCTGCCAAGCTTAGGTCAGCTTGTTGCAAAGCCCAGCTTGCCGCTTTGCCAATGGCAAGCGATTCATAGAGCCGGGGTCGGCGGCTTACTTCCCACACCTCGTTGAGATGCGCTCCTCCCATCGGAAAAACCCATTTTTCGGGAGGAATGCCCTGTTTTTCGGCTTCTCCCACGGTGGTCAGCACGATGGCGGTGGCCTGGTCCACATTGATATTGGCATTCATCCGCAGGGGGTAGGGAAAACCGACATAGCGGTTTTCTTCGGAGGGTTGATAAATTTCTTCGGCAGTATAGGCCTCCTGTATCCAGGCTTGGGGGTGTTGGGCCGCCACTTGGGCAAATTTTTGATAAAGTGCCCCCAGGTATTGCTGATGCTGGGCCGGGGTATGGCCTTTTTGGGCGCGTAGGGCGGTCTCAAAGATAGGATATACATTCACCGGGGCATAGAGTTCATAGAGGCTCTCCACATCATTGACCGGCACCCTTACTTCGCCACTCACTTGTTGGGGCTGGGCGCGGGGGGGCCAGTCAAGGCGAAGTCCTTTCTTTCCGGCTTGCTTGAAACCATACACGGCCTCAGCCCCGCCAATCAGCACGGCCTGGGCCTCGCCCTTTTCAAGGGCTAAACAAGCCCGGTTGACCAGGTATTGGGGCGTGTTGCCGCCCTCGGTGCTGTATAGCAGGGTGCGGGGCGAAATGCCCAAGGCCCGGGCCAGCGCACCCGGGGCATCGGCATAGCCATAAGAAAAGATATTGACCACATAAAGGGCATCTAAGGCCGCTTTGAGGTGGTTTCCGGCATCGTCCAGGGCCTCGCGGGCCGCTGTTTCTATCAGGGCGAGGGGGTGCTGGGGCATTTGGCCCTCCTGCCAGCGCTGGGTGAGCTGGTGTACGCCCACAATCACCGGGGTATTTTTTTGCATCATAAAAAACTAAGTGTTCAGGGTGCGCAAAGCGGCCCCATTCCAGAAATTATAATTCATAAAAACTTGCCCTATTCCAGAAAGTCATCCGACAAAGCTTTCACCATTTGGAAATCTTTGCAAGATTGCTTTTGTTTACAAGATTGTTGTAAAAAGCAAATAGAAAAGATGGCAGACTACACACCACTGGTGCAAATTTTTCGGGATAAAATTAAAACATATCAGGAAAATGGGAAGAAAATCTTTGCTTCTTCTTCTTTTCAGTCGCATAGCCTCCCGATGCTGCATCTAATCAGTCAGATTGATGCTTCTATTCCTGTTTATTTTTTGAATACCGGCTATCATTTTGCCGAAACCCTGGCTTTCAAAGAAGAGGTGGCGCGGCAATTTGGGCTTCAATTGCAGGAAGCAGCCTCTCCTATTCCCAAAATAGCCCAGCGCGATGCCAATGGTCTGCTTTTTTTTGCCAAAGACCCAGATTATTGCTGTTACCTCAACAAGACCCTGCCTATGGAGCCCATGCTGGCCGCGTATGATGTGTGGATAAGTGGGGTAAGACGTGACCAAAACGCCAATCGGAGCCGTTTTGAATACGAAATGCCGGGCAAATATGGCACTTTGCGCTTTCATCCTATGCTGGAATGGACCAATGCGATGATTGCCCGCTATCTCAAAGACCATCAGTTGCCCCAGCATCCCCTGGAAGGCAAAGGCTATCTGAGCGTGGGCTGTGAGCCTTGCACCCAAAGTGTTGCCCAGATGAATGCCCAAAACGAACGCGAAGGGCGCTGGGCCGGGCTGAAGAAAACCGAATGTGGCCTTCACACCGACTTGGTAGCCCAGTGAGCTAGCCCCAAAATTTGTTTGCCGATTCACTACAATCCTTATCTTTTGAAATTATATGAGAATTCTTATCACCGGCGGGGCAGGCTATGTGGGCTATTCGCTCATACACGCCCTCATTCGTGAATTGCCCGACCTGAAAGAAATCCGGGTGTACGACAATCTTTCCCGAGGACACTATGGTCTTTTTTTTCAGAGCTTCATTCCAGATCTGCTGGTCAATTTTCGGCAGGGAGAATTGCTAGACAGCCGCGGTCTGCAAAAGGCTCTTGAGGGTATGGACGTGGTTTTTCACTTGGCGGCCAAAGTAACTACGCCTTATTCCGATATGGATTCGCATTATTTTGAGCAGGTCAATCATTGGGGCACAGCTGAGCTGGTCAATATGATTGAAAAAAGTGCAGTCCAGTGCTTTGTTTATCTGAGCAGTACGGCGGTGTATGGCCGCAGCGATACCCCGATGGACGAACAGGCCCCGCTTCAGCCTTTTTCTTTTTATGGCTCTTCCAAAATGCGCGGCGAGCAACATACCGAAAGGCTGCTGAGCCAATTGCCCAAGGCTTATTTGCTTCGTTCGGGCAATGTATATGGCTACAACCCTACGGTGCGGATAGAGGCGGTCATCAATCGCTTTATGTTTGAGGCCCACCACCAGGGGCGAATCGCGGTGCAGGGCAATGGCGAACAGGTGCGGGCTTTTGTGCACGTAGAAAAACTGGCTACGGTGCTGGCTCGTTTGCTCAAAACCGAGGTGCCCAATGGCGTGTATAACCTGGCCGAGCATAATTTTTCGGTCAATGAAGTGGTTACCCATATCAAAACCTTGTATCCCGAACTGGAAACTCTGCTGATAAACCAACACCTGGCGCTGCCTTCGGCCCCGGTGGTGTTGCCAGTGGGCTTGCAGCATTGGCTTCCTTTTCCGGAAAAAAGCTTTGCCGATGAGCTTTGGGCCATGCAGGAGGCATTTTCTTTCTAGCACCCGAAGGGGGCAGAAGAAAGCCTTTTGTTACATCCAAAAAATGATTGATTATTTCAAAAAGATTCAAAATAGGGCATTCTTTGGTTTTTGATGGGCATTGGGTAAAATAATTTTGATAAGCTGACCATTGTCATTTTTTTGTCTGGCTGGCCCCGCTTTTTTTGTACCTGTTACGAAGAGGAAAAGGCGGGAGGCCTGGAAATTTGTAGGTTTAAAAAAATAAACAATGCCATTTTGTAAAAAATTGCTACTTTTAGACGTACAAATTTCATAAGTTTAATTCATAATTAAGTATCGGAGAACTGGCCCAAGAGTAGGGCCAGCTCTTTTCCCGGCTTCAGAAGCAAAGTTGTTTTGTTTATTGTTTACTCATCCAAAGTCGGAATATGTCAGTTATCATTGTGCTCATTGTGGCCAGTATTTTTGTGGCAGGCGGTTTTTTAATCGCCTTCCTTTGGGCAGTGAAAAGCGGACAATACGAAGACACCTACTCCCCCTCGGTACGCATCCTCTTTGACGAAAGAAACAGTAAGCCTGAGCAAAAAACTACGCCTACTGATTCAACACAAGACTAATCCCGCTTTGGGCATTGGTGTTTTGCTGGCCTTTGCCAAAGGCGGGCAGGTGATGTCTTGTGTGCAGTCAGAAAAGCAATTTGAAAGTTGACATTTGTCAGTTTTTGGGCTTACCAAAATCATTTGACACCTTTTTAGGGTGTCCTAATTTTGGAAGTATGATGACAAAATACATTCACCTAATGAATCACTCTTACAAACTCCAAAACATAAGCGGATATGATGGAAGGTAAAACCCTCGCCACGGAAGAAAAACTCGAGCATTCGAGCCTGACCGTAGAAAAGTTTGCTTACGATAACCATATCGTGAGATTATTTGTAATTGCCTCAGTGGTATTCGGAATTGTTGGGATGTCCGTTGGCTTGATGGCGGCGATCCAACTCTTTTATCCGGCGGCCAACCTGGGCCTCCCCTTTACAAGCTTTGGGCGGATTCGCCCTTTGCACACCAATGCCGTGATTTTTGCCTTTGTGGGCAATGCCATGTTTGCGGGGGTGTATTATTCTATGCAAAGGCTCTTGAAAGCCCGAATGTTCAGCGATTTTCTGAGCTATTTCAACTTCTGGGGTTGGCAGGCCATCATTTTGGCGGCGGCCATAACTTTGCCTTTGGGCTATACCACCAGCCACGAATATGCCGAACTGGAGTGGCCCATTGACATTGCCATTGCCCTGGTGTGGGTGGCCTTTGGGGTCAATATGATTGGCACAATTCTGAAACGCCGGGAGCGACACCTGTATGTAGCCATCTGGTTTTACATTGCTACATTCGTAACGGTCGCCATTCTGCATATTTTCAATTCTATCCAGTTGCCCATTTCTATCTTTAAAAGCTATTATGTGTTTGCTGGGGTGCAAGATGCGCTGGTGCAGTGGTGGTATGGCCACAATGCGGTGGCTTTTTTCCTCACAACGCCATTTCTGGGGCTGATGTATTACTACCTGCCCAAAGCAGCCAATCGTCCGGTATTTTCTTACAAGCTTTCCATTATCCACTTTTGGTCTTTGATATTTATCTATATCTGGGCAGGCCCACACCACTTGCTCTATACGGCCCTGCCCGACTGGGCCCAAAGCCTCGGTACGGTATTCTCCATTATGCTGATTGCCCCTTCCTGGGGCGGGATGCTCAATGGTCTGCTGACCCTGCGCGGTGCCTGGGACCGGGTGCGGGAAGACCCTATTTTGAAGTTTATGGTGGTAGCCGTAACGGCGTATGGGATGTCCACTTTTGAAGGCCCGATGCTTTCGCTTAAAAATGTAAACTGGATTTCGCACTATACCGACTGGACCATTGCCCACGTACACATTGGGGGCCTCGGCTGGAACGGCTTTCTGATTTTTGGTATCTTCTACTGGCTGGTTCCCAAAATGTGGGGCACGCAGTTGCACTCTGTCAAACTGGCCAATACTCATTTCTGGCTGGGCACACTGGGGATGATTTTCTACGCCCTGCCGCTCTATGTCGCTGGTTTTACCCAAAGCCTGATGTGGAAGCAATTTACTCCCGACGGCTTCCTGGTATATAGCAACTTCCTGCAAACGGTTACCCAAATCCTGCCGATGTATATGCTGCGGGCCGTTGGGGGCGCTTTGTATCTTGCGGGGGTATTTGTGATGGTTTATAACCTCATGAAAACCGCCTATGCCGGTAAGTTTATACGCAATGAAGAGGCTGAAGCACCGGCTTTGCAAAAAAACTATGTGGGCAAGCCCAATGAAGGCTGGCACCACCGCCTGGAGCGCCGCGCCGTGATGATGACCGTGCTGGTCTTTATTGCCGTAGCCACTGGGGGTATTATTGAAATAATCCCGACAATGCTGGTCAAATCCAATGTGCCTTCTATCGCCTCAGTACAACCCTATACACCTCTTGAGCTGGAAGGCCGCGATTTGTATATCCGGGAAGGCTGCGTAGGCTGCCACTCGCAAATGGTGCGCCCCTTCCGCGACGAAACCGAGCGCTATGGCGAATATTCCAAAGCTGGCGAGTTTGTCTATGACCACCCTTTCCTTTGGGGTTCTAAGCGGACTGGCCCCGACCTGCACCGCGAAGGCCATAGCAAAAACCGCCGCAGCGATAGCTGGCATTATTTCCACATGCTGGAGCCCCAGCAGATGTCACCGGGTTCTATCATGCCCCCTTACCCCTGGCTCCTGGAAAGCAGCTTTGATGCCGAAGCCCTGAAAGATAAAATCTCGGCGATGCGCACCCTGGGCGTGCCTTATCCGGAAGGGTATGAAAATCAGGTGGCCGAAGAAGTGAAAAAACAAGGCGAAGCCATTGTGCAGCGTCTCAAAGAAGAAGCCAAGGTGAAAACTTCGGCAGATAAAGAGATTGTCGCAATGATAGCCTACCTCCAACGCTTGGGTACGGACATAGAAGTAAAAGCCGAAGGGGAAGAAACGACCAATACGCCGGAATAAATCTAACCGTCGGGAAGGGTGCATAAAGCACCCTTCCCGACATAAAAAAAAGCACTATGTTTAAGTATTATTTTGAAGGCATTAAAAATGTCGAAATCTTTCCCATCATCTCGCTCATTATTTTCTTTACCTTCTTTCTGGGGATGATTGTTTGGCTCCTGGTGATGAAAAAGAGCTATGTGGACAAGATGAAGAACATGCCGCTGCAATCTGAAGACGAACCTAATGAATCAAAATCCTTTTTACTATGAATCATCTCTTTCACTTGATACCTTCCCCCTTCCGGCGAGCGAGTGCGCTGGGACTAGCTTTGTGGCTTTGTGCCCAGATACCTGCTTTGGCCCAAGACCCAGCGGCGGCTCCGGCACCCCTTGCGCCTAAAATGACGCAGCAGGAATTGATTATGCTTTCTCTCATCGGGGTTACTATCATGGTGGCTATCTTGGTACTGATTACCGTGATGTACACCCTGGTCATCGTGCGCCAGGTGGTGTTTAAAGAAGTGGCCAAGCAAGAAAAAGTAGAAAGCCTCTGGACCAGCATTGATAAAAATGTACTTACCAAAGCCGTCGCCATTGAGGAAGAAGAATCTATTTTGCTAGACCACAACTACGACGGGATTCGCGAACTGGATAACCACCTGCCGCCCTGGTGGGTCTATCTTTTCTACGGCACAGTGGCCTTTGCCATTTTGTATATGCTCAACTACCACGTCCTTGAGATTTCCCCACTTTCTGTTAAGGAGTATGACAATGCCATGACCCAAGCAGCCGTAGAAGTGGCCGAATATAAAAAACTGCACGCCAAAAACATCGACGAAACCAATGTGGCCTTTGTAAAAGAAGACAAAGCCGCCCTTGAAAATGGTAAAGTCTTGTTTGAAAAAAACTGTGTGGCCTGCCACGGCCAAAACCTGGAAGGAGGCACCGGGCCAAACCTTACGGATGAGGCCTGGATTCACGGCGGCGGCATACAAGCAGTTTTCAAAACTATCAAATATGGGGTATCCAAAAAAGGAATGATTGCCTGGGAAAAGAAACTCAAACCCGATGAAATGCAAAACATCGCCTCTTATATCCTGACCAAGCAAGGCACTAAACCCGCCAATGCCAAAGAAGCCGAGGGCGATAAATACACCCTGAAAGCCGACGGCACCGCCGAAAAAGTAAAATAAACCCTGTCTTTTTTGTTTACCATCAGAAACCTAACACCTCAAAAAAGCCGGGCCAGAACGCCCGGTTTTTTTTAAATGATTATTCCGCAATTTGCCAAACCAAGCACTAAAAACACCTTTATTTAAAGCCTCTGGGCAATTATCACCCAAAAGGTTGACAAAAGTCATAATTTTTTTTGACAGGCAAGCCTACCTTAGTATAGTCAATGCAAGCAAAAGAAGCCACGACAAAAGGCCATACAAAAGCCTAAAACAAGGCACAAAGACTTGCATTTTCGCGGAAATCTAATGCTTCAAAAACTTACAATTTGCAAAAGCCCTTATGGAAACCTTAGAAGAATTTATAGACACCGAAGAATATCGAGATAGCATTGCCACCGTAGATGAAACTGGCAAAAGGGTTTGGATTTATCCCAAAAAGCCCAAAGGCCGTTTTACCCGCCTCCGTCTTTGGGTATCGGGCTTACTGCTGGCGGTTTTCTTTGTCCTGCCCTTTGTCTGGGTCAATGGCCAACCCTTTTTTATGTTCAATCTCTTTGAACGTAAGTTCATCCTATTTGGCAATCTCTTTATGCCCCAGGATTTTCACCTGGTTGCCCTGGCAGGCATCACCTTTTTTGTGTTTGTGATTCTCTTTACGGTGGTCTATGGCCGGGTTTGGTGCGGCTGGGCCTGTCCCCAAACGGTATTTATGGAATCGGTCTTTCGCCGGATAGAATACTGGATAGAAGGTGATGCCGCCCAACAACGCAAACTAAATGCCCAGCCCTGGACCGCCGAAAAAATTCGCAAGAAAGTAAGCAAGCAAGGAATTTTTATCCTGTTTTCGCTCCTGATTTCGCACACCGTGATGGCCTACCTCATCGGCATAGACCAAGTGGTGAAGGTCGTGAGCCACCCGCCTACCCAAAACCTGATGGGTTTCATAGGGCTGATGGTCTTTACTTTTATTTTCTATGGGGTCTTTGCCTATCTTCGCGAGCAGGCCTGTATTGCGGTCTGCCCCTACGGACGTTTGCAGGGTGTTTTGCTGGGCAAAGACTCGGTCGTAGTGGCCTACGATTTTGAAAGAGGCGAACCGCGTGGCAAACTGAAACGCAAAAAACAGCCCGATGCCACCAATGGCCGCACTCTCACGATAGAAGACCTCGAAAGGCCCGAAGGTGATTGTATTGACTGTAAGCTCTGCGTACAGGTATGCCCCACCGGGATTGACATTCGCAATGGCACCCAATTGGAATGTGTCAACTGCACGGCTTGCATTGATGCCTGCGACGAGGTAATGGACAAAATCAAAAAACCACGGGGTCTGATACGATATGCTTCCTACAACAACATCGTCAACAAGACGAAGTTTAAGTTTTCGCCCCGCCTCTTGGCCTATACCGCCGTTTTGGCAGGACTCATGAGTTTGGATTTGTACCTGCTCACCAACCGTACCGAGGTGGAGGCTACCATCCTGCGGGTGCCCGGCTCGCTCTATAATGAAATGCCCGACGGCCGTATCAGCAATATTTACAATGTACAGATTGCCAACAAAACTTTCGAGAACCACAGCATCCGACTGCAACTAATAGGCAGCCAGGGCGAAATCAATATGGCTGGTGGCAATATCAAAGCGGAAAAAAACCAAACCACCGAAAGTGCTTTTGTGGTCATCCTGCCCACAAAAGAGGTAAAGGGCCTCAAAACCAAAATTGAAATAGAAGTGTGGAGCGGCAATAAACGCATCGAGACCGTGAGCACCAATTTCCTCGGCCCTACACCATAATCATGAAAAAAAGCCGGGACAGGGTCCGCCTCTGTCCTGGCTTTCTTGCACAAATACGGCTTATTGTTTTTTATTTTTACACTAATCTCAAATCAAAAACTTATGAACTGGGGATACCGCGTTACTATTCTTTACCTAAGCTTTGTGGCTTTTATGCTCACTATGGTTTATATGAGCTTTCAGTATGAGGTCAACCTGGTGGCCAAAGACTATTACAAACAGGAAATGGCCTACCAAAAAGAAATTGACAAAATGAAAAACGTACAGGCCCTGGAAGGAAAAGTAGGCCTTGAATACCAAAAAGAGGGGCAAATGCTGCGCCTCTCGCTTCCGGGCGGGGCCAGCGATGGCGAAATCCTGTTTTTCGGCCCAGCAATGGCAAAAAGACTTTCGCCTGGCCCTGCAAACCGACGAGGCCGACGAGCAATTTCTACCAATGGCCGGACTGGAGGCGGGCCTGTGGCGGCTCAAAATCAACTGGCAAAACGAGGGCAAGGCCTTTTATGCCGAGCGAAAAATCCGGGTTAGCCCACAAGCCGTAGAAGTGCTGCGCGACACCTCTAAGGCTGTTCCGGTGCGCCGCTTGGTTTCTCGCTAAGGTTTCATTTCATTGCGGTTACGCTTATGCTGTTTTACACTGCTTTTTTGATGGGACTATTGGGAAGCCTGCACTGTGTCGGAATGTGCGGCCCCATCGCCCTGGCCCTGCCCCAAAGCCAGGCTTCGCGGAGGGCTTTGCTCATATCGCGCCTGCTCTACAACCTGGGGCGCATCGCCACTTACACGGTTCTGGGCCTGGTGGTAGGCTTGCTGGGCAAAGGGCTGGTGCTGGCCGGCTTGCAACAAGGTGTCTCGATAAGCCTGGGCCTTTTGATACTGCTGGCTATGTTTGCCCCCCGGACCCTCACTTATCGTTTAGAGCGCATAGGGCCTATGCCTCGTCTTTTGGTTTTTCTGAAGCGTTCTTTTGGGGCTTTGTTTCGGGGCAAGGGAAGGCTTACCTTCGTTTGGATTGGCCTGCTCAATGGCTTATTGCCCTGCGGGCTCGTGTATCTGGCTCTGGCCGGGGCCATTGCCACGGGCGAAATAGCGGGGGGAATGCTCTACATGGCCCTCTTTGGGCTGGGCACCCTGCCTATGCTCCTGGGTCTTTCGCTCCTGGGCAATTTTATCCGGCCCAGCCTGCGGGCCTGGCTCTATCGGCGACTGGTGCCGGTTTTTACTTTCAGCCTGGCCTGTCTCTTTATCCTGCGTGGCCTCAACCTGGGCATCCCCTACCTCAGCCCCCAAATCCATACGCACGAAAAAGGCGTGGAAATGGAGTGTTGTCATAAGTAAGTGTACCTAAATAAAACGGGCAAAGCCGTCTAAAAACCTTCCCCTATGTTCAATACCTTCAAAGAAAGCCTCGGGCGGCAATTTGGGGCCAGCCTCGATATGCTTGAAAATGCCCTCACGCTCGGGTCAGAAACTGGCGCAGACCAGGACAAAAAGTTTTTTATCTTGCCTATCATACTTTGATTATGCTAGATTACTACCTGAGTGTGCCCCCTCCTCAGGATTTTGTTTCGCCCTTACCCTTTCACTTTGCGACAGAAAAGGATGCCCTTCCAGAAGGAGTCATTGGCGACATCGTGCCGAATCGCATTTATTCCTCCTCAGAACTACTTGCCTACCTCAAAGCAAGCCGTGAAAAATACCACCAGCTCCTGGCCAATATGCGCGAAGAAAACCTCCTGGAAAGATGGGTAGAAAATTCCGAAGCCCAAGAGCCTATGGATTATCCTGTTTTAGAAATTCTGCTTTATAATCTGCGCCACCTGCAGCATCATACCGCGCAATTGAACCTTCTTCTGCGTCAAAATCATGGCCTTGCGCCCGGTTGGATAGCGTAGCCCAAACTGAAAGGGAATAAAGCTCCCCGGATGACCCGGCTAAAAAGATGGCTTTGGGTCTTCGCTGCCCGGCACTTTGCCCTCATCGGCTAGCCAGGCATTTGTTTTGCTTATCAAGATTTACAGAATTTTATTGGCATCAATGCCCTAGCCATTGCCTGTATGCGCTTGGTGGCTCCTTTGCGTTGAAGTCTTCCAGAAAGCACCCCTACTTGGCCAAAAATACCTCCCGAGCAGGCCACCATTGGAAATATCTATTCGTATAGGCCTATATTAAACCCTTAATTCTTACATAATGCATTTTAAAATTCTTTCTTCGCCCTGGTGCCTGAGCCTGTTGGTTCTTGCGCTGCTTACAGCCTGTCAGGACGACAATGCTCCCAGTTTGGTAGATGTAAATAATCCGGTAGCACTAAGCCAGGCCATTCGCATTCCCAACGCCAGCCTTGTGCCCGGAAATCCACCCAGCCCTACGGCCAATGCACCCCTCATCAATGCTTTTAGCTCACAAATACAGGCCCGGCCCGGCACAAATGCCCTCGTGGGTATCGTGTATCAAAATGCCCAAAGCCCGGTAAATGGCTTTTACATTCAGGTCAATGGCGCCGACAGCTATTTTCAAGGTGTTTTCCCCAAAAATAAATCGGGAAGCCTGGCCCGCAATCCTTTTAAAATCAAAGAAAATCATCCCATCGGCAAGCCTGATAAAGATGGGGATGATGATGATGATGATGACGATGACGACGATGATGATGATGACGACGATGATGATGATGACGACGATAATGACGAAGACGATAGCTACGATGATGATGGCCTGGTGGTGATTCCTATCGAGA
Organism: Microscillaceae bacterium; assembly: GCA_012031215.1. Taxonomy (GTDB): domain Bacteria; phylum Bacteroidota; class Bacteroidia; order Cytophagales; family Microscillaceae; genus JAAUUB01. The sequence goes on along the minus strand of JAAUUB010000065.1, from coordinate 9,186 downwards.
TTCCGGGAAATATTGGCTTGGGTACTTTTTGTGTGTCTTATTGTGTGGTGGACGAGAACGGCAATGTGAGCAATGTGGTAGAAACCTGCATTGAACTGACCGAAACAGGCACGGACGATACGGAGCTTTTGGGCGACGATACGCCCTGGAACCTGAGCCGTTTTGTCTATTATGACGATGGCGATACCGAAGAGATTGTAGTGGGTGAAACACAAGTAGAGTTTGATGATGAATGTGAGAAAGAAACGTATCGCCTTGATGCTTTTCAATTAACCCTGAGAGAGGATGGTACGGCCCTTTACAGCATCACTCAGTATTACAAAGAAGAAGATATTTGTGAAAACATTGTGTGGCACGAAGACACCGAAACTTACACCCTGGAAGGCTATTGGGCTTATAGCGGGGAAAGCAATTTGCTGACCTTGTTTTTGCTTGATGAAGGTGCAGGAGCGGGCTTTGTAGTTTTTGAGGTGGAGGAACTGACCGCCAATGTGCTGACCTTGCGGATTGAATATGACGACGACGACGAATACGAAACGTATTTCTTCACACGCTAAGCGGATTTACCCTTTCCAGTATTTGCCCTGCATTCTTTCACAAAGGCGGCTTCTTGGGAGGCCGCCTTTTTTTTGGGGGGGAGAATTAAAAAAAATAAAACCGTTAAAACTTTCATTCTAACGGTTTTAAAAGGGCGTAGAGGTGGAGGGATTCGAACCCCCGGTACCTCGCGGTACGTCGGTTTTCAAGACCGATGCAATCGACCACTCTGCCACACCTCTGTAAAGTGGGGCAAAATTAAGGAGTGCTTGTCAATATTGCAAGAAGGAGCCTTCTTATTTTAGAACTATTTTTCAACTGGCTTCCAGCAAATTGATAATCCCCCGCAAAGGGATGATGGCCCAATCGGGGCGGGAGTTGAGCTCGTAGCCCAATTCGTAGATGGCTTTCTCGAGCAGGTGGTATTTGAGCAAAAAGATAATTTCATCTTGATAGCCGATGCTCAGGTTGTGGCGCATCGCAATCTTGAGATACGTATTGAGAAATACGGCTACGGCAGCCCGGTAGTAAACCGTACCTGCTTCAAACATCGCTTCTCGTTTCATGGCCTGTTCGCGGTCCAGTTCAAAAATGGTGGCATAGATGGCATAGTGAAAAGAGCGAATCATCCCGGCCACATCTTTCATGGGCGGCTGTTTCACTTTTCGGTCGCGGATGGTGCTTTCGGGCTCGCCCTCAAATCGAGAATAAAAAATCGTCGCCTTGCTTGAGCACCTGGCCCAGGTGGTAATCGCCGTGAATGCGGATGCGCTTGCTGATGAGCATAGATTCATCAAAGTTGAGAATCCGGTTGATGATTTCCTCTTTGCGTTCCAAAAAAGCCTCGGCATATTCGCGGGCCAGCCCCTCGAGGGTTTCCAGGCTGCGCTCGGCCAGTTCCTGGCGGCGGTCAAACTGGTAAATAAGCCGGTTTTTGAGCCAAACGACATAATCCTCATTAAAAATAATGGGCATAAAGAGGTAGTTGCTCTTGTCGGAGGAAATGGCGACGTGCATTTCGGCCGTACGCTGGGCCAGTTTTTCGATGCTTTTCAGGTTTTCGTAGCCCACCAGGTCCACTATTTCGGGGTCCAGTTCCCGAATACTGCGGGGGGTGTAGGGCGGAATGCGCTCCAGTTCTTCAAATTTTATTTTTCGGTCGCGCACTTTCTCGAAATACTGCCGGATACGGGGCAGGAAATAGGTAAAGGCATCGCCTTCATTTTCAACCTTTTCCTGCATCAGGCCTATGGAAATATCGGGCAGGTCGGGGCGTTTCCAGGTGATGCTTCCGGCATAGGCGGGTGTATTGCTAAAACCGGCCGTTTCGGTCAGAAAGCGAGTGGTTTCATAATCGGGGTTGGTTTCGCGAAAGAGATGGCGATAAATTTTCAGAAAATAGCGGTCATTATAAATAATAGAGGTATTGCTTTGTTCGGCTTTGAGCATCACCGATTGGATGGCTTCGTCTTTGGGAAAGCTATCCAGGACCTTGCCCCGCTCGAAATGAAGCACTCCTTTGCCCACCTGTACCTGCTTTTGGCGCAAGAGATTTTCCATGAGGGCTTTGCGGCAGGCGGGCACATAGAGCGCATCGGCCAGGTAGCCGGGTTTGTTTTCGAGCCAGCAGGGAGCAATGAGGGCTTTATTGTCCAGTTCTTCGGCTTCGGCTACCCAACTCAGGGGCAGGAAATAGGTTTCCGAGAAAGTGCCCACATAGATGGCCTCCAAAATCACAAAGAAGGCCACGGAATCTTCCACCGGAAAAGTCATCAGGTGCTGAATGTCCATTTGCTTGATTTTTTTGGATTTGCCCCCAAACCAGCGGCATTTTTTCAGATAGGCCGGAAAGACTTCATTCAGCAGCTTTCCCACCAGTTCGGCCTGCTCGAAGAATGTTTTCCAGGGCTTCTCACTTCGGAGGGCCTCTTCTTTTTCTTTGCTGCTTTTGGGCAGGGCTTTTTCGTCAGGGATAGTGGACATAAGACTCCGTATTCAAAATAATAAAAGAAAATTTTTTGCCGCTCGCTTCTTGCTACACCATCTCTATTTCATAGACCTGCTTCTCGATGCGAAACAGGTGAAAGGGAGATTCGTAGGGATTGAGCGATACATAATTATATTCATACATCCAGGGATAGGCCTGGCCGGTGAGCAGGTCGTGCATAATGAGGGTATCGCCTGGGCTGGCTTCCAGTTGTTCAAAAGGCGGGCGCACCCCCCCTACCTGGGTATGATAGGGGTCCAGATTGACAATGAGGAGCAAGTGATTTTGGCAGGCTTCATCGTGTTTATAATAAGCCAGTAGCGCTTCATTATTGACCCCACAAAGATGAAAATGATTGGTTTGCTGCAAAGCAGGCTGGCTTCGGCGGGCACGGTTCACTTTGCGCATCAGGGCCGTGAGGCGGTTCTCGATGCTCCAGTCCCAAACCTTGGTTTCGTATTTTTCGGAATCGAGATACTCTTCTTTGTTGGGATAAGGCTGATGCACCATATATTCATAAACCGGCCCATAAATGCCATAATTGGAGCTGAGCGTGGCCGCCATAAAATACCGAATGAGGAATAAGTTTTCCTGTCCGCCCTGCAGGGGATAGGGGTTGATGTCGGGGGTATTAGGCCAGAAATTGGGTCGAAAATACTCGCGGCCCGGTCCCTGGGTCAGTTCTTGCATATAGGCCGTGATTTCCTGGCGGGTATTGCGCCAGGTATAATACGTATAGGATTGGCTGAAGCCCAGCTTGGCCAATTGGTGCATCACTTTGGGCCGGGTAAAGGCCTCCGAAAGGAAAAGCACTTCGGGATGTTGCTTTTTTACCTCGGCAATGACCCACTCCCAAAATACAAAAGACTTAGTATGGGGATTGTCCACCCGAAAGATGCTTACCCCCTGATTCACCCAAAACAACAAGATGCTTTTCAATTCTTCCCAGAGGTTTTGCCAGTCCTCGGTCTCAAAATTAATGGGTAAAATGTCCTGATATTTTTTGGGCGGGTTTTCGGCATATTGCACCGTGCCATCGGGCCGCCAGCGAAACCACTGGGGATAAGCTTTTACATAGGGATGGTTGGGCGAACATTGCAAGGCATAATCGAGGGCAATTTCAAGGCCCAGGTCTTTGGCTTTTTGCACAAAGTGGCGGAAATCCTCCAGGGTTCCCAATTGGGGATGTATGGCTTTGTGTCCGCCTTCCACATTCCCAATGGCCCAGGGCGAGCCAACATCTTCGGGCGTAGGGCTCAGGGTATTGTTTTTGCCTTTGCGAAAATCCGTGCCAATGGGGTGAATGGGAGGCAGATAAATGGTGTCAAAGCCCAGGTCGGCAATCCGGGGCAGAATTTTCTCGGCCTCGGCAAAAGTGCCGTGCTGGCCGGGCAGGTATGAGGCCGAGCGGGGGAAAAACTCGTACCAGGCACTGAAAAGGGCTTTGCTTCGATCCACCCAAACTGGCAACACCAGCGGATAAGTAGAAATTAAGGGCTGGTAGGGATATTTCACAAAAAGCGTGTGTAAATCCACCGATTGAGAAACCATCAAAGCCAGAGGATATTCTGCTTCATTTTGAAAAATCTCCATCCAATCCTGGAGAATGCGCCCTTCTACAGGCGTGCAAAGGGGCAAGAGCCGCTGGAGGTATTGCAAGCCATCGAGCAATTCAACGCTTACCTTTTGCCCGTCCTTTATTTTTCGGCCAATATTGTGTTGCCAATTGAGGGCGTGGTCAATCCAGCCTTGCAGGGTATATTGATAAGCCCCCATCAATTCTACCTTGAAACGCCCCTGCCAGCGGTCGTTGCTCAGGGCTTTCATTCTCACGGTTTGCCAGTGCGCCTGCGATGCGTGCCGATAGCCAATTTGCGCTTGCACAATATCGTGCCCATCGGCATAAATATCGGCCTCTACCATGAGCCATTGCCCAATGACCCGCTTCACGGCATACTGGCCATGGTCTATCTCAGGAGAAACATTTTCTATGATGACCCGGTGCTGTGGTTCCATTTTTATCAATTGGATAGTTTGGTTCCGAAAATTAAACCGAAAAATAGAGGCGTACAAGTATTGCAAAAAAAGATAACTTAGTATTTTTCCGCAATCGTTTGAACTCAGGCTGAAACCTCCAAAAAAACAGAAGTATGTCCGCATCCGCTTCCAAGACCGCGCAAATCACCCAATCTAAAGAAAAAAAAAACGTATCCGGCCTCCTTTCCCCTCGCCATTGTCGCCGGCATCGCCCGGCGCCCAAAGCAAGGCTTCGCTTCTTGACTGGATTGCGCAAAACAAAGCCTGGCTGGAAACGCAGCTCTCGCAGGCAGGGGCCATTCTTTTTCGGGGCTATGCCCTTCAAACCGCTTCCGATTTTGAAGAGATAGCCCTGGCCCTGGACCCCAAGCTCCAGGCCCATTATTATGGCACCTCGCCCCGGCTCAACAATACTGTCTATACCTTTTCGGCCAGCGAACTGCCCCCACACTATCCCATTATGCAGCATTGCGAGATGAGCTTTTTGAAGAATGCGCCCCGGCGTATTTTTTTCTTCTGCGAAACGCCCGCGCCAGAAGGGGGCGAAACCCCCCTGACCGACTTTCGGAAAGTCTATCAGCAACTGGACCCGGCCATTCGGGCGGCTTTTGAGCAAAAAGGGATTCGCAATATTCGCAATTACTTTGGGCCACGCTCCAAAGGGGGCCTGGCTATTAGCGGCAAAACCTGGGATGATATGTTCAAAACTACCGACCGCGAAGAGGTGGCGCGCCAGTGCCGGGAACAAGGCCTGGCGCACATCTGGCCAGGCAACGACCGCCTGACGCTCATCAATGAGCAGCCCGCCGTGCGGATACATCCCCAAACGGGCGAAAAGGTATGGTTTAACCACAGCCAGGTATTTCATACGGCCGCGCCCGCCATTGAGTATGCCCACATTGCCCAAAGGCAAAAGCAGCTTTCCCGTCAGCTATTGCGCTGGGTTTTGGCGGGCCTGGTATGGTATCGCCGTCAGTTTAGGGATACTTACGACCAGGAGATGCACGTAACTTTTGCCGATGGAACGGAAATTCCCAGGGCCTACATTGCGCACCTGCTAGAAGTGATTTGGAAAAACCAGGTTTTTTTGGATTGGCAACGCGGCGATTTGGTGATGCTGGACAATTTTGCGGTGGCCCACGGCCGGATGCCTTTTCGTGGGCCCCGCAATATTATGGTGGCCTGGACCGATGGTTTGGCCAGGCCCTGAGGCTATTTTCTGTTCAAGGGCTTGTTTTCAATATCCGGTTTACCGGGACTGAAAGGGCCGAATCAGGCCTTCCTGCACTACCGAGGCAACCAATTGGCCTGATTGGGTAAAGATATTTCCCCGACAAAGGCCCCGGGCATTGGAAGTGCTGGGGCTGTCCAAATCATATAAAAGCCACTCATCCATTCTGAAGCGACGATGAAACCACATTGCATGGTCGAGGCTGGCCATTTGCACATTGGCAAAATTGGCCACATCGCCATGGGGTAAAATGGCCGTACCCAGCAGGTTATAGTCGGAGGCATAAGCCAGCACACACAAATGCAGGCCAATAGCATCCGGCATCTCTCCTTTACTTTTCATCCAGACCTGGCGGTGGGGCGGGTGCTTGCCCGGATTGATGGGGTTGAAATATTCTACCGGGCGAAAATCAATGGGCCGGGCGATGTTATAAAAATTTTTGAAATGCTCGGGCCAGCCTTCCTGGTTCTTTTCGCTGATTTCTTCCCGAGAGGGCAATTCGTCGGGCTGGGGCACATTGGGCATCGCTATCTGGTGTTCATAGCCCTCCTGGTCAAGCTGAAAAGAGGCCGACATATTGAAAATAGGCCGCCCGTTTTGAATGGCTTTGATACGACGGGTAGTAAAGCTTCCTCCATCGCGGGTGTGCTCCACTTCATAAATAATGGGCCGGTCCAGCTTGCCGGGCAAAATAAAATACGCGTGAAGGGAGTGTGCCGTGCGGTCGGGCGGAACCGTGCGAATAGCGGCTTGCAAGGCTTGGGCCAGTACCTGGCCGCCAAACACCCGGGGGCTTCCAATGCTGCTGCTTTGCCCCCGGAATAAATTGTCTTCTATCTGCTCCAGGTTGAGGAGATTGATGAGTTCGCTTACATCGTTCATTGTTTTTGGAGGCAAATAAGCAAAAAAAATGGCAGATTCTCATCTTTCGCCCCCTAATCCATCGGAAGCGAGCACCTTGAAGGTAAATTATAATTTCAACGTGTATTTCCCTTCATTATCCACTGGTATAAAAAATACAATAGCATTCCGATAATTAAAGGCAGCAAAAGCAAGAAAATCAAAATACATAAACTTACAAACAAGTTAAATCCCAAGGGTATCAAAAGAAGAATACCGAAAAGTGACAAAAGACGTGTCAGTTGATTGGAGGTGTATTCTTTGGCTTTTATCCAAGCCAAAACCGTTAAGATAAAACTACCTAAAAGCCCTAAAAGGGATGAAGATTTATCAGGATAATAAAAGATGAAACCCTTCATCAATTCGGTAAATATATTAAAATGCTTGCTTCTTATTCTTATATTCCGCCTGAATAGCCAATAATCTTCCGTAAAATTTAGCGAAAGCGCGCTAAGGCCATAATTCACAAAGTAGAAAACAAGCAAGGCAAGCAGAAAAACTGCCCATAAAATAAAAATTTTTTTTGGTGTCAGGCTTACTTTAAGCTGTTGACCATTTCTGAAATATGGCTTTTCCATGTTGCAAAATGGACTTTAATTACCTGTACTTCAAAATTTTTCTTCTGGGAATCCCGAAGCAAAATAGGAGGAATTTTCAATTCCGCCTTAACGAGTTGGTAAAAATCTGCTGGCTGAAGCCCGGGATTTTATCATAGCGGCGGTTCAAGATGCACAGCACTCCCATCAGGGTTAATTTCCCATAGCATAACACTCTCCGCTTTTAAACTAATTTGAAAAACTATGTGTGCTGCCGTGTTTTTTCAACTCCTCATATTCTTGAGAAGCAAGTTTCGCGTATTTATTTTTCTCGAGAATAGCTTCAATAGAGGGATGAGTGTTTATAACTTGATGTTTAAACCCATAAAACTCAACTTCATCATACTTCTGATGCGGCGCAAGCAGAGGAAAATCAAAAAAATAAGCCTGCAAAAGAAAAAAGCCTCATCATATTAAAAACCTTTTGAGCTCTTTGTCATACACAAACAAGCTTTGCATTTGAAAGATATTATCAGGCAGAAAAACTCATGTTATTCACCTGTCTATCTGACTGCCAGATTTACTCTTTTATTTACCCCCTCCCCTGCTCTCAGCAGTTTTTCCTACCCCAAAATCTTGATGGTTTTTCGCATTTCGCAAGGGATAAAATTTTCACGCTTTGTTTTCACCCAGTTTGGGCTTTTTATCATCTAAGGTGTGCCTCTACTCTACTTTTTGAAAAAGACCCAGGCATGCTTCGGTAGCAATCCGGGGTGCAAAATTTTGATGAGGTCGGCCAGGACCTTGTCGGGATACACCACTCCCTGCATCCAGTAGGGATTTCCTCCCTGTGGATTGGCCTGGCGGTGGTCGTTGTAGAGCTGTCCATTGGCAAAAGGTTTAAAATCGGCAAAGCGGGCATCGATGTCCTTCAATTCCTTTTTGGTGCGCACGGTGCCCAGCGAAATCCAAAAGTCAGCCTCCTTTCTGCGAGCATAGACCGTCTCGAAGTCAAAGGGCAGGCTGGCAGTTCCTTTTTCATTTTTCCATAAATAGTCTCCGCCCGCATCCTGAAGCAAGCGGGCCACATAACTTTCGCCACCCGGCACATACCAGGTGTCTTTATAGGGCACTTGCCAGAGGACCTTGGGCCGGGGTCGGACCATTTTGGTTTTTTCTTGTAGGGCAAGGTAGTTTTCCTCTACATTCTCAAAGTGTATTACTGCTTTTTGAAACACGGTGGGTTCAAAAAACAATGCCATCATCTTTATCCATTCGGCCCGTCCCAAAGGGGTGGTTTCCAGCCATTCGCTATTGATGAGCAAAGGAATGCCTGCCGAAGCCAGGGCCTGGTTTTGTCGGAAGCTCTCTACAGACAGGCCGCTGAAGACCACCAGGTCAGGCTTAAGGGCCAGGATAGACTCCAGATTAAGCACCCCCTGGGCATTGCTCACATCTTTGACCGTTCCGGCCCGGATTTTTGCAAAAACCAGTATCGGGCAGGTAGGCACTTTCATTAATACCCACCACGCTTTCTTCCTGCCCCAGGGCTTGCAAAAAAGCCAGTTGCGTGTGCGACAAAACCACTACCCGGCGTACGGGAATCCGCACCAGGCGGGCCTTTTCATAGCCCTCCGGCACGGGCTTGTTGTGGGGCACAAGCAATGCCTGCAAGCTATCGGGGCTATCTGTAAAGGGTTTGCGCAGGCTAAGCAGGCTAAAATCGGCATATTGCTGAATGGAAAAATGGCGGGCGTGTTTCACCGGCACCCTTTCCTGAGCGTTTTGCGGGCGCTTGGGCAGCGGCGATTCACTGCTGCGCGACCGGCAGGCCAAGATCCCTGCGAGCAATAACAAAATAAAAAAAATGACGTTTGGGCTCGAGGAAAAACATAGTTTAAGGCCTTTTAATCAGTTGCACCACATTCTCAACGTGGTGGGTTTGGGGAAACATATCC
>JAAUUB010000064.1 GCA_012031215.1 Microscillaceae bacterium | reverse complement strand
ACTTTCTCAAGGCTCATGCCGATGTTCATTCCGTGGCGCACCGCCGTGGCAAAACAGCCCGCCCTCGGGGATGATTATTCGCCCTTGCTTCCCTTTCTATGCCGCCATCGGAGCCAATCATACAAAAGTCAGTTTGTAGGGCCAAGTTTACAGTTTTTTCCATTGGCATGGTGCCAGGAGGCACCGCCACCAGCACCCCGTGCTTTTGGCGATAAGCCTGAAAAGTTTGTGCATTGAGTTTTTCACCCGTACCCACGATGGTCAGGTCTTCATAGCTTAGTCCAAAGCGTTCCTGCCAGCCGGGGTCAAAGCGTTTGGAGATGAGATAAGTAGCCCAATAGCTGTAGGGATACACACAAATCGTGATTTCTGCGCCCGTAAGATTGGCATTTTGAATCAGCTCTAGAGCTTTGGGCATATCGTGGGTGCCGCCGGTGGAGTGCAGGTGGTCAATATGCACCCTGGCTCCTGTATCCTGGGCCAGTTGGATGGCTTCTTTCACCCCTTCAATTTCTTTGACTGGCGAAGAATGTCGCAAATGCAGAAAAAACGGACGTTCATATTTGGCGGCTATTTTGGCATATTCTTTCAATTCGGCATAGGGGGTAGGCTGGTACTCAATGCTGTGGCAAACGCCTAGTCCGCCTTCGGCTAGCCCTTTTTCGGTAAGCTGGTAGCGGGTGGCCAGGGCCGCATATTGATTGCGCAAGACCATCACAAAGACCCCTACCCCATAATTGACATAATGCGGGCGGCTGTCAAACTGTTGGTGAAACTGGGCCGGACTGGCCGCCCCGCCGTGCATTTGCAGCACTGTTGTGGCTCCGTCAGTAAGTTTATATTTTTCAAAAGTAAGATAAGTAGATTGAGGGCTTCCGGCATTGTCGGCCAAAATATCCACAAATCCCGGGCTCACAATCAAGCCCGAAGCATCAATGACCACCGGGGCTTCCATCTCGCGGGGGCTTACTTTGAGGCGGTTGCTGGCCTCAATGCCCACCGTCAGTGGCTCGAGCCGTCCCTGGTGAAAGACGCGCCCGTTTTTAATGACAATTTTATAGGCACTGCGTTCCTGGCCTACCAAAACAGAGGGCCCCAAGGCCAGAGAGCCGCCCAAAAGGGCCAGATTTTTGAGCGCATTTCTTCTTGAAACCATTTTTTTAGAAAGGAGCTTTAAAAAAATTGTATATTGAAAAAAATTATAACGTATTTTAATGTGGGCTAAAATTAAACATTTTTCCAGATTGGCCTTAAAATCTTTAAATATGCGTGGCATTCTTTTCTTTGGAATGGGTTTTTTCCTGGTTTTTCTGAATCTGCCTGTCCAGGCGCAAGATTCCTTGCCCCAAGACAGCCTCCAAAATTTGGCCGCAAACACCCCTAACAACCCGGAGAAAGTTCGCCTTCTCAATACCCTGGCCGACCTGGCCCTGAACCAGGACCAAGACCCGGAGGCCGCCGAAAAATATGCCCTCGAGGCCCAAAAAATTGCCCAAAAGCAAAATTACCGTGAAGGGGAAGCCCTGGCACTGCAACTCCTGGGGCAGGTATATTTAGATAAAGCCCGCTATCAGACCGCCGAGGCGCATTGGCGCCGGGCCTTATCGCTCTATCGGCAGTATCACGCTTCACAAGCCACCGCCTACACCCTGAGCGGGCTGGCCCTAGCCAAGTATTACCAAAGTCATTATGCCCCCGCCCTCCAAGATCTGCACGAAGCAGAAGAACTCTTTGTGCAACTCAATGACCGTGACGGACTGATAGAAGTAAAATCCCGTCAGGGCATTTGCCATTATGCCCAGGCCAACTATGCCGAAGCCCTTAAAGCCCAATTGAAAGCCCTGGAAATCAGCGAAAAGCAAGCTGACCAATACAATACCCTTCAAGCCCTGCTGAATATCGGCAATGTTTACAAGCAATTGGAAGAAAACGACAAAGCCCGCCTGTATTTTGAAAAAGCCCGCGAGCTTGCCCGTAACACGCAGGATGATTGGAGTGAAGCCGGGGCCTTGACCAACCTGGGCACTGTGCTGGAGGATGAGGGCAATTTTGGCAAGGCCATTGAGGCGTATCAACAGGCGCGGAAAATTTTTCAAGGCTTGCAAAATGCCCAGGCCGAGGCCGTGGTCGGCAACAACCTCGGAAACGCCTACCGGCAACTAGGAAAATATGAACTGGCTTTGACTGAGTTGCGCAAATCGCTCAAAATCAAAGAAAAACTTGGCGACCAGCGTGGTTTGGCCAGCACTTTTATCGCAATGGGCTGGGTCTTTTTAGACCAGGAAGACTACGAACAAGCCCTGGTATATTTTAGAAAAGCCCTCCAAATGGCTACCAAAATCCGGGTAGGTGATTTACAAACCGAGGCCTTGCTGATGATGTCGCGGGCTTTTGCTGGCCAGGAAAACTACCGCTCAGCCTACGAATATCACCAGAAGTATGTCCAGTTTAAAGATTCACTGGCCCTCAACAGCAGCGAGCTGGCCGAGGTCATTGGGCGGGCCGATGCCCTCAAAAGGGAGCAAAAACTCAAAATAGGGGCGCTGGAAAAAGCCCTCCAAAAAGCTCGCCAGGCCCGGCAAAGCTACCAATATGCCTTTTGGGCAAGCGCGGCTTTGCTGGGATTGCTTCTTTTATATTTACTTGGGCGTTGGTATAATCAAAAAAGAAATCTGTCCTTGCAAAAGAAAACTTCTTCCCCCTCGGCCACGATTGAATCATAAAAATCCGAACTTTGTGCTGTCTATCCAGTTTTTGCGATAGCGTTTTGGAACAAAGACACCGATGCCGTGAAGACAAGTGACTTCTTACGACGTTATCAGGAAGATAGCCTCATCCAGCTACTGGCCGAGTATCTCCGCGCCCCGCAATCTCCCATCCACCTCAAAGGGGCCGTTGGCAGTCAGGATGCCGTGCTGGCGGCGGCGCTTTCGCTTGAACTGGCCCAAAAACAACTCATTCGCCCCCATCTCTTTATTTTAGAAGACAAGGAAAGTGCCGCTTATTTCCAAAATGACCTCCAATCCTTGCTAGGCGAGGGCCGGGTTTTGTTATTACCTGCCTCCTACCGCCGCCCCTATCAATTTGAAGAAGTTGAAAATGCCAATGTGCTGCTCCGGGCCGAGGTGCTCAATGCCCTCAACCAACTCCACGCCCGTCGTCAGCAGAGCCTTTGGGTAGTAACCTATCCCGAAGCCCTGGCCGAAAAAGTGATAAACAAAAAATCATTGCGCGACAATACGCTTCTGATTCGGCAAGGCGAAAAGCTTGACTTAGATTTTGTGGTGGAGGTCTTGAACAGCTATGATTTTGAAAAAACCGATTTCGTGTATGAAGCTGGTCAATTTGCAGTCCGGGGAGGAATCTTGGATATCTTTTCCTTTTCCAATGATTTGCCTTACCGGCTGGAGTTTTTTGGCAACGAAATAGAAAGTATCCGGGCTTTTCATCCTGATACTCAGCTTTCGGTGGAAGAGTTGAATTTTATCTCGCTCATTCCCAACGTGCATACCCAGCTTTTGCAGGAAGTGCGCGAGTCTTTCCTTGAGTTTATCCCCGAAAACACCCTTATCTGGGCCAAAGACCTGCACCATACCCTTGAATTTACGGAGCAATATTTTGAGAAAGTCCAGGCGCAATACACCGAGATTTATACCCAAAGTGGGCAGGCCCCGGTGCTGAGTAAGCCGGATATATTATTTGTAAGCCGCGCCATGATGGAAAGCCAACTTCAAAAGTTTAAAGTCATTGAGTTTGGCCGACGCTTCTACTTCAAAACCCTGGCCCGCCTCAACCTTTCGGCCGCTCCGCAGCCTGTCTTTCGGAAAAATTTTGAGCAACTGGCCGAGAACCTACGCCAAAACCAAAGCCAAGGCTGGACAACTTTGCTCATTTCCGATTCATTTAAGCAGATAGACCGCCTGCAAAGCATTTTTGAAGAAATTGCCCCTGACTTGCACCTTGATTCGCTGCCCATCGCGCTGCGGGAGGGGTTTATTGACCCCCAACTTCAGGTGGCTTGCTATACCGACCATCAGATTTTTGAGCGTTATCACCGTTATAAAGCCCCCGAACGCTATAACAAGACCAAGGCCATTACCCTCAAGGAACTCAAAAGTCTTAAGCCCGGCGATTTTGTAACCCATATTGACTATGGGGTGGGGCGATTTGCCGGCTTGGAAAAAATAGAGGTCAACGGTAAAATGCAGGAGGCTATTCGCCTGGTATATCGAGACGATGATTTGCTCTACATCAATATTCATTCCCTGCACAAAATCACCAAATACAGTGGGCCGGATGGGGCTATTCCATCCATCAGCAAGCTGGGCTCGGGCGAATGGGAGGCCAAGAAAAAAAGGGTCAAGCGTAAGGTGCAAGACATTGCCGAGGACCTGATTGAACTGTATGCCAAGCGAAAATCGGCCCCCGGCTTTGCCTTTAACCGAGATAGTTATTTGCAGGTAGAGCTTGAATCCTCCTTTATCTACGAAGATACCCCTGACCAAGCCAAGGCTACCGCCGAGGTAAAAGAAGACATGGAGCAAGCCCACCCTATGGACCGCCTTATATGTGGGGATGTGGGTTTTGGCAAAACCGAGGTGGCCATTCGGGCGGCCTTCAAGGCGGTCTGCGATAGCAAGCAGGTAGCCGTGCTGGTGCCTACTACCATCTTGGCTATGCAACACTACCGCACTTTCAAAGAACGCCTGGCCGATTTCCCCTGCCGGGTGGAGTATATCAACCGCTTTCGCTCGGCCACCCAAATTCGTCAAATCCTTAAAAAGCTGGCCGATGGCGAAATAGACATTCTCATTGGCACGCATCGGCTGGTGGGTAAAGACGTAAAATTTAAAGATTTAGGCCTTCTTGTGATTGATGAGGAGCAAAAATTTGGGGTCAAAACCAAAGAAAAGCTCAAAGAATTACGCTTTAATGTGGATGTGCTCACCCTCACAGCTACCCCTATTCCGCGCACGCTGCATTTTTCGCTGATGGGTGCCCGCGATTTATCCGTCATTGCCACTCCGCCTCCCAATCGCCAACCCGTTACGACGGAGCTGCACACCTTTGGCGAAGAAATCATTCGTGATGCTATCAGCCACGAATTGCGCCGGGGGGGACAGGTATTTTTTGTGCACAACCGGATTGGTGATATCGAGTCCATTGCCAATATCATTTTGCGGCTTGTGCCCGAAGCCCGCATTGGGGTTGCACACGGCCAAATGGAGGGGGCAAAGCTGGAAAAAGCGATGATGAAATTCATCGAGGGCGAATATGATGTGTTGATATCGACCAATATCATCGAATCGGGTCTGGATATTCCTAATGCCAATACCATTATCATTAATGCCGCACATGCCTTCGGCTTGTCTGACCTGCACCAAATGCGGGGACGGGTAGGCCGCTCCAACCGCAAGGCTTTTTGCTACCTATTGGCCCCCCCTTCTACCCTGCTCACCCCTGATTCGCGCAAGCGGCTGTCGGCCCTGGAAGAATTTTCGGAACTGGGCGATGGCTTCAAGGTGGCGATGCGCGACCTGGACATTCGCGGGGCGGGTAATTTACTGGGGGCCGAGCAAAGTGGATATATCAATGACCTGGGCTTTGAAACCTATCACAAAATCCTGGATGATGCCATCCGAGAATTGAAAGAAACGAAGTTTAAAGACTTGTTTCAGAAAGAGCTGGAAATCCCCAGCCTCAAAAACGAGTGCAATATTGAAACAGACCTTGAAATTCTCATCCCGGAGGAATATGTCAAAAACATTACCGAGCGTCTGAGTCTTTATACCCAGTTGGATAACATCACCGAAAGCGCGGAACTCGATAAATTTGCTTACGATTTATTAGACCGCTTTGGGCCCCTGCCTTCGCCTGTGCAAGACCTGATTGAGACCGTAAAACTGCGCTGGCTGGCCGAGCAAATGGGCTTCGAAAAACTAAGCCTCAAAAGCGAAACCCTCAAAGGCTATTTTACAAGCCGAGATCCTTCCTATTTTAATTCCGGAAAATTTGGCAAGATATTGGATTATTTGCAAAAGAATCCGACAAAACCCGTTTGAAAGAAGTCAATCAAAAACCGATTATTATCTTTGCGCCTGTGCCTGGTATTAAATCGGCTATTGAGATACTATCGGAGATTGTTTGACGTTTCATCTATAAATTTTAAAGTGTTTAAAGTCTTTTTTCAAATCCCATTAATTCTATAAATGTTAACAGGTATGTCAATGAATCACTCTTTTTTCAGGTTTTTGGGCCTGAGTTGTGTTTGTGCGGCGATGCTGGTAGCTTGTGGCAAGAAAGACCAATTGCCTACCAGTACTGACCCGGGCCGGGAAAGTTTGGTTACCGGGGTGGCTTATAATAATGAAGATGACCCCAACAATAGCTTCACGGTCAATGAATTTGAAGGCCAGCCCGATGCGCCCAATCTTATCTTTATCGAGGGAGGCCGCTTCGTGATGGGTTCCAGCGAGGAAGATATCCTTTACACCCGCGACAACGTAGAACGCACCGCCAGTATCCAGTCTTTTTATATGGACCAAACGGAGATTGCCAATATCCACTGGCTGGAATATATGGCTTACTACGAACGCCCCGAAAACCAGGACCGGCTGCCCGAAGGCTTCAGCGACCCGCAAACTTTCCGCGAGCAAATACTTCTGCCCGATACCACGGTTTGGGCCAGCGAGCTGGCTTATAATGACTCTTATGTGGCCAACTACCTCCGCTATCCCGGCTTCCGTTTCTTCCCTGTGGTGGGGATTTCTTGGGTGCAAGCCAAAGACTTTTGCCGCTGGCGTACCTCTATTGTCAATGAAAACCTGGCTAAACTGGCCGAAAAAGATGGCAAGTTAGAATCGCTACCTGATTTTAGCTCGGGGCAAAAAATCCCCCTTGAGTCCGGCTTTGTTGTACCAGACTATCGCCTGCCCACCGAAGCCGAATGGGAATATGCGGCCAAAGCCCTGGTTGGTACGCAATACAATGATGAAAACCAGACCAATGGCCGTATTTATCCCTGGGATGGTCACGCTGTGCGTAATCCTTATGACACCAAAAGCTACGAAATGGGCTACATGCTGGCCAACTTCAAGCGTGGTCGGGGTGATTATGCCGGGATTGCTGGCAAACTCAACGACGGTGCTTTGATTACTGAATACATCTTTGCTTACCCGCCTAATGACTATGGCCTTTACAACATGGGTGGCAACGTGAGCGAATGGGTAGAAGATGTGTATCGCCCCACCGCTTTCCAAGATGTGGACGACCTGAACCCAGTGCGTCGCCAGCGTTTGGACAGCCTCAGAACTGGCCCCGATACGACCAAGTCGGTCTATGTCGATCCAGCCATTCCAACTCCGGCCACCCGCAACAAAAACCCTTACAATCCCGAGTTTAACCCTAATAATCCCGGCCAGGGCCGTTTGAACTCACTCATTGACGACAATGTGCGGGTTTACAAAGGCGGTTCCTGGAAAGATGTGGCCTACTGGTGTTCACCGGGTACACGCCGCTACCTTGATAAAAATGCCAAACGTTCATACATTGGCTTCCGTTGTGCTATGATTATGGCTGGTGAGCGCAGTGGGGAAAATCGCCGTACCCAGGGCAAACTCAACAAACGATAGTAGCCAAAAGATTTTAATTTTTATAGAAAGCACCTTTTTACCGGGGTGCTTTTTTTTATCCGGCCACCGCCAGCGTAAGCACACTCACGGCCCGGGCACGGACTTCTACCAGGGCCCGGCCCGCCGCCTCAAGGGTAGCCCCCGTAGTCAGGACATCATCTACCAGTAAGATATGCTTCTGGGCAACCATTGCTGGCTCCGCAACGGCAAAAATTCCTTTTACATTTTCCCAGCGTTCCATTTTGTTTTTTTGGGTTTGGCTAAGGGTGTAGGATTCTCTGCGGAGGATTTGTGGATGCCAGGCAATCTGGAGTGCCTGGGATAAGCCATCGGCAATGCCATCGCTTTGGTTATAGCCCCGTTTGCGCTGTTTGAGCGGGTGAAGGGGGATGGGTAAAATCAACTCAACATCAAGCCGGGCTTCTTCTTTGAGTATTTGGCCGTACCATTGGCCCAAAAGTCGGCCTATCTCCGGCTGGTTTTCATACTTTAGGGCGTGCAAAAGCCGCTGTACCCGTCCCTGTTTCTGGAAATATAAAAAGCCCCAGGCCGCCTGAAGCGGAAAACTGGGGGAGAACCTTTGCCGAAGGGGCTGCTCAATATCACGGTGCAGATGTGTTTGCGGCAAGGCGTATTGACAAGCCGCACACACCAGGGCTTCCCCTTTTACAAGGCCAGCTCCGCAAGCCTGGCAGCTCTCCGGAAACAACAAGTCCACAAAATCGGAGAAAATCGTAGCCCAGGGTTTCATAAGGATTTTTGCCTAATTTTGAATTATTGGAAGCAATATATTAAATTTCCGTTCAAAATTCAAGTGCATGCCCGCAACTCAGCTCCTCGATTCGGCCCAGATAGACCAAAAACTTCGGCGTTTGGCTTATCAGATTTATGAAAAGAACTTTCTGGAAAAGGCCCTGGTTTTTGCGGGGGTTCAGGGAAGCGGCTACCTCTTGGCCCAAAGGCTGAAAAGCCAGGTAGAAAGCATTTCCAGTTTGCGCATTGCGCTTGGACAGGTGAGCATTCACAAAGAATCACCTCTGGAAAAGGATATACAGTTTGATATACCGCTGCCACTACTTCAGAATCAGGTGATTTTATTGGTAGATGATGTGCTCAACACCGGACGAACGATGGCCTATTGCCTGCGGCTCTTCTTAAACCTGGAAGTAAACCGTCTTCAAACCCTGGTTTTGGTAGATAGAAAACATCGTTTATACCCTATTGCCGCCGACTTTGTGGGGTTTTCGCTGGCAACTACTTTGCAAGAGCATATTCAGGTAATTTTGGGAGAGGAAGAGGCAAAAAATGGGGTCTTCCTGTCTTAAACCCGGAGAAGATTATTCTTTTGATTTATGGAGCAGGTTTAGCTTGCGGGTCAAGAATGCAATCATTCTACATTCAGCATCGTCCACATCCTGGGATACTTCGGCAAAGAGATGCAAGGTGTCCAGGATTACCTCTTTGCTTTCCGGGTAAGTTGTCAAATGGGCTTCAAGCACTTCCAGGTAGCGCTCTCGCCAATGCTCGAGATGGGCAATCAGGTGCTCGAATTCCTGGGCAAAAATTTTTTCAATTGCTCGATGTGCATTTTGCTCAGGCCGTCCTCTTCAAAAATATTGCCTAAACTATCACTGAGCCGCGTAAGATAAGATTTTTCGCGCTCGTCTATCACTCCGTCGCTCAGAAGCACCAGAAGGGCCGGGAAAAATTCGGCAAAAGGGTAAATTGTTCCAGGGTCAAGGCAGTTTTCCGCCCCTGGTAATAATCAGCATACAAATTTTCTATTTCCAACATATCAAAGCGATTCTTCCGGGTAAGGCGTTTTGAGCTTTAAAGGCTCCCGCTTTTTCTTCATCTGAAGGTTTAGTATCTCTACAAACAAGGAAAAAGCCATCGCAAAATAAATATACCCTTTGGGCACATGAATTTCTTCTCCATTGACCACAAAAGACTCCACCACCAGCAAAAAGCCTATCAAAAGCAAGAACGACAGTGCCAACATCTTGACCGTAGGATGCTTTTCTACAAAATCGCTGATTCTTCGGGCAAATATCAGGGTAACGATGAGGGCCAAAATAACGGCGATAATCATGACTTCCACCTGCTTGGCCAGTCCTACCGCCGTCAGGATAGAATCGAGCGAAAAGACGATGTTGAGTAAAATAATTTGAATCAGCGCATTGCTAAATGAGAGCTTTTTGGATTTGGGCGAATGGCCTTCGGCTCCCTCGAGCTTCTCATGGATTTCGCTGGTGCTTTTGTAGAGCAGAAACAAGCCCCCCACAAAAAGTACCAGGCCTTTTTCGGTCATCGTGATGCGATAACCGATTAAATTCAAATCAATCAGATTATCTTTCAGATTGACAAGATAAGAAATGAACAAGAGCAGGATAATCCGGGGAATAAGAGCCAGCACCAGCCCATAGTTACGGGCTTTGGCTTGTTGTTCGGGGGATAATTTTCCGGCGATGATAGCAATAAAGACCACGTTGTCAATACCAAGTACAATTTCCATAAAGGTAAGTGTAACCAGGCTCACGAGGGCATCAGTGGTAAGAATATCGGCCATGTGATTTAAAAAATGATTGAGATGATTTTTATTTCTAACTTGTCAACTAAAAAAATTTTTGCTATCCATGTGCTAAGTAACAGATAATCACTTAAACCAGGACGCAAATATAAAAGGATTGTCGGGATAATACAGGGCTGCCAGACCATAAATCTGTTGCTAATTTCCTGAGATTTACCGAAATTTTTGTAGCCTTTCCCGGGATGAGAGCTTTAAAAACCAAGCCAATTTTGCGGACACGCCGCAGGCAATTTTGTTTTGCTAAATATCCCCCCGGAAAAAGCCCCTGCCTATCGCCTCTCTCATTTTTTGCCTAATTTTGAACCCGATTGAAGAAAGAATCAAGAAGAACAAGGATGAAAGACCGCATTGCCTCCAACCGCGAAGAACAAGTAGCGGGCATACAAAGCTATTACGCTTTTCAGGCCAAGATTTATGATGCTACGCGCTGGACTTTTCTGTATGGCCGCCAAAGTCTGCTTCAGCATTTACCACTCTCCCCCCAGTCGCCAGCCCGTATTTTGGAGGTGGGTTGTGGCACGGGCGTAAACCTCTGGCGAACTGGGCCAAAGGTACCCGCAGGCTGAGTTGTTTGGCCTGGATGTTTCACAAGATATGCTCGGGCAGGCCCAAAAAAACTGTGCTTCCCTGGGCGCACGCGTTCAGTTGATTGAAGCCCCCTATGAAAAAGGAGAGCAATTTAAAGGACAAATGGACCTTATCTTGTTTTCGTATTCGCTCACAATGATTAACCCCCAGTGGAAAGAATTGCTCGAGCAAGTACCCCACGATTTGAAGCCTGGTGGGGTGGTGGCCGTAGTAGACTTTCACAAAGCCCATTACAATTTTTACTATCGTTTTATGCGCAGCAACCATGTCTGTCTGGATGGTCACTTGGTGCCCTACTTGATAGAACACTTTGACACGCAACTTTGCCGGGTGAAGCCCGGCCTGGCCAACGTCTGGAGTTATTTTATGTATATCGGTGGGCGGCCAAAGGCCTGATTTTTTGACGGGTTTTAGGTTTGTTTATCTTGGTTGCTAGATAATCTATAACTTTGCACAAACACGATGCCTATGCACCCAAAGCATTACTTTTTATCATTTTTTTTTGTTCCTGGTTTTGGTTTCCGCTTGTGGGCCAAAAATCCTGCCCGGAAGCAGCGGCACCAGTGAAGACTGGTCGCTCCACCGCAATACCTATCGCTACGTGCGCCCACAGTTTGAGGGCACGCCCACAGTCTTGAGCCTGCATTTGCCATACGATACTACGGCTCAAAAATACGACCTGGCCGCGATGCTAAAACGACTCAGAGATTACCGGCCTACCTTATTTGTATTTGAGTCTAAAAAACTCCAAATAGAAGGCTACCGCATCCAAGTTTATCGGGGCCGAAGCCTGAAAGAGGCCAGCCAAGCCCGGGAGCGTTCTTACAATCTCTTCCCCAATCTCACGCCTTATATGTTTTATAGTGCTCCTACATACCGGGTAAGGGTAGGCGATTTTTTGGAGCCGCACGAATACCAGCCATTTATGAAAATACTTAAACGAGAATTTTCGCAGGCCATAGCCGTGCCAGATATCATCAATGTTTTTATAGAACGCGAAGACCGCCTGCCTTATCGCCCGCGAGAGATTAAAAACCGTCGCTAGCCAATATGATTGCACGTATCAAGGAAGAATTGCTTTCGGCCAAAAATGTGTTGGAGGCTTTTATGACAAGCGAACGAAATCTGGAAATCATTGCTGAAGCGGCCCAGAAGATGTCGGAGGCCATCTTGTCGGGAAATAAAATTTTCAGTGCGGGCAATGGCGGCTCGCATTGCGATGCGATGCACTTTGCCGAAGAACTGACCGGGCGGTATCGCGAAAATCGGATGCCGCTACCGGCCCTGGCCATTGCCGACCCCAGCCATCTGAGCTGTGTGAGCAACGACTACGGCTTCGAGCAGGTCTTCTCCCGCTACCTGGAGGCCCTGGGCCAGCCCGGCGATGTGTTGCTGGCCATTAGCACCAGTGGCAATTCGCCCAATATTTTAAAAGGGGCAGAAATGGCCCGGCACAAGGGTATGTTGGTGATTGCCCTCACAGGCAAAGATGGGGGAAAATTGGCCTCCCAAGCCCACCTCGAAATCCGAGTGCCCCACCTGGGCTTTGCCGACCGCATTCAGGAAGTACATATCAAGGTAATCCACATCTTGATTATGCTCATTGAGGAGCAGGTATGCCAGCCTCCGGGGGAATAAAAGCGGCTTATTTTCCTTTAAAATTGGGTTTTCTTTTTTCAAAATGGCTGTGAACGGCCTCGGCCCAGTCGTAGCTTCCTGATAATGAAGCCTGTAGTTCCGCTTCCAATGCCTGGCTTTCCAATAAGCTCAGGTGCTGGCCCGCATCAATAATTTGCTTGGCGATTTGCAGGGTGCGGGGAGGAAGTTCCCGAAAACGGTCGGCCCATTCCTCTACCTGTCGGCGAAGCTGGGCCGGGCTTACCACCTTGTGGAGCAAGCCATAGTCCTCGGCTTTGGAAGCATTAAATTTATCAGCCAGTAGAATCATTTCTTTTGTAGCCGCAATACCGGCCAGGCGCGTGATGCGCTGGGTTCCCATAATAACCGCAATACCCATTCGGATTTCGGGCAGGCTGAAAACGGCCTTCTCCTCGGCCACCCGCAAATCGCAACAGGCGGCCAAAATCAATCCCCCTCCGATGCAATATCCTTCAATCTTGGCTATCTTGGGCTGAGGAAGATTTTCAAAGGCATCAATGCAAGCCTGCAAATGGCGCAGTTCGGTTTTGAACAAATCCTGGGGGGGTATTGATGAGGGGTTTAATGAGGCTGATGTCCACCCCGGCCGAAAAATTACCGCCCGCCCCCTGAAGCACAATGCCCCAGATGGCCTCCTCCTGAAGGTGGGTTTCGCAGATTTGCTTCAGCTCAAATAAAGTTTCCGAAGTGAGGCTGTTGAGCGCCGCCGGGCGATTGATGGTCAGATACGCAATATGATTTATTTCTTCAAATAGCCAAGAGGTATATTTCATTTTCCTTCAATTTGGTTTAATTTGAAAATTAAGACACAAACGGGGGGTCATCTTTCTTTCCAAATTTAATAAAAGAATTATGTTTTTTGACAAAAATCTAGAAATGAAATATTTGAGGCATGTCTTTCCCTTGCTGCTGATGGTCAGTTGTTATAACGACCGCTATGAATATGCCGTCAATTACAAAGATAAAATGATGGAAATGGTACTTTCTTTTAAATCGGCTGTCAAAGAAAATGAGCGGGTGTTTACGAAGGGGATTCAATACACTTGAATGAACTGAAAAAAGACCCCATCAATTTCAAAAGTTTAGCCTTTTCCTGGAAATCACGCTTGAGCAAAGGTAAATTTCAGTTGGAAAGCATGCAGGAAAAATTTGCCCGCCTACGCAAGATCGACTCTGTTTATTTCAAAAAACTGCGCCAGATTCTGGACAGTATCCAGGACCCAGGACTAAAAGCACTTGAAAAAGAAAGCCTGGCCGCATTTTCCAACACTTGGGAAGACATCACCCAAAAAGGGGGCGCGGCTATCTTCCGCCAGGAGCGATTGCTCAACATGGGTGAAGATGTCCATAAAATTATTGTGAACGGCGGAATTCGTCAAAAACGCGAAACGGTACAGAAAGCCTTGGTAGATTTTAAAAAAGAATTTACCGAAACCGATGCCCTCCTGCATCAATTCATTCAGGAAGCGGAAGCGCACATCAAACTTCCTCAGGTGAGCAAAGAAATCCCGAAAAACAAGCCTCCGGCAAGACCTAGCCCGCCAGTACCCCGGCAATAGTGGCCGTCATCATACAGGCCAGGCTGGCGGCCAGCAAAGCCCGCAGGCCCAATTTAGATAAATTGGACTGTTGGTTGGGGGCCATCACACTGATGCCACCAATTTGGATGGCGATGGAGCTAAAATTAGAAAAACCACAGAGGGCATAGGTCGCAATCAGGATGGTATGGGGGCTTAGCTGGCCATTGGCTTTCATCTGGGCCAGGTCGGCATAGGCCACAAATTCATTGACTGCGGTTTTCTTGCCCAGCAAGCTTCCCATGAGCAAGGTTTGGTCCCAGGCTACCCCCATTGCCCAGGCCAAAGGACGAACTAATTGGCCCAAAATGTATTCCATAGAGAGTTTGGGAAAAGCCCCTCCAGTAGAAGCATTAATCAGCGAATTCAGGCCAAGCCATTCGCCCAGGCTTCCCAGCATATAATTGAGCATCGCAATCAGGGCAATAAAAGCCAAGAGCATTCCCCCTACATTGAGGGCCAGCCGCAGGCCATCGCCAGCCCCCTGCGATAAAGCATCAATGAGATTAACGCCCAGCGATTCTTTGGATACATTCAGTTCTCTTTGGATGCGTTCCGGCTGGGTTTGGGGCACCATCATTTTGGCCATCACCACGGCGGCGGGGGCATTCATTATGGAAGCGGTAAGCAAATTGGCCGCTGCCTCGGCCCGCAAAACGGGGTCATCTCCCCCCAGAAAACTAACATAGGCCGCCAGCACACTGCCCGCAATGGTCGCCATGCCGCCCGTCATCAGGCACATTAGTTCGGAGTTGGTCATCTGCGGAATGAAGGGCTTCACCAACAAGGGGGCTTCGGTTTGCCCCAAAAAAATATTGCCCGCCGCCGAAAGGCTTTCCGGCCCCGAAAGGCGCATCGTGCGGGCCATCACCCAGGCAATGACATACACCACCTTTTGCAAAATGCCGAGGTAGTACAAACCTGCCGTAACCGTGGCAAAAAAGATAATCACCGGCAAAACCTGAAAGGCTACAATCAGCCCTAGTGAGTGTTTGGCATCGGGATAAGCCCGGCTATTTTTGGCTAAATCGCCAAACAAAAACTCAGAACCATAGCGGGAAAAATCTAAAAAAGTAACGAAACCTTCACTCACCCGCTTAAAGCCTACCTGCACAAAAGATACTTCTAAGATGAGCAAAGCGAGGCTGATTTGCAAGACCACCCCAATCAACACCAGCCGCCAGTCAATGGCCCGCCGATTGATAGAAAATACATAGCCTAAACCAATAAAAAAGGCTAGGCCCAATAAACCTTGCAAAAAAGCCATTTCCTACACTTTAATTTTTTTACAAGGCTCAAAGCTAGGTGAAAAATCAAGAAAGGCCTTCCAGAAACTGGCCAAAAATCAAAAAAGAAAAGGCTTTTAGCTTGATTCAGGATTTGCTTTGCTGGTAGTGCTGGAGATAGGCCTCACAGAGTGCCTTTGTCTGCTCATCGGTGGTTTCCCCTTCCTCTATATCAAACCAAATAATATTTTCAATCCAGGTGCGATAGATAAATTCCTCGAAGCTGGCTGCCGTATAAAAAACTTCCCGATGCACCAATTCATCCTTCAGGATTTCTCCCAAATCCTCTACGCCCAAAGGCAAGGGAGATACCAAAATGCAGCTTTCGCCCGTATTGCGGACATAATAAAACCAAAACAGGCAGTCTTGCTGGTCGCGATAAAAATAAAAAAGATAGCCATCTTCGCCCAAAAAGCGGAAAGGAAGGGCTTCATCGGGCAAGTCAAAATAGCAGGCCGTGCAGGAGGGAATCAGGTTTTGTGCCTCGGGAGCGGACATAAAGCGCACCATGGCTTCGGGCAAAATCAAATGTTCGGGTAAACTTTGCTGGATGGCGGCTAATTTTTTCTGCCATTTGGGCTTGGGCGCAAAAATATCTGCCTGCCCACTGGGTTTAAACGTTTTGTCCACGTACTCCGGCACTTTTTCATCAATCTCCTGCACTACCTGCTTGCTCAGATAGCGGAAGCTTCCGTCCAGGTGAAGAGGGTCAACAGGAGGCAGCTGCGCAAATGGCTCTCCCCCGTAGGTAGCATCGATAGGGCGTATGTCGGGTAAATCTACCCCATACCAAATTTTTTGAAAAGGAAAATCAGCAGGCATACTCGAAGGATTTAGTGTATAAAAATGAAAGCAATCATCCGCTCTTGTGGCAAAAATTCCTCGTAAAAATAGGCAAATCATGGACTAAATTTCCTTTCCTCTGAATTTATCTTTTGCAAATCAGGCTATTTGCCGGTGATTTGTTTTTCCACTGCCTGCCTTTGTAACATTTTACCCCTTCCAAAAAATGCGCCTTTTTGAACAATCTTGAAATTATCCCTAACTTGCATTGTTCTAATAAACAAACAGGTTAAAAATGCCTTGTTTTTGCCCCAAAAAGCCTACTGCGGTTTGAAAAGATATATCAAGCGCAAAAAACAAAATGGAAAGATACATTTGCATTCACGGGCACTTTTATCAGCCCCCGCGCGAAAATCCCTGGCTCGAGGAGATTGAGCTTCAGGAATCTGCCGAACCTTTTCACGATTGGAATGAACGCATCACGTCGGAGTGCTATGCCCCGAATGGCGTTTCGCGTATTTTGGACGGAGCCAGTCGAATTGTGGATATTACCAACAACTACGCAAAAATAAGCTTCAATTTTGGCCCTACCCTGCTCTCTTGGATGCGAGACCAGGCTCCCCGCACCTATCAGGCCATTTTGGAAGGCGATAAGCTCAGCCAACAATATTTTAATGGACATGGCTCAGCCCTGGCCCAGGTGTATAACCACATCATTATGCCCCTGGCCAACCGGCGCGACAAGGAAACCCAGGTCATTTGGGGGCTGGTGGATTTTGAATATCGCTTTGGCCGCCCGGCAGAGGGAATGTGGCTGGCCGAAACGGCGGTGGACATAGAAAGCCTGGAAGTATTGGCCAAATACGGTCTCAAATATACCATCCTGGCCCCTCGCCAGGCAAAGCGTTTTCGCAAAATAGGCACTACCCAGTGGGAAGAAGGCATCAACCCCCGCAAGCATTACCTCTGCCAGCTTCCCTCGGGCCGGAGTATTGTCCTCTTTTTTTATGATGGGGAAGTCTCGCAAGCCGTGGCCTTCAAAGGGTTGCTGAGCGATGGAAAGGTCTTTGCCAATCATTTGCTGGGGGCTTTTGACCCAGGCGATGCCGATACCCAACTGGTGCATATCGCCACCGACGGGGAGAGCTACGGCCACCACCACCGCCACGGCGACATGGCCCTGGCCTACTGCCTGCGCTATATCGAGGAGCATCAACTGGCCCGTATCACCAACTACAGCGAATTTTTGAGCCTGCACGAACCTGCTTATGAAGTTGAAATTTACGAAAATAGCTCTTGGAGTTGTGTGCATGGGGTTGAACGCTGGCGGAGCAATTGCGGCTGCAATACGGGCGGCTGGGGAGGCTGGAACCAGGAATGGCGGCGGCCCCTGCGCGAGGCCCTCAACTGGCTCCGCGATGAACTGATGCAGATTTATGAAGAAGAAATGAAACTCTTCTGCCAGGACATCTGGGGCCTGCGCAACCAATACATCCATATTTTGCTTGACCGGAGCCCCGAAAATGTTCAAAAAGTCCTGCATCCTTATATTCCGGTGGAGTTGTCTTCGCGCCAGCTCACCCAGGTTTTGCGCTTGCTGGAGATGCAGCGCCAGGCCCTGCTGATGTTTACCAGTTGTGCCTGGTTTTTTGACGAAATTTCGGGCATCGAGACAGTACAAATCCTTCAATATGCCAACCGCGCCATTCAACTGGGGGAGCAATTGAGTAACCACGTGCTGGAGCCCTCCTTTATCGAGCGACTCCGCCCCGCCAAGAGCAACCTGCCCGAGCACCACAATGGCGGCGAAATTTATTGTAAATTCTCGACCCCCGCCCGTGTAACGCTCAACAAAGTGGGGATGCATTATGCGGTGGCTTCGCTCTTTGCCGAAAATCCCGAAAAAATGAACGTGCTCAATTTTGACACCGAAAATCAGTTTTTTGAGCGCCTGGAAGCGGGGTTTCAACGCCTGGCCATTGGCCGAACCACCGTGATTTCAAAAATCACCCTTTCGCAAAAGTATTTCAGCTTTGCCGCTTTGTACCTGGGCCAGCACCAAATCATTGGCAGTTCCTCTAATCAGCTTTCTCAGGTTGACTTTTTTGCCATGGCCGATAAAATCAAAGAGGCCTTCAATCAAAGCAATATCTCGGATGTCTTGCAGGTGATGCAGATTTATTTTCCTTCCAAAAACTTTTCTTTCTGGGAATTATTCAAAGATGAGAAAATCAAGGTAATCAATAAAATTCTGGCGGGTAATCTGCAACAAGCCCGTGAAGCCTATCGCGAAATCTATGACCAGAATTATTCACTGATGAACGTCATTCAATCGGCGCACTTGAAAATCCCGCCCACGCTCCGCCAAAACCTGGAGATGGTCATCAATCATGAATTGCAGGCTTTTTTTTGTGCAGGAAGATGAAAACGCCCACGTAAAAAAAATTACGCAACCTGGTGCGGGAAGTGACAAGATGGAAAATCAACCTCAATCGGGAGATGATAAACCATGCGGCCGCTAAACGTATTGCCCAACTGGCCAACAATTATGTCCGAACACCCGAGGCGCTTGAGAAGCTCAACTACCTCAATGAGGTCCTGGCCTGTTTGTTTGGCTTGCAGGTATATCCTAACCTGAACGAAGCCCAGGAGTTGGTTTTGCATCTTTCCAGGCGCCTGGTGCCAGATTTGGCCAACCGTGCCGAACAAGAAGAAGAAGCCTACCAATTGTTGCAGGCTTTTCTCAAACTGGCGGAGCTTATCAATATCCGGCTTACTGTGCCCGATGCCGAAAATCTTCCCCTTGCCTCCTCGGTTTAAGGCACAGCAGGGTTCAAAATCGGTGGCCTGCCAAAAAAGCCCGAATGTCCAGACGCTTTTTGCCTTCCATCTGGAGTTCCTCGAGGGCGATGGCCCCCTCTCCGGTTTGAAAGAGCAGGAAATTTTTCTGGTCGGTATGCCATTGGCCCGGGGATAGCCCCGTGAGGGCTTCGGCCTCGGCGGCCGAGGGCAGGCGGGTGCGAAAAATCTTGCAAATTTTCCCTTGCCAGGTAATCCAGGCCGCAGGAACAGGCGAAAGCCCCCGCACCAGGTGATGGATTTGCTGGGCGGGCTTTTGCCAGTCAATTTGGGCAATTCGCGCGAAAGCTTGGGAGCCATTTTTACTTCCAGGCTCATATCCTGGGCAATGGCCTCATATTCATCATCGATGATGGCCTCAACCGTACGCACCACCAGCTTAGCCCCTTTGTGCCGCAGCCGCTCGTAGAGGGTTCCAAAATTATCTTCGGGGTAGATTTCTTCCTGAACCTGAAAAAGGATATGCCCTGTGTCTATTTCGTGGCGAAGCAGGAAAGTAGTCATTCCGGTTTCGGTCTCTCCATTTATCAAGGCCCAGTTGATAGGTGCCGCCCCGCGGTATTGGGGCAAAAGTGAAGCATGGAGGTTAAAAGTGCCCTTGGGCGGCATGGCCCACACCACCTCAGGCAGCATACGAAAAGCCACCACTATCTGCAAGTCGGCGTGAAAGCTCCGCAGGGTATCGATAAAGTCAGGTGCTTTGAGATTGGGGGGCTGCAAAACGGGCAACTGGTGCTCCTGAGCGAATTCTTTGACCGGAGAACTTAAAAGTTGTTGCCCCCGCCCCCCTGGCTTATCTGGCGCGGTAACCACAGCCACAACCTCAAAATTATGTTCTATTAAGGCCGCCAGGCTACTCACGGCAAAATCAGGGGTTCCAAAAAAAATGATGCGCATATATCAAGAAGAGCTTTGTGAGCAAGATAAAAATAAGGTCATTCACCATTTACCCAAAAATACAAAAGAGAATTGAGGATACCTATTCTTTGCCGTAGATAGTCCGCCCTTTGGGCATTATAGATTTCTTCCTTTGCTTTTGCTTTGCGCAATTTAGATTATTTTTGCCCTCAAACAAGCTTCCAACTCTATGTATATCACCCGGGTCAGTGCCTATATTCCTGAAAAAATCATTGACAATGCCCACTTTGAAAAGCTGATGGATGTGAGTGAAGAATGGCTTTTGAGCCGCACGGGTATCCGGGAACGGCGCAAAGCTGCCAGCCACGAAAACACCAACACGATGGGCATCCGGGCCGTAGCCGCCGGATTGGACCAACTTCCTTTTGACGTTTCGGAGGTTGACCTCATCATTGGAGGTACTTATACGCCCTACGATACCATTCATACCCTCGGCCATGCTGTGCAAAACTTCCTCAATATCAGTGATATACCCGTGCTTTCGCTGTCATCTGCCTGTTCTTCTTTTGCCAACGCACTGGAAGTGGCAGAAGGATATTTTGCCTCGGGAAAAGCCCGCCGGGCCCTGGTAGTCCTGGCCGACCACAACACGGCCTACAGCGACGAGACCGACAAACAAGGCGGGCATCTCTGGGGAGATGGGGCCTCCGCACTCTGGATTAGCCAAGAAGCCCACACTGACCAAGACTGGAAGGTGCTGGACATCCTCACTGGTGGCGCCGGCAATATCGGCAAGGCTTCGGAAAGTGTCTTTCTGCGGCCCGCCCACGAAGGATTCCAAATGGCACAAGGGCGCGATGTTTTTCAGAATGCCTGTCTGTATATGGCTCAGGTAACCCAAAAAATATTGGCCAAAAATGGTTTTCAGGTGCAGGATTTAGATTATTTTGTGCCGCATCAGGCCAATTTGCGCATCACCCGCCACGTAGCCCAAAGCCTGGGGCTGGAAGAAAACCAAGCTTTGTCCAATATCCAATACCTGGGCAATACTGGCTGTGCCGGGTGCAGCATAGCTCTCTGGGAAAACCAAAGTCGCTTTCAAGCTCAAGACCTGATTGCGGTTACGGTTTTTGGAGGTGGCTATTCCTATGGTTCAGTTTTAATTCAGGTTTAATCGCTTCACTCCGGCAAACTGACGTGGCAAACCCGCAAACTCCTTTTCTTCTGCTTTACTTTGCGCAAGGCCCCGGCCCCCGATTCGATTTTAAATCGGAAGGAAGTACCTTGCGCATTGGGCGAATGGATTATGGTGCCGATATCGAAATTGCCTCTCCGGCGGTAAGCCGCCTGCACGCCCTGATTGAGTTTGTGCCCCCCGGCCAACTTTATCTGCGCGACCAGCAAAGCACCAACGGCACCTACCTCAACGGGCTAAGGGTGCAAAATGCCACCTTGCGAACGGGAGATATTATCAGCTTCCAAAAAAACAATCCCGATTGCTGGCTCGTGGTCAATGCCCCTGCCCAAACAGTGCCCGCAGAAGAACCAGCGTTCATCCCCATAGAACAACTGGCCGGGCCGCAAAAAAATTTGTACGAATGGCTTGAACAAAAACAGACGGTGAGCATTGGCCGCCAAGATTGCGACATTATTCTTTCTAACCTGACCATTTCGCGCAAGCATACGGAGGTAAGTCGTCTGGCAGATGGCCAATACCTGGTGCGCGACCTCGGCTCCAAGAACGGCACTTTTGTCAACGGACAGGCAATCACTGCCCCCAAAACCATTACCGACCAGGATGTGATTCAGGTGGGTAAATACGAGTTTAATTTGCGAAAGCCCCTCCTGATGCAAACCGACACCAACATTGAACCAGCGGTGTTGGTGGCCGAACAACTCAGCCGCTATGTTGGCAAAGGCACGCAACGCCGCGTACTGCTCCATCAAATCAATCTGGAAATCCGACCCGGCGAAATGGTGGCCATTATGGGGCCTTCGGGCAGTGGCAAATCTACATTGCTCAAAGCCCTCAATGGAGATGCCCCCGCAAGCCAGGGCCGGGTGTTTGTGCACGGGCGCGACTTTTACCGAGATTATCGCCTGCTCAAGCACGACATTGGCTATGTGCCCCAGGACGATATCGTACACCGGCAACTCAGTGTGCACGATTCGCTCTATTTTGTGGCCCGGCTGCGCTTGGCCCAAGACCTGAGCCGCAAAGAAATAGACAAAAAAATTGATGAAACCCTGGCCAAATTAGGCATTTCGCATATCAAAAATAGTCTTATTCAGGATATCTCCGGCGGCCAGCGCAAGCGCGTGTCTATTGCCGTTGAGTTGCTTTCTGACCCTTCTATTCTTTTTTTGGATGAACCCACCAGCCCACTAGACCCCGAAACGGTAGAGGAATTTTTGAAAATCCTTAAAAGTCTGGCCTCCAGTGGCACTACCATTCTCATGGTTACCCACAAACCCGACGACCTCGAGATTGCCGATAAGGTGGTGTTTATGGCCCGAGGGGGCTACCTGGCTTATTTTGGCGATACCCAAAACTACCTGGGATATTTCCAGGCCAAGAATGTGATTGCGGTATATGCTACCATCAGCAACCCCGGCCAGGGAAAAGCCTGGGCCGAAAACTTCAGCAAACAACAAAACCGGCTCGGTTCCGCGTCCGAAGTTCGCCCCGGGCTTGGAAAAGTACCTCGCCAGGGAGCCTTTAGGCAATATTTCTGGCTAACGGCGCGCTATTTTCGCACCAAAACCAATGACCGGGTCAACACGGCTATTTTGGTTTTGCAGGCGCCCATTATTGCCGGATTTTTGGCGGTCTTGTTTGAGAAACTTATGCTGCAAACCCTGTTTCTGATGATTATCGCGGCAGTTTGGCTGGGAACAAGCAATGCCGCCCGCGAAATTATCAGCGAATGGCCCGTGTATCGTCGGGAGCGGATGTTCAATTTGCGTATTCTGCCCTATGTTTTTTCCAAAATCACGGTCATCAGTGTTTTTTCTCTGGTGCAGATGGTCTTGCTGGTGGCCATGGTGCAATTGGCGGGTAAATATCCCGCATTACCGTGGCTACTGGTGGCTTTGCTTTTGCCTGGCTACGCTGGGTACACTGCTGGGGCTGTTTTTATCTTCTGTTTTTGACAATGCC
>JAAUUB010000281.1 GCA_012031215.1 Microscillaceae bacterium | reverse complement strand
ATCGCGTCTGCCGCTTCAAGCTCGTTCCGGATGGGGCGGGCTACGCGTCGATCCAGCAACCGGACCTGATTCGCACGAATATCCGGCGTTCCGGCCGATCGACGTACGCATGGGGCCCGACGGCGCGATCTACATTGCGGACTGGTATAACCCCATCATCCAGCACGGCGAGGTCGATTTCCGCGACGAGCGCCGCGACCAACTCCGGGCCGCGATCTGGCGGATCACGGCCAAGGGCGTCCGCTCGTCGAACGGCCCGACTACGACGCCGCCTCGCCCATCCTGCAGAAGTGGTGGGGCAAGCGCGCCGGCCGCCAGTACGCCGGGCAGGAAGCCGCCGACGCCTACCGCGAGTATGCGGGGCATTTTTGCGGAATTCGGGCGGGTGGTCTGTATTTCCTGCGGTATCCTGCCATAGCCAGAGCTCTTGGCCAATACGCTGCACCACCGGGGCTTCCTTAATCCGTATTTGCCCCCAGCAGGTTTGGTGAGAAAGCCCACCCACCAACAAAAAGGATATCGCATAAAAAAGGATTGACTGCAGGCAGAACTTCATAACAAAAGCAACTCTTGCAAAACAAGCTTGTTTCAACTGATTTAAAATAAAACCTTAGCGGGAAATGATTTGTATTTTTCTAAATTTTCATAAACTTAAATTAATCTTCCATATTTTTATGCCAATATGTTAACAAACTGCCTATGTTTTTAAGTTTGTAGAAGCACGCCCTTCAAAATTCCACTCTAGCGCATTTTTAATGAATATGACTTCAACAAAATAGCCTATTACCATGAAAATAAAAATCTTGCTGGTTTGGATTTGCTTATTTCCGCACCTGCTTTTTTCCCAAGCTGAACCCATTTTTGTCAGTACTAAAATAGCACAGGTTACCGTCTTTTTGTCCGGGGCTGAGGTCAGCCGAAATGGTGAGGTGCAAATCCCGGCGGGGGAAACCGAACTGCTCTTCCGAGGGCTCTCACCCAACCTCAACAAAGAAAGTATTCAAGTTAAGGGCGAAGGGGCATTTACGGTGCTTTCGGTGGTGCATCAGCGCAATTTCCTCAAAGAGCAGGAAACCCGTGCCGAAGTGGAAGCCATGGAGAAAAAAATAGAAGCCCAGCAGGACGAAAAAACCCAGCTAACGGCCCAACTTGATGTATTTGTGCAAGAGGAAAAAATGCTGGCCGAAAACCGTGAAATTGGCGGGGATAATACGGGCCTCCGCGCCGCCGACCTGCGCGAAGCTATGGATTTTCACCGCACCCGCCTGCAAGACATTAAAAATCAGCAGCTTACCCTCCAAAAGCGCCTTCGCGCCCTGGAGGAAGTCCTGCTGAGCCTCCAAAAACAACTCCTGGAGCTACGCGCCCGCCCCGACCAAAGCACCAGCGAGGTAGTCGTAAAGGTGAAAGCCGCGGCCTCGGTGCGGGCCAAATTCACCCTGGCCTACCTGGTAGAAGAGGCCGGATGGTTTCCCAGCTATGACCTGCGCGTAAAGGACATCAACAGTCCCGTGCAACTGAGCTACAAGGCCAATGTCTATCAAAACTCCGGCGAAAACTGGCCCCAGGTCAAGCTCATTCTCTCCACTGGTAATCCCAGCGAGAGCGGCCTGAAGCCCGACCTAGCCCCCTGGTATTTGCGCTATGGCCAACGCTATGCCGCTACCCAGCGCAAAACGGCCCCCCCTAGCCTTGGCCCGGGAGAAGTTTCGGGGCGGATCCTTGATGCCGAAACCGGTGAGCCCATTCCGGGCGTGAGCCTTTTTATAAAAGGGGCCACCCGGGGAACAATTACGGATGCCAATGGGCAATATACCCTCGTTACTAGTCCGGGAGAGGTGCTCGTCATCCAAAGTGTGGGCTATGAACGCCAGGAAATTCAACTGAGTGGGGAAAGAAGGCAAGATATTTTCATGAACCAGAATACACAAGAACTTGGTGAAATAGTCGTTTCAGGTGTGAGTACACGTGGTGGACGAGCCAAACCCGACATTAGCCGGGACGAACTCAAAAAAGAAAAAGACCGCCCCGACATTCCCCTCACGACCCAAACCACCGAGACCCAGATTTCGCTTTCTTTTATCATAGAAGTGCCCTATACCATTCCCAGCGATGGCAAGACCCGCCTCGTGGAAATCAAGCAGCACGCCCTCCAGGCCACTTATGAATACTACGCCGCTCCCAAGCTAGACCCGGACGCGTTTCTGACGGCCCGCATCACCGACTGGGAAGAATATAACCTGCTGGATGGGGAAGCCAGTTTGTTTTTTGAAGGAACTTATCTGGGCCGTACCCTGCTCACACCCCGCCAAACGGGCGATACGCTGGAAATCTCGCTGGGCCGCGATAAAAATGTCGTCATCAAGCGCACCGCAGGCAAAGAATTTACCAAAAAACAATTCATCGGCAACAACCAAACCCTTACCCGGGGCTGGGAAATTACGGTGCGCAACCAGAAAGCCCAGGCCATTGACTTGGTGCTGGAAGACCAGTTTCCCATCAGCACCATTAACGAAATCGTCGTGGAGCGGCAAGACCGGGGCGGGGCCGAAGAAAATGCCGAAACCGGCCAACTCACCTGGAAATTCTCCTTAAAACCTTCTGAGGAGCGCAAAGTAGGCTTTCGATATACTGTAAAATATCCCCGGGGCAAGACCTTGTACCTTGACTAAGCCCTCCGGTTCAAATCCGGGTGTTTAGCCCAAAGAAAAACCCGCCCTCGAGGGCATTGTTGAGCGAATAATTGAAACGGATAATCAAATCATAAAAAGTAACCAGGTCTATGCCCCCGCCCCAGCCAAAAATAAAGCGGTTGGAGAAGCGATTGCTCAAGACATTGAAATACTTGTCGCGCACATAGCCCATGTCCCAGTAGCCAGTCAGATAGCCAGACATGGGAATCGTGCGAAACTGCCGCACCGGAATAAATTTGAAGGACTTGCGAAAATTAAAAAATCGGTAGCGCAAGGTGTTATTATTGATGGCAAAGCCTTGTCCGTCAATGACATATAGCTCAAAGCCCCGCATCACATTGTCGCCAAAGCCCAAAGCCCGGGCCTCGGAATAGGGCTGGGCAGGCTGAAAATTGACCTGCCCCTTCACTTCGTTGGCCAGAAAAAGGTTGCGGGCCAGGCGGTGATAACCCCCATAATAAATTCCCAGGCGGGTTTGCCTGAAATCCTGAAAAATGCCGAGGCCAGTTCTTTGAAATTCCAGCGTGACGGAGCGACCCTGGAGGGGATAGGCATTAAAGTCGCGATTGTCAAAACTGAGGCGATAGGTAAACCGGAAATAACGCTGCTGATTGCGGCCATTCAGAAAAAATACCGGATTTAGGCGGGCTACGGTATCGGCCACTTGCTGTTGCTGAAAGCCCAGTTCGGCATAGTGAAACCAATAAAAGCCATCCCGACGGCTCAGGCCCGCGCGGGCTTCCCAACGCTCGCGCATCAGTGCCGAGGATTCTATAAAATCCAGGCGATGGTCATCGGTTTGGTAAGCAATGGATTTGTTCTGGCTATACGAAAAATTGAGGTTGAGGCCATAGCGTTGCTTTTTATCAATGTAGGGAATATTGTAGCCCAAGCTAAACTTTTGGGTAAAACCAAATTGAAAGAGCAGGTCCAGTTTTTCTTTACGCCCCCGAAAATTTTCCTGCACCAGGCGCAGCCCATAATTAGTGCGGCCCAAATCCGCATTGTAGGTATTCCACCATTCGTTAAAGTTCCGGTCCGAAAGCTCAAAAATGGGGCCGGGAAACAAATACCAGCGTTCTTCCATCCATACTTGCAATACCGCCCGCTGCTTGCCCTTCAAGACCAGCTTGAGGTCAACGGTTACAAAAAGATTGGTATTAAAAATATTATTTCGGTTTCGGGCCAGGAGGCTATCGGCTTTGGCCATCCAGAGCGTGTCGCCGGGCTGTAGGCTAAGCTCGCGTAAGATGATGTGTGGGCGGGTTTTGCGATTACCAATAAGCTGAATACTGTCTAAAATGACCCAGTTGGGAATTTGGACGGGCAGGCTATCCGAGGCAAGCCCCTGCCCCACCACCACCGATTGGGCTGGCTCCGCTAAAGCCGTTGTTTGGCTCCAGGCGTTTAGCCCAGCCAAACTTAAAAGCAAAAAATAGCGGGCCAATTTTTTTTCATCTTTGGTGCTTTGGAGGCCATCAGGCACTAATGTTACAAAATATTCCTCAGTTTATCAAGGCTTTGTGAAGAGGATAAGTTTTTGGTGGTAGGGTTTAAAACCAGGCTCCTTTTTTTTAAACCTTCCTACCCACAAAAAACTCGATTATTTTAGCTAAAATTACTATTTTGCAACAAAAAAACACAAATAAAGCCCTATGCAAGAAACCCTTGGTATCCAAACCCAACTTTTTTGGCCTCAAGCGGCAAATGCAAATCTACCTTGAGGGGCGGATGCAGCAAAAAGAAAC
>JAAUUB010000280.1 GCA_012031215.1 Microscillaceae bacterium | reverse complement strand
AAAGCTGATAATATACCGTATGGGCATAGACCAACTGTCCGTTTTTACGGGCTACAATTTGGTAGAGATTGTGTAATCCCAGCTCATCATAATAAGGAATACGCTTCGGCTAATTTTTCCATGTTTTCTAATTTAAGCTTGGGGGGGGGATATATGCAAATACAGACCTAAAAATTAGGCCCTGTTTCTTCTCGATAATGAGGCCTGATGGCTATCATCCAAAAAATAAACCAAAGTTTTGAAGATTATCACCCAAGACTGACAAAGTTTAGAACTTTGTCAGCCTTCCAGAGCGACCCCTTACCTGAAAAATGATGATATGATGCTATTACTCCTGATTGAGTTTAAGGGCTTCAAGTTGTGCTTTGAGTTGGCTCAATAGTTCTTCTGCTTCATCGGCTCGTCTTTTTTCTTCGTCTGCTCTTTGCTTTTCCTTCTCCTTTTCAGCACGTTCTATTTCTTTTTCAGCACGCTCCTTCTCCTTTTCAGCTTTTTCCCTGTCGGCACGTTCCCTTTCTATTTCTTTTTCGACTTTCTCCTTTTCGGCCCGTTCCTTCTCCTTCTCCTTTTCAGCCCTCTCGATTTCGGCCTGTTCTGAACCCGTTTTCAGGAAAACCCCATTTTTGTCGCACCACCTGGCCCAAGTATCCCCTTCCCCTTCGTAGAGGCCTGTCCAGAGTTTGATGCCTAGATTTACAAGTGGCATAAAGTTATGCTTTCTTTGCACGAGTACGTACTTCTCATTTGCTTTCAGCTCATAGACGCGCAGTTCCTTCTCCGACAAATATTGGTATGGGTCATAAATCACATAGTATTTGATGCCCAATTCGGCATAGCGCTGTTTCTTCTCGGTATCTTCGCCTCCTATTTTGTTGGAGACTACTTCTAGGGCTAATTCTGGCATCTTGCCCATTTCCCAGGCAATATAGCATTTGTCTTTTTATCGCGCCATTCTTTGGGATGTTTTACATCTAAGCTCAAAAACATATCCGGCACGATATATTTGCCTTTTTGATAATAAATGCCCACATTGGCACAAGCCATAAAATCTCTATCCGTCCAGTTTCTTTCTAGTGCCTGCAAAACTTCTACAAGCAGACGAAGTATCTTTTCTGACAAAAGGTTATCCATAGGTTCATCATCTTCGGTAATAAAATCCTCGTAATCAGACTCCAAAAGCTGATAATATACCGTATGGGCATAGACCAACTGTCCGTTTTTACGGGCTACAATTTGGTAGAGATTGTGTAATCCCAGCTCATCTAATAAGGAATACGCTTCGGCTAATTTTTCCATGTTTCTAATTTAAGCTTGGGGGGGGATATATGCAAATACAGACCTAAAAACTTTGTTGAAATTAGTAGCCAAGATTTTTTCTACCTGCCCTACCCTCGCGCCTCGTACCTTTGTGTGAAGCAAATACCCCCCAATAAATGGCAACAATTTCCAGAAAGGAAACAAATTGTGGCAAAGTTTGTAACGCTTTTATTGAAACTATTTTATTTGTTACAAAATATTTGCTGCAAGTGTGTAACAATTTTATTTATTCGCTGATAAATGTTGCAGCCGCACTAAACCCTATTTTTCTTTCCCCCCTGCTCACTGCCTTCTGTTCCCGTGTCTCTTGTCCTTGCCCACGGTCTTACTGCCTCAGGGCAAACTGCTCATTGTCTATTGTCTAACTTTTTCTTCCAAAAAAATCCCGATATTGCGCTAACAAACAATAAAAGCCCAAGTGTATGCAAACTGCTCCTTTATCACTGGATATTTTTCCTTACGAAGACCAAATTCCGGAAGCGTATCAAATCACCGAGCCTTTGGTGCAGACCGAGTACCTGGTCAATGGTGAAATCCGCCACTGGGACGGCCCGCTCAATGAGGTGTTTTCGCCCATCTATGTCAAGGATGCCGAAGGACAATTACAGCCCAAGCTCATTGGCAAAACGCCCCTGCTCACAGGGCAGGAGGCTGTCGTGGCTTTGCAAGCGGCCCTGGCGGCCTATAAATCGGGCACGGGCTTGTGGCCTACCCTTTCGGTGCGCGAGCGCATAGAGCATACAGAGGCCTTTATTGGCCGGATGCGGGCCGTGCGCCAGGAGGTGGTCAACCTGCTGATGTGGGAAATCGGCAAAAACAAACGTGATTCGGAAAAAGAATTTGACCGCACGGTCAAATACATAGAAGACACCATTGAAACCCTCAAAGACCTGGACCGCCGCTCTTCGCAATTTGAATCGCGGGAGGGCATTTTGGCTCAGATTCGGCGGGTGCCTTTGGGGGTTGCTTTGGTGATGGGGCCTTACAATTATCCCCTCAACGAAACCTTTACCACCCTGATTCCGGCCCTGATTATGGGCAATACGGTGGTTTTCAAGCCCGCCCGCTTCGGGGTCTTGCTCATTCGCCCTTTGCTGGAGGCCTTTCGCGACAGTTTTCCGCCCGGGGTCATCAACATCATTTATGGTTCGGGCCGGGCTACGGTGGGGGCCATGATGGAGACCGGAGAGTTAAATGTATTTGCCTTCATAGGCACCAACAAAGGGGCCAATGACCTCAAAAAAATGCACCCCAAGCCCCACAAACTCCGCTCGGTGCTGGGACTGGATGCCAAAAATCCGGCCATTGTCTTGCCCGATGCCGACCTGGACATCGCCGTAAAAGAGTGTTTGCTTGGCTCGCTTTCTTTCAATGGGCAGCGTTGCACCGCTTTGAAAATCATTTTTGTCCACGAAGTGGTGCGTGAAGCCTTTCTGGAAAGATTTCAGGCGGCCCTGGCCAAGCTAAAGCCCGGAATGCCCTGGGAAGAGGGAGTAGAGCTGACGCCTCTGCCCGAACCCAATAAATGCGATTATCTGCACGAACTCATCCTGGATGCACAGGCGCAGGGAGCCACCGTGCTCAACCCCCAGGGCGGACAGATTGTAGGAAGCTATTTCCATCCGGCGGTGGTCTATCCGGTCAATGAAAAAATGCGGCTCTACCGCGAAGAGCAATTTGGGCCCATTGTGCCGGTGGTTTCTTTCCGCGACTTACAGGAACCCATCGACTATGTGGTGGAGTCTAACTTTGGGCAACAGGCCAGCATTTTTGGTCAGGACTCGGAAGCCATCAGCCATTTGATTGATGCGATGGTCAATCAGGTGAACCGCATCAACCTGAACGCCCAGTGCCAGCGGGGGCCCGACCACTACCCTTTCAATGGCCGTAAAGATTCGGCAGAGGGAACCCTGTCGGTATATGATGCCTTGCGCACTTTTTCTATCCGCACAATGGTAGCTACCCGCGCCACCCCCGAAAACCAACAACTGGTGCGAGATATTTTGCACGAGCGCAATTCAGCTTTCCTTCGTACCGATTATATTTTCTAAAAAACAATGCCCCCTTTCAAACAAATAATTCTTTGAAAGGGGGATTTTTTGGGAGGGGATTTATTGGTTCAGGCTCCAGTCGTAGGGCAGATAACTGATGGCCGCATTGGCATTGAGTTTCACCTGGCTGTATTTATTCAAGAAGTCCACTACCGTTCCCGACTTGGTAAAATCTTCTTTGTACCAGTTAAACAATTCAGAAACCTGGGCTTTGGCAGCGGTGATTTTGTTGCGGGCAGCATTGTTGATAAATCCGGTGGTAAGTTGGCCCATCAGGGTTTGGACATTGGCCTCGGTAAAGGCCTGGTTATGAAGTTTGGGGCAGGATTTGGCGGCGCACACCAGCACAAAATGCAGGCGAGGGTCGAAGTATTGCTTGCGCAAGATTTCGTGTTCTATTTGATTGAGGCTGTAAGTTTGCGCCCCTAGTTTCACAAATTTATAATCCCAGGGCTTTCCGGCTTTGATATCACGAATGCTTTTGACGGGGTAGTTATCCACGATGAGCTTGATGGTGAAGGCATTGTAGGCATTGATGTAGTAAGCCATTTGGGCATTTTTGGAGGCTCCGCTGGGCACCCCAGCCGACAAGAGATTAAGGTAAGCCTCCAAAGCGGCCTTTTCCGCCTTGAAGCCTGCATAGTTGACGGAGCCAGTAGCCGACACATACTTTTGCAAAAGAGTATTCCAGGCGGCATGGTTATTCAACTGCGCCCGGGCGGTTTGAGATGAGAGAAAAACCAGCAAGACAAAGGTCAGAGAAAAAAATCTGCGTATCATACAAAAAAGCGTTAGGGTTGTTGATTCACCTTTGAAACGCTGGCTCAAAGCCTAGGGTGCCATTCCGTTTGTCGCTTCGGGGACATAGTCCCAGTTTGTCGGCATATTTTCACCTGTGTATTCTTCCAGACCTTCCCGGATACGGCGGAATGTTTCGCGCAAAGTAGGCTCGTCATTTTCGAGGAGCGTAACTCTGAAGCCCTGCAATTCTGAGCAAAAAGAAGAAATCGGCACGACACAGACCCCTTTGGCGGCCAGCAAATAATAGACAAAGCGCTTGTCGTGGGCCAGTGTATCTTCCTGAAGCCATTCTTCCAAAAGGGCTTTTGCACCGGGGTGGGC
>JAAUUB010000063.1 GCA_012031215.1 Microscillaceae bacterium | reverse complement strand
GTAGGCCGTCCCGTTGGTTTTGTTTTTGCAAAAGAATTTGCATTTTTTTTTGCGCTGTTTTGTATTGCATCTCCCATTGCGCAAGCCTTTCTTTTCGTCTTTCTATTTCAAGGTTCAATCGGGCGATTCTGTGCTGGATTTGCTTTTGCAAAGTCCACGCTCGTTTTTCATTTTCTTCCCGAGGCCGCTTTGGGGCATCGCCGGGCTTCTCATACTGCAATATCAACTCTGCCAGCCGCAAATGCGCCGGGGTAGGCAGGGCTCTTCGTCCTGTTTCTACCATAGATAAGAGGCTACGACTTATTTGGAGATAATTGGCCATTTCCTCTTGACTCAAACCTAATTTTTTGCGCCAGGGTAAGGGATTCATGATGTGCTCAATCAATTTAATCTGATGGGTTTGTGGCAATTTTATTGTGGCATTCTCAATTGCCACATTTTTTTCGACACAAAAATTTTATAAAAAAGCCCTCTCGTGCATAGGAGGGCTTTTTGGTAGAGCTTAGAGGCTTGCTTTGCGATTTTCCAGGGCGGTGATAAACAACTGCAATTCCTCGAGTTGTTTTTCTACCAAACCCATTTCCATTTCTTTTTCCAGCAAAGCGACCGAACCGTATTTTTCCAGAGATTCATTCAGTGTAAAAAGACGGAATTGCAAACGGGTTCGACGGTTTTCATTGTCTTCTTTGATTTCACCTTCGGGCAATCCGGCAATGACCGTGTTGAGGGCCGCCAATTCGCTCTCGCCTACCTGAATATCGCTGTTGAGTTGGGTTGAGCGTTCCAGGTAAGAATCACGGCTGCGTCTCAATGACAATTGTTTGAACTCTAGGTCGGCTTTTTCTTTGCCCGCAAGGGCAAGCAAGGCATCGCAATCGGCTACGGTGGTTAACTGATTAAAAGAGTATTCCATATAATTGAAATTTGTTGGTTAATATCTCTTTTTACGAAATAAAACCCCTATAAAGTTGCCTAAATGCAAAAATTTAGGGAGATTTTTTTTGCATTTAGCCCTTATTGGCCCTTTCTAAAAATTTGATAAGCAGATGAAGCAAAAATCTAAAAATTCCTATATATTTGGCAAATTAAACCAACACAATCTATGCGCTATGCTATTGCACCATCCGAACCGACTATCTCAATCCCTTTGATACAGGGCAGCAATACAGCCCAATACCCGATGGTTTGTGTCCGCACCAACTGGGGAGAAGTAGCTCACAAATGCCCAAGGAATGAGACTACGCTGTTTGGTGATTTTTTTTTGATATTGGAAAAATCAAAAAGTGCGTGTATTTTTCAAATCAGTGTATTATTTAAAAATGTATAATTAGAAAATGGTGCATTACTTTTCCAAATCACAAACAGTTACTTTGCAAAGCCAAGAGGTGCATTTATTGGTTGATGAATCAGCAAATATTCTTAATTATACACAAAACCAAGGCTACAAGAAACCCTGATAAAAGTAAGAGATGACACAAAAACAATTAGAAGATTACCTCTGGGGAGCCGCCAACATTCTGCGTGGAATGATTGATGCCGCAGATTTTAAACAGTACATATTTCCCCTTCTTTTTTTTTAAGCGTGTTAGCGATTTGTGGGATGAAGAATATCAGCAAGCTTTGGAAGAAAGCGATGGCGATTTGGACTATGCTTCTTTTGCGGAAAATCACCGTTTTCAAATACCCGAAGGTTGCCATTGGGAGGATGTAAG
This sequence comes from Microscillaceae bacterium, assembly GCA_012031215.1. Lineage (GTDB taxonomy): Bacteria > Bacteroidota > Bacteroidia > Cytophagales > Microscillaceae > JAAUUB01. Next base: position 21,578 of record JAAUUB010000063.1, on the reverse strand, counting down.
AAAGAAAACTGTTAACGTTGGCGAAGCCTTGCAAAACGCCTTTAATGGCATTGAAAAAGCCAATTTTGAACTGCTGCACGATGTCTTTGGCGATGCCCAATGGACCAATAAACGCCGGATGAGCGATGAAAAACTGTTGGACCTGATTGAGCATTTTAGCAAATGAAACTTACCATTGCCGAAGTGCCCCACGACATTATGGGCGAAGGCTACGAATACCTGATCAAGAAATTTGCCGACGACAGCGGCCATACTGCCGCTGAGTTTTACACCAACCGCACGGTGGTAAAACTGATGACCCAAATTACCGACCCAAAGAGCAGCGAAAGCATTTACGACCCTACTTGCGGCAGTGGTGGTATTTTGCTGAGTGCGGCATTGCACCTGAAAGAGCAAGGCAAAGAATACCGAACGCTGAAACTTTACGGACAAGAACTGAACCTTATTACCTCCGCCATTGCCCGTATTAATATGTTTATGCACAATGTAGATGAGTTTTTGATTGTGCAGGGCGACACCTTAGACAGCCCACAGATATTGGAAAATGACGAACTGAAAAAGTTTGATGTAATTATGGCCAACCCGCCATACAGCGTAAAAAAGTGGAGCCAAAGCAAATGGATGAACGACCCTTTTGGACGCAATATTTGGGGAACCCCACCGCAGGGTTGTGCCGACTATGCTTTTCAGCAGCACATTATGAAAAGCCTGAACCCCGAAACAGGCCGTTGTGTAGTGCTTTGGCCACATGGTGTGTTATTCAGAGACAGCGAAGCCGACATACGCAAACACATGATTGAGGAAGATTATGTAGATGCTGTAATTGGCTTGGGCAAAAACCTGTTTTACAACAGCAGCATGGAAAGTTGTTTGTTGGTATGCCGCATGAAAAAGCCAAAAGAAAGAAAAGGCAAAATTATTTTTATTGATGCCAAAGAAGAGCTACGCATAGAACGCACCAATGCCTGGCTGGAACCGCAGCATATCAAAAAGATAAGCGATGCGTATTGGAAATTTAAAGATGCCGAAGGTTTTGCCAAAGTAGCCAACGACAAAGAAGTATTAGACAACAACGGCAACCTGAGCATACAGCAATATGTGAAGCAGACTACAAGCTCTATTGGACACAACCCTGAAGAATTAATTACGGATGTAAGAGAAAGGCAACAGCAAATCAATAATTCGCTAGAAAATCTTTATGCACAACTTAAAAACATTGGAATTGAAGCATGAAGTTAGATAAGGATAAATGGCTTAATACAACCATTGGAGAAATAGCTACAATTCAGTACGGCTCATCTCAAAAATGAATACTGGAAGTAACGGCTATAAGACATTCCGAATGAATGAAATTGTTAATGGAGTGGCTGTTGATAATGGTGAAATGAAAAGGACCATTTTAACTGAAAAAGATTTTAAAACATTTAAACTAGAGAACGGAGACATACTATTTAACAGAACAAATAGCTATGAATTAGTTGGTCGCACTGGGATTTTTAGACTTGAAGGTGATTATATGTTTGCTAGCTATCTACTTAGACTAAAAGTAGATGGGCAAAAAGCAGATAGTTACTTTGTAACTCATTTAATGACTTCTGACTTATTCCAAAAGCAACTAAAAACTGTTGCTACTAAAGCAGTAGGGCAAGCAAATATTAATCCAACCAATCTTAAAAAACAAATAATCCCCCTTCCCCCACTCGAAGAGCAAAAGCAAATTGCGGCATTGTTTCAAAGCATAGAAACGGCTATGGAGCAGGTGGATGGGCAGGAGAAGCATTTGAAGGCGTTATGGAAAAGATTGATTGATGAGTTCGTCAGTGATAAGCCAAGTTTCGGAAATCTACTTAAAGGCAAGAAACTCGTAACCTACAACTACTGTGATATTACAGAAAAGTTGATGCGAAAAATTGACCCATTAACTTATGGCATTGAACGAATTGTTGCCGGTGAAAATTTGGAAAGTGAAGATTTCAAAATCAGAACATGGCAAAAAATTGGTGAAGGATATTTAGGCCCTGCATTTCATGTATTATTTAAGGCAGGTGATATTCTTTATGGTTCACGGAGAACCTATTTGAGAAAAGTTTCTCATGCAGATTTTGATGGTGTTTGTGCCAACACCACATATGTTATCAAGGCAAAGGAAGAATTACTATTGCAAGATTTGTTGAAACATATTATGCTTTCTGAAAGGTTTACTCAATATTCTATTGGCGTTTCAAAAGGTTCAACCAATCCATATATCAACTGGAAAGATTTGGACAACTTTTCTCTTCAAGTTCCTGACCTTGATACACAAAAGGAAATTGCAAATGTTTTAGATGGCATTTTAGAAATTGTGGAACAACTCAAGCAGCAAAAAGCCACCTTGAAGTTGTTGAAGCAGAAATTATTGAATGAGATATTGGGGTAATCCGCTAAATTTGACATTATGGCAAAAATAAAAATAAAGAACTTCGGACCCATCAAAGAAGGCTACCTTGAAGACGATGGTTGGTTGGATGTAAGAAAGGTTACCGTGTTTATTGGTAATCAGGGTTCTGGTAAAAGCACGGTGGCGAAGTTGATTTCTACCCTTAGCTGGATAGAAAAAGCGATGGTTATGGGCACTATCCGTCAAGACGAACTGAATACCCACAACCGTTTTTTAAAGCAATTGGCCTATCAGCGTATTGAAAAATACGCCAAACCAGATACCAGCATTGAGTATATTGGAAAAGCATTTACCCTCAGCTACATTGATGGAAAATTTGAAACACAAAAATCAAAAGAGAATGGTTATTTGCTGCCAAAGATTATGTATGCCCCTGCTGAACGAAATTTTTTAAGTTCAGTTGACCGCCCTGATAAGTTAAAAAATCTGCCAAGCACACTTTACACGTTTAATGATGAATTTGACGCTGCTAAAAACTTGTTTGCCAGCGGAATTGACTTACCCATCAACAAAGTTAGATTTGAATATGATAAACTGAACAAATTGGCTCGTATTGTTGGAGAAAACAGAAACTATGAGTTAAGGCTTTCCGAAGCATCAAGCGGTTTTCAATCAACCGTTCCTTTGTTTTTGGTTACAAAATATCTTTCCGATAGTTTATCGGCAGAAGAAGACCCATCAATCAAAGAATACTCTTTGGAAGAACAAAAGAAATTAGACAAGGAGATAAAAATGATTTTAGAAGACCCGAAACTAAACCCCGAAATCCGACAAGCATACTTGCGCCAGCTAAGTGCAAGAAGAAAAAGAGTTTGTTTTATCAATATTGTTGAAGAACCTGAACAAAACCTGTTCCCATCATCACAAAGAAGTTTATTGTTTGAATTACTAAGCTACACAAAAAATGAAGGCAATAAATTGATTATGACAACCCACAGTCCATACATCATAACATTCTTAAGTATATCTATTCAGGCTGCTTTTTTAAAGCAGGAAATCGAAAAAAGCGGAAAAGCGGATTTATTGAGCAAGTTGTATTCAATAGTTCAAGAAAACGCCCAGGTAAAATCAGATGAGGTTCAGGTGTATGAACTGAACGAAATTGATGGGACCATTTCAAGCTTGCCAAATCCTTATGGAATTCCATCCGACAAGAACTATCTCAATCAGTTTATCAGAAAAGGAAACGAAGTTTTTGACTCACTCCTTGAATTAGAAGAAGAATTATGAGTTTAAATTTTCTGAACAATCCTTGCAAAGAGCAAGAGCGTTTTGATTTATCTTTTGGGCTATGCGATAATGAGGATGGTACCAAAGCATACAGTGATGCAGAAAATTCTGAAACATGGATTGCAACCGTAAAAAATGATAATGCTTTTGGTCTGACTTTTACACCCGTCGATAAATGTTTAATAACAGACCAAGAGTATCCGGGCAGAGGAAGGTGTGATGGCATTCTAACTTCTAATCAACACCTGTATTTTGTCGAGCTAAAGAATCAAGCAAAGAGATGGATTACGGATGCCATTTACCAATTAGAATCTACAATTGAATTTTTTAAGGCGGCGCACGAAATTAGCCAGTTTAAACATAAAAAAGCTTTTGTCTGCAATAAACAACATCGGCATTTTCAGGAAGTAGATAACGAGTTAAATCTTTCGTTTTTCAGAAAGCATAAAGTAAGAATTGATATTCAGGCAGAAATTCTAATTGTCGCATAAATGGCATTCAACGAACAAAATACCGTAGAGCATTTTATCATTCATCAACTTACCGGGGTGAACTTAAATGCCGTGCGAGGAAATCTGGCAAAAGAAGATGCTGTCGAATATGAAGGGGGGGTAAAATGGAAATACACACAGGCAGATTTATTGCCGAGGGATATTACTGAGGTGCTTGTTGAAAAAGAGTTAAAAGAAGCCCTTTGTCGTTTGAATCCCGCCATTGCTGCCAATCCTGACAAAGCAGAAGAAGTTATCCACAAACTCAGAGCCATCCTCATTACGGTTAACAATGTAGGCTTGGTTAGAGCTAACGAAGAATTTTCTAAATGGCTACGCAATGAGGTAACGCTTCCAATTGATAAAAACAATGAACATGTTACTGTAAAACTAATTGATTTTGAAGTATTAAAGAACAACAGCTTTGTGCTTTGCAATCAGTTTAAACTGCGGGCAAGAGAAACTAAAATTCCCGACATCGTGATGTTTGTCAATGGCATTCCTTTGGTGGTAGGTGAAGCAAAAACACCTGTGCGTCCTGCGGTTACTTGGTTTGATGCAGCACATGACATCAATGTAGTGTATGAAAATTCCATTCCACAATTATTTGTTCCCAATGTATTTTCATTCGCTACCGAAGGCAGAGAAATATTTATTGGTGGCGTAAGAACACCTTTGGAGTTTTGGGCTCCCTGGCGTTTAGAAGATGACAAAGACGAGTTAAGCCATTTTATCGGCTTGCAAGATGTTGCTAGGCAATTAACACATTTATTAAAGCCATCTACTTTACTGGACATTTTGCAATATTACACCATTTACGCCACCAACAATAAGAAGAAAAAAATAAAGGTGGTTTGTCGCTATCAGCAATATGAAGGAGCAAACGCAATAGTCGAGAGAGTAAAAGAAGGACGCATCAAAAAAGGATTGATTTGGCACTTTCAAGGTTCAGGCAAATCTTTGTTGATGTTATTTGCCGCTCAGAAATTGAGAAAACAACAAGACTTGCACAATCCTACTGTAATGATTGTGGTGGACAGAGTAGATTTAGATACGCAAATCACGGCCACTTTTAACACAGCCGAAGTACCAAATATGATAAGCACCGATAGCATTAAAGAATTGCATAAGTTATTGGAGCAAGACACAAGGAAAATCATCATCACGATGGTACATAAGTTCAAGGATGCTTATCCTGATATGAACAAACGGGAAAACATTATTGTGATGGTGGACGAAGCTCATAGAACGCAAGAAGGCGATTTGGGACGTAAAATGCGAAATGCTTTGCCGAATGCTTTTCTATTTGGTTTGACAGGAACCCCAATCAACAAAGCCGATAAAAATACATTTTGGGCTTTTGGTGCCGAAGAAGATGCCGAAGGATACATGAGCCGTTATACCTTTCAAGACAGTATCAGAGATAATGCCACTTTGCCTTTGCATTTTGAGCCACGTTTGCCCAATTATCATATTGACAAAGAAGGTTTGGATGTGGCATTTAAAGAAATGGCAAACGACCTGAGCGAAGAAGACCGAAACAAACTCAGTCAGAAAGCCGCAAACATGGCGGTGTTTTTAAAATCGCCTGAAAGGGTAAAAACCATTGTTGCGGACATTGTAGAGCATTTTAAAGCACACGTTGAACCCGAAGGTTTGAAAGCAATGATTGTAACACCTGACCGCTATGCCTGTGTGCAATACAAAGAAGAATTAGACAAACTCATAAGTCCCGAAGCCAGCGAAGTGGTCATCAGCACTTCTGCAAGTGACACATTGAAATTTAAAGAGAGGTGGGGAATGGACAAAGACAAACAGGAAAAGGTGGTGGAGAAATTCAACGATGCTGATTCACCTTTAAAATTCCTGATTGTAACTGCCAAACTCTTGACTGGCTTTGATGCTCCGATATTGCAGACGATGTATTTAGACAAATCGCTGAAAGACCATACGCTATTGCAAGCCATTTGCCGAACCAACCGACTATTCCCAAATAAAACATTCGGCAGAATTGTAGATTATTTTGGCGTATTCGATGATACAGCCAAAGCATTGGCATTTGATGAAGAAAGTGTAAAGCTGGTAATCACCAACTTGCAGGAATTGAAAGATAAACTGCCTGAATGGATGGAAAAATGCTTAAATCATTTTGCAGGTGTTGATAGAACCATTTCAGGCTTTGAAGGATTATCAAAAGCACAAGACTGCATTAATACAAACGAAAAAAGGGATGCCTTTGCAAAAGATTTCAACAGCCTGTCAAAGTTATGGGAAGCATTATCTCCTGACCCTATTTTAACTCAATTCGAGAAAGATTATAAATGGTTATCGCAGGTTTATACTTCCGTAAAACCTTCATCTGACGACAACGGCAGACTCTTGTGGCATGCCTTAGGAGCACAGACAACTGCACTTATACATGAGCACATTCATGTTTCGGGCATCAATCACGACATGGAAGAAATGATTTTAGATGCCGAAGTGATTGACGATTTGATGAACAAAAAAGACCCGAAACAAGCTGAAAAGGTTTTGAAAATTCTTATCAGTCGTTTAAATAAACACGGTAACAATCCCACATTTAAACGCCTCAGCGAAAGACTGGAAGCCATTCGAGATAAAGCAGAGAAAGGGCTTATCAATTCTATTGAATTCATTAAAGAACTTTGCCAATTAGCCAAAGAAACACTGCAAGCAGAGAAAGGTGTTGAGCCAGCAGAAGAACAGAAAAATGCAAAAGCAGCATTGACAGAGTTATTTTTAGAACTTAAAACTGACACAACACCTGCCATAGTTGAACGCATCGTAAACGACATTGACGAAATTGTTAGAGTAGTTCGTTTTGACGGTTGGCAAAACTCAACAGTTGGAGAAAGAGAAGTAAAACGTGAATTACGAAAAGTGCTTTGGACAAAGTATCAAATCAAAGACGAAGATTTGTTTAATAGGGCTTATGATTATATAAAGGAATACTATTAAAGACCTATACGAAGGCATAAGCACGATTGTAGCTCAAATTTTTTACAAACAGAATTCCAAGTTAAATAAGATTTGTTGAATCGCTGGCTTTGGGCATCCCCGAAAGTAAGCCACCTGGATGTGCGTTTGACTCTCACACGCAAATTTTATTTAGTCCCATTCCTAAGCAAAAAAGAAACCCGCCACCTCAGCATTTGTAAATCCGGCCTAAGGTTGCTTAGGGCAGAAGGGCGAGATTTGTGGCAATTCTAGTGTGGCATTCTCAATTGCCACATTTTTTTTTCGACACAATGTTGTGGCAATTTTAATTGTGGCATTCTGAATTGCCACATTTTTTTCGACACAAAATTTATCGGCTATCTAAACCTTCCCCACTATGGCCTTAGCATACCCACCACCGCAAAGCGCTTGGCATCTCGCTAAGAACAAACTCTATGAGTCATTTAAACTCAAACATAGAATAAAATTCTGAAATAAACCCTCACCATTAGCTAAAACCGCCACTTATTAATGCATAAACCTGTGGTCAGCACGAGACGCGCCTGAGCAGTTTGGGGTGGTGGATTACGCTTAATGCCTGCTTATAAAACGAAGCTTTCTCCCCGGCGCGGAATAGCTACCTGGGCATAGCCCGCCGCTTGCAATACTTTCTCAAAGTCCTGCATAGATTCCCATTCGCCGTGTACCAGAAACAGTTTTTTAAGTTTAAGAGGGGATTGATGGCGCACAAACTCCAGGAGGTCTTCTACATCGCCGTGCCCGCTAAAATTGTCAATGCTTTCAATGCGGGCTTGTATAGGTACTTCGTGTTTATCAATTTTGACCGATTTATTGCCTTCGCGCAGGTCGTGGCCCAGGGTTCCTTCGGCGGCATAGCCAATCATGAAAATAGTAGCGTAGGGATTGCGCAGGTTTTCTTTGACGTGGTATTCTATCCTTCCGCCCTGAATCATGCCCGAAGAAGAGACAATAATGCAGGGCTCGTGATAATTGGCCACGGCCTTGCTTTCTTTTATGGACTCGAGAAAAATCAGGTTATCAAAATCAAAGAGTCGTCCGTGGGCCGCCTGAAAAGCCTGGGCTTCGGCATTGAGCCAGCGATGGTATTTTTGATGCACTTCGGTGCTTTTCAGGGCCAGGGGGCTATCGGTAAAGACCTTAATGGCCGGAAGCCGCCCTTCGGCCCGGAGCTTGTTGAGGGTGTAGAGCATCGCCTGGGTGCGCCCTACACTGAAGGCGGGCACAATCAGTCGCCCGGGAATATCTACGCAAGTGCTTTTGATAATTTCGAGAACCGGCTCTTCGGGGGCTTCTTTCGATTCGTGATGCCGATTGCCATAGGTGCTTTCGCAAATGAGGTAATCCACCGCTGGCACTGGCTCAGGGTCCACAAGCAAGGGATAGTTCTTGCGGCCCAAGTCGCCTGAGAAACAAATGGTTTTGATTTGACCGTCTTCTTCTACTTCGAGCAAGACATGGGCCGCGCCCAGCAGGTGGCGGCCGGAATCAGGGTCAGATGTAGGCCTTTGGCCAAACGGGTTCTTTGCTGAAAGGGAACCGTAACGAAACTGTCAAGGGCCTGGTTGACCTGGTTATGGAGGTAAAGTTCCTGATATTCGCGGCTTTGGCGTAGCTGGGCCAGTTGGCGTTTCTTTTTTGCAGGCGCTTAAGCTTTTTTTGATTAAGCGAAGCGGCATCCTCGAGCAAGAGGGCGGCCAGTTCATAGGTGGCGGAGGTAGCATAAATTCGTCCTTCAAAGCCCTCCCGCAGGAGATTGGGAATCAGCCCCGAGTGGTCAATATGGGCGTGGGTCAGCACCACCGCCTGAATCATGGAGGGCTCAAAGGGAAAAAGCCCTATATACTGAGCCGGGTCCACGTCGCGGCGCTCCATATCCATCCCACAATCGACCAGAAGCCTAAAATCATCTTCTGTTTCCAACAAAAACATACTTCCCGTTACCTGACGGGAAGCTCCCCAAAAAGTAAGCTTCATAGCTTTGTTGTCTAAATACGCACCAATCTCTTATCCCAATTCAAAAACAAAGTACAATATTAATGATTTTGTTGCTTAAATGGGTAATTGTTATTTGGCAAAGCCAGGCAAAAGGGAGAGAAATCAGGAAATCAGCCTTTTTTTACTTCCGAATGGCCACTGAAAGCGAAAAAAAGTGATTGAGGGTCTATGAGGCGGGTTTCTATACGGAGGGGCTGGTCGGAGGTGAGCGCGGCCTGTATAAGCCCAATGCCCGCACCCCGGCTACGCACCCCGCGGGGGCGGCTGCGCTGGGTGCGTTTGTATTCGCGGAGGCCTTCCCGGTCCAGGGTATTGATATAATGGCAATCCTGGGCGAGTGTCTCAATATAATCATTCTCTACCAGATTGCCACAGGCCAGGATTATCTGATTGGGTTCATCCGTAATCAGAATTGTCCCCACCCGGACTTCACGGTCCCCAAACCGTACCACTTCGGCTGAATAATATAAAATGTTTTGCGCCAATTCTATAAATACGGCAAAGAGCTTTTTTCCGGCCTTTGGGTTATCCGCCATCTTCAGGCGAATGTCCTTCACGATTTCGGCCATGAGCAAATCAGTGATGGGGCCCTTGTAGGAAACCAGGATATTATTATGCTTAGTGAGGGTATAATAATCAAAAAGACTGAATTCTTGCGCAATCATAGACAAAGATGGGCTTGGGTAAGTCGGTATTTATTCTATGATACGTAATCTTGCCTAAGGCTTGTTGAGCAATGTGCTTTTTTTGGGCTTTTTGCAGAAATGAAGCCCGAAATGAGGCGGGCAGAGGCGGGCCTGGCCTTGAAAAGGCCAGACCGATGTCCATTACTTGGTTTTTTGCACTTTAAGCAGGCTCATCAGCTTTTTCTCTAACTTGAGAATCGCTTTCCCCTGGGTTTTGGCAAATGCCTTGCTTGAGCGCTTCAGGTTTTTACGCTCCTGCTTGAGGGCCTCTATCTTGGCTTCTACCTCCATCAGTCGGTTTCGGTAGGTTTCTTCTTCTTTGCGAAGCGCCAGTAGTTGCTTTTCTACGGTTTGGATGAGGTCATCCTCAGAGGGCAGGGCTTCGACTTTTGGGCCTTCTTCGCTTTTTAAACGATTTTTGCGTACAGGTTTGGGGCTTTGCGCTACCTCGGCCACGACAGAAGAGGCGGTCTCTTCCAATTCATTCTTCTTTTTCATTTTTTGAGCGTGTTTAATTGTCAAAATACATCTGCAAATTTAACAATAATTTAATATTCGGGGGCTTTTTGTGCTTTTCTTCACCCTCAAAAACTGCTTTGCCTGTGGGCAGTGTCATTATTTTTCATAGTTTTGTAAATAAATCAAGAAACTATGACCTACAAAGAGGCGCAAGTGGCTAATTTTTGGGAAACGCAATTTGCCTATGTTGTGAGCGAACGCAAAAAAACGTTCTTTACATCACGTTGGCCCGCCCCGAAGCCAAAAATGCCCTCAGCCCAACACTGGTGCGTGAGTTGGCCTTTGCAATGAGCTATGCCCACCACCAGCCGGAGGTCTGGGCGATTGTGCTGGCGGCCCAGGGCGATGTATGGTGTGCCGGGGCCGACCTCAAGGCTATGCGGGGCCAGGAAGAAGCCAATCATTCCGGTGTGCCTATGCCCGAAAGCCCGATTGTGATTGGAGATTTGTTTGTGAAAGTTCATAAGCCTGTGGTGGCCCGGGTGCATGCCCCGGTGTATGCAGGAGGGCATTTGCTCATTGCGGGCTGTCATTTTGTGCTGGCCACCGAGCGGGCCACGTTTAGCCTTCCTGAAGTCAAAAGAGGGCTTTTTCCTTTTCAAGTGATGGAAATGTTGTTGAAAATCTTGCCGGTGCGGGTGGTGTTGGACTGGTGTATCCGGGGCGGAAGCATCTCGGCTACGCAAGCGCAAACCTGGGGCCTGGTGAGTGAGCTATGTCCTGAGGCGGAACTGGACACCCGTTTGGAATCCTTGCTGGAAGAAATCAAACAAAACTCTCCGGCTGCCATTCGCCTGGGTCTGAAAGCCTTCGAGGAGATGCGGAGTGTGCCCGAAGCCCAAAAACAGGCATTTTTGAAACAAATGCTTGACCAAACCATTCAAACCCAAGACGCACAGGAGGGCTTAAAGGCTTTTGCCGAAAAACGCCCCCCCCTATGGCAAGGAATCTGACCTTTTTGATATGAAAAAACTATTTTGCTTAAAATTATTAAATATCTCTCACCTGGGGCTCTTCCTGGGGCTGGCAAGCCTGAGCAATGCCTCTGCCCAAACTATCCTGGGGCGGTGGAAGGCCTACGAACAAGGTGCGCCTTCTTCTATTATTGAGATTTACCAGACAGCCGCCGGGCTTTACCACGGGCGCATGGTAGAGCTTTTTAGTGCCGACCTGGTTGGCCAAAATGTAGCAATTGCACCGATGACCGCCGTAACCAGCCTTATCTTCGTATGGACATTTTGCGTGGCCTCAAGGCTAGCCCCGACCGCAAAAGCGCAGAAGGAGGCAAAATTCTTGACCCCAGTAAGGGCAAGGAATATCATTGCAAGATATGGGTGGAAGGCAAGCAACTCCGCATGCGGGCCTATTGGGGAATGCTGTATGGCACGCGTACCTGGGAGCGGGTTCCCTGACCGCAGTTTTTTTCATTTTTTTAGCAAACCCTCGTGAAGTACGCTATTCTTTCTTTATGCTGGCTGGGCTTAGTGCTCGGCACATCCGCCCCTGGCTTTGCCCAAAACTCCGAAAACCTCTACCAGGTGCAACTGGGGGCCTACGCCGAAGCCATTGACTGGTCTCGGTTCCAGGGTTTGCAAGACCTGGGGCTGGTGATGCGGCAAAGCATTCGGGCGCAAGAGCCTCAGGACGGGCTGGTTCGGGTGTATTTGGGCAAATACCTGGGTAGCCAAACCGTGCAACACGTGCTGGCCCAGCTAAAAAAGCGCGGATTTTTACAATTGGCCCTTGACCAAAATGATTACACCCTGCGCCAGGGCAATGGGCCCAGTCTGCGCTATACTGTGCAGTTAGGCGTTTTTCTCAACTGGATATGCAGGCATTTGCCCGGCTGGAGGCTCCTCAAAACCTCCTACTTCAGTATGAGGATAAGCAATGGAAGGTACTGTATGGGCTTTTTGCCAGCCCCGAAGATGCCCGCGAAGCTCAGCAAACCCTGAGCAAACAGGGCCACACTGGCATCATTAAGACTTTTCGCTAAGGACTTGTGTTTCGTAATATGCCCTTAGTTTAGGGCCATTGGGCAGGCTTTTTTCGGTCCATTCCAGCATAAGGGCGTTTTGTTCCTCCGGATTCAGGGGCCAGGGGCAATCGGGAAGCTGTCGGATTTTATCCACCATTGCCTGCAAGACCAAGGCTACGGCCACCGATACATTAAAACTTTCCACAAAGCCATAAATGGGGATGTGCAAATAGCCCTCCGCCTTTTGGAGAATGTCTGTGGAAATGCCTTTCTTCTCAGAGCCAAACCAGAAAGCCGTCCGTTGCGTGGGCACAAATGAAGCCAGGTCTTTCTGAGCCTGGTGGGGGGTGGCTACTACTACCTGATAGCCCTTTTGCTTGAGGCTTTCCCAGCATTGTTGCCGGCCTTCGCCTCCGCCTTCATACACATTTATATTGACCCACTTGGCGGCCCCTCGCGAGAGTTGCCAAGCCGATTCGGTACGATGGTATTTGTCAATGACATACACCTCTTGCAGCCCAAAGGCTTCGCAGGAACGGACTACCGCCCCGGCATTGTGGGCCTGATAGGCCTCCTCGAGCACCACGGTCAGGTAGCGGGTGCGCTGGGCCAGTACCCGCTTTAAGAGTGCTTGACGGCTTGGCGTAAGCAGGGGAAACAAATGAGCTAATATTTTATCCGGTGAATCATGGCTTTGTAACCTGCAAGCGCGGGGATAAGTCGGGAAGATGTATAAAAAAGGCCGAACCTTCCCCCAACACAGAACGCAGCTCTATGCGGCCCTGTATTTTACGTACGGCCTCTTGAAGAATATAAAGCCCCAGCCCTGAACCTGAATGCTGATGAGTAGCCCGGTAAAACATCTCGAAGATATGCTGCTGGTGTTCTTCGCCAATACCAAGGCCATTGTCTGACACTTCCAGGCAGACCCCTTCCGCTTCGTCTTGTACCTTTACTTTGAGATAGGGCTCGGCCTTTTGCAGGTCGGCATAGCGGATGGCATTGGAAATGAGGTTGCCCAGGATGATTTCCAGGCGATGGGCATCAGAAAAGAAAGCCCGCCCAGAAGCAATTTCAATGATTTTGCGCACATGCGGGCTATTTTCGGTAAACTGCAAACGCTCCAGCACCCCTTCAATCAATTGATGGAAATCAATGGACTTAGGCAGAATCTGGGTGCGGCTATTGCGCGAATAATGCACAATTTCGTGGATAAACTCATCCAATTTGCGCAGGCTTTTGTTTTGCAGGGCCAAGTATTCTTTGATGGTATCAATCTGGTTTTCATCCATACATACCTCAATCAGGCCCATGGCCGAAGTGAGGGGGGCGCGCAAATCGTGCGAGACACTATAGACAAACCTATCCAGTTCTTCATTGGCCTGGCGAAGTTCCTGGTTTTGGATTTGAAGCTTTTGGTTGAGTTTTACGGCTTCTTTGAGCAGATTTTCTATCTGCCCCTCGGCTTCTTTGAGGGCCGTTATGTCCGTAATGGTAATTAAAAAAACCTGCTGACTTTGCCAAGTGATGGCGCGGGCTTCAAAATTTCCCCAAAACAACTTGCCTTTCAGGCTTTTATATTTTACCTGGCGATTGTTAACTGGATTGAGCGACAAGACTTTTGAAATTTTGTCAAAATTGGGCAAACGCTCCATTTCTACTTCAAAAGAAAAGCCCAATTTTCCCAACAATTCCTGTTTGCTCTCGGCCTCAAAAAGCTCCATTGCCCGGCCATTGCAATCTACAATCAGGTGTTCGGTATCAACAACAAAGATTGCACTGGTTGATTCTTCAAATATGAGTTGGAGGAAGGTGCGATTTTCTTCCAGCAGGGCCTGGGTATGAACCCTTTCGCCTACATCGCGGGTAACGGCCACTAATTTTGTCTCCCCCCCTAAGCTGGTAAATGCCCGCGCTGAAGTTTCCATCCAAGTATAATAGCCGTCTTTGTGCAAAAACCGGTGTAAGAACTGTACGGGCGAGGTTTGGGCTTCCTGGGCTTTTTCAATGAGATAATTGACATCTTCGGGATGGACAAAATCACTGGCTTTTTGTCCCTGCAATTCTTCGGGCGGATAGCCCAAGACATTAAAGATGCTGGGAGTGGCATAGACAAATTCGGTTTCGCTTTCGTGAAGGCTGATAATATCGGTCGTATTGTCGGCCAGCATCCGGTAAAGCTGTTCGTTTTGCCGGAGTTTTTCGTCCATCTCGGCCCGCTGAAAAATATTGGCCAGGATATAGGCCATTAGTTTGAGAATATGCGCGGACTCGGGGATGAGAAAAAGGGGTCTGTCAACGGCCAAAAAAAACGATATAGCCCATTAGCTTTTGCTGATAGAGCATCGGGAAGGCGTAGGCTGACTGGCTGTTGTTGATTTCCAAAACATGCCGTTCGTTTTCGGCTTCGGGGGGCAGGTCATCAAGGCTGGGCACGGCCACCACTTCATTTTGGCGAAGCTGCTGTATCCACCAGGGAAACTGCGCAATCAAAAAATTTTGGGTGCTGCTGTGGGATGGCGGCAGATGAGGCCCGGCATACTCATATTTGACAAAAGCCTGGACTCCGTCTTGATGAAAAAGAATCAAGCGCGCCCGGTCAAAGCCAGAAAATTCGGTAATCCGAATGAGTAATTCGTCTATTTGCTGGTCTAATTCGGCATAGTCTAAATTGATGAACCGGACGAACGTTTCCAGCAAGATGCTTTTGAAATCGGCATCATATTTTCGCTGGTCATGCAAGGTTTTAAGTTCTTCCAGGCTTTGGCGCAACATTTCTTCGCTGGCCCGGAGTTCTTCGTTGATGCTTTGCTCATTGTCCAGCAACTTTTGGATACGTTGGGCGGCTTTTACTCTTTGGGTAACATCGGTGATGAGCAGCAGATAGGCAGGCTGGCCTTCATATTCAAAATAATGCCCTCGGATATTTACATAAAAAAGGCTTTGGTCTTGCCGCTGGTGGATAAAATCGGGCGAAATAGCAAAAAATTCCCGTTTATCCTCTTTCATCCAGGCTACAAACCGGGCTTGCTCAGGAGGCGAACAAAAGCTGGCCAGGTGCTTACCAACAAAATTGGCGGACGGATAGCCGTAGAGATACTGGGCAGTTTGGTTTACCTTCAGAATCGTACAGCTTTCCTGGCTTATTATCAGCAGCGGGCTGGGATTATGGTCAAAGAGGTATTGATAATGATTTCTTTGTAAAGTCAAATCAATCTCATATTTCTTTTGCAGGCTGACATCCCGGGCCGAAACCATTAACAAATCCAGGGGCTCGGCCTGGGCTTGAGGCCTGACTACGCTCAGGGCCAGCCAGTAAGTGCCTCCTTTGTCTTCTTGGGCCTGCAACTCTATGCTCAGGTGCTGCTTTTTTTGGGCCCACAGCGGGGCGCAGGCAGCCTTAAACCGCTCAAATTCTGCTTCCCTCAGCAAAAGCTTGAAGGATGCGCCTTTAAGCTTCTGAGAAGAATAACCAAAAACCTGCTCTACGCTGGGCGAGGCAAAAAGCAGGGAATAATCACGGTTGAGCAGGAAAATAAAATTAGAAGAATGCTCCACGGCAAGGCGATAAAACCTTTCGTCAATGTATTCCGCCTCCTTTGAGGCCTGAGGATGCCCCATGCGGCTACACATCCACAAAGAAAGGGCCGGATAAAAAGCGTTGCCTTTGGGGAGCCAGTGGGCAAAGACACCTGGGCTAATTTCGCCTGATTTGGTGGGTTGGGATTTGGTGGCATTTTTTCTCAGAAAATCCAGCCATTGTGCTTTTTCCTCAAAAGGAAGTTCCGCCAGTGGAATGGCCGCTTGGTCGGGCGCGGGCGAGGGAAAACCAGCCCAGGTGCAAAATGCCTGATTGAAACCCCGTAGCCGCCCTTCCTCGTCCAGCAGGGCAACCGGATAAGGCAGTGCTTCTAATAAGGAGCTTTCCGTGCTTTTATTGTCAGGCATACCTGGGACTGAGGTTGTTTTGTGAATTTTACGAAGCTCTAATAGTGTTTTTCCTTTCTTTACCCCCTTGCTAGATTCTCGAGTTGCAAGTTTCCTTATCAAGACGCAAAAAATAAAATCTATCCTGGGGAGAATGTGCCTTACTCTCACAGAAGTAATAAGTTCTTTTAAAATCGTCGGGCCAAAATAGCCAAAAGTGCCAAAGGCGGCAAGGGTGATTCCATTATCAGGACACAGGCTCCTTTGAAATTGGGCGAGCCGTTTTGGGCCACAAACACCTTGTCTTGCTCAATAATGTATAAACAAGCACCCCGAAAATAGCCCCCCTGGCCCTGATAAATGCGGTTGCCTTCTACATAAAAGACCAGAGCATCGCGCGTTTGTCCAAAAGCATCGCCAGATTGAAAAAAATACTGGTTCTCAAGAATGAACACACAATCGCCACGAAAACTGCAAAATGCCCCCGAAGAAAGATAGACCCGATTGCCCTCCAACAAATACACACAAGGCCCTGCCGAAGCAAAAGCCCCCTCGGCGCGAAAAATTTTTGTGCCTTCCACGACGGCCACCCCATTTCCTTTGACCAACCCAAACTGGTCGCGGGCCTCAAACACTTTTTGGGCAAATAAAGGGGAGAAAAGCCCCCCATCGGCACACAATATTCCGTAAAAACCCAAAATAAAAATAATTTTTGGCATAAAGCTCTTTTTGGTGATTTCCTAAATAAACTTAAATTTATCAAAAATAAGAGGCAATCTCAATATTTTTGCCCAAAGTTTGATTTATGTATTTGCCCATTGGCCACAAAGGGTCCGGCACTACACCAAAAAACTAAATTTTGTTTTTGAAAAAAAATATTCTCTCTCTTGGGCTGCTTTTCCGCCTTTTGCTATTGAGCCTGGCCTTGGGTGTTGTTGTATTGCTGGTTTTTTATGTCAGCTTCAGTCGCCTTTTTTATTGCTATGCTCTGCCCTATTCTTCTTTTCGCACCCCTTATGCCGATACCTATATCAGTCCAAAGATTCCGCCTTCACTTCATCCCCTGCTTTTCAAGATGGTACAAACAGCCCGCAAGCGGGTACATCATTTTTGGGGAAGCACAAAAGCCCGACCGGTGCTGGTTTTTTGCGCTGATGAGGCAGAATTTGCTTACTTTGGGCGCAACTACGGAACCCCGGCCATGGTCAATCTCAACCCCCTCGGGACCTATATCATCGTATTGCCCGATGGTGCCAATATAGATGTGCTGAGCCACGAAATCAGCCACGCCGAACTGTATAGCCGCCTGGGTTGGTACACCAAAATGCGCCAAATTCCGGCTTGGTTTGACGAAGGCCTGGCCTTGATGGTAGATTATCGCTACCCGGGCGGAGGGAAAGCCCACCAGCACGCCGACTACCGTAAGAAACTGCTGGAATTGGGCCTGCCTGGCTCTCGTCCGATTGGTTTATCTGAGCTTCGTCAAATTGAAGATTTTTTTGCCCGGGATACCTACCATACCCACCGTGCTTACCTCACGGCAGGGCAGGAACTGAGCCGCTGGCTAGACCAAGTGAAGGTAAAAGGACTGCTCCAACTGATAGACAGCCTCAAGGCCGGAAAAGATTTTATGCAGGTATATGCCCATATTGAAAAAATGGCCTTGAAATAAAGGCTCCTAAACCCTGTTTTACTATATGCTCGAGCAATTTCCGGTGTATCGCGAATTTTTTCCGATTCGTTATTATGAAACTGACTGCCAAAACCGGGTTTCGGCCCTGAGCCTTTTCAATTACTTACAGGAAGCTGCTGGCGAAAATGCCCTTCAGTTGGGTATCTCGATGCGCGACCTCCACCAAAAGGGCTTGGCCTGGGTGCTGATGCGCTTGTATGTAGAAATGCAGGAATGGCCACAGGGCCGCGACATTATTCAGGTCATTACCTACCCCCGGGGCTTTGACAAGTTTTTTGTTTATCGTGATTTTATCATCCAAGACCAGCAGGGCCGTCGCTTGGGCCAGGCCAGTAGTACCTGGCTGGTGATGGATGCCCAAAGCCGTAAAATGGCCCGTGTGCCTGATTATATCCTTAATATTCCCCTGCCACAGCACCTCGATTTTTTGCCCCTTCGGCAAGATAAAATGCCCCTGGCCCCCAGCTACGCGCATTGCCAGGACTATACCATCCAATGGCACGACCTGGACCTGAACCACCACGCCAACAATGCCCGCTTTGTGCAATGGGCCTTAGACGGGCTACCCCCAGCCTGGATGCAGACCCATCAACTGCAAAGTCTGGACATTCTTTTTCGTAAGGAAGGCAGGCTTCACGAATCCATTCAGGCCCAGGCCCAAGCCCTGGATACCCAAACCATGAGCCATCGGATTATCCGCCTGCCCGATAGGCAAGACCTTGCGCAGGTAGTTTCCACCTGGCAAGCCATCTCTCCCACAGAGGCTTAAATGCTAAAACTTAAAAAAGTATAAGTCTGAATCCGCATTTGTCAATTTTTTTTACAGGCACACAATTTTTAGCTCCTTCGGAAAAAGGAAGCGAACTTTTGTACAAGTTTTGCCTTTTTGCCTATGTATATATTTTTTCACCTGTGTTTTGCCTATGAACAATATTTTGTTTTTTGAAGGATGGGCTTTCTACTATTACATCAGCCATCAGGAAAGCCAAAACCTTATGAGCCTTTGCTTGATTCCCCGGTCAGTTTATCGCGAGAAAATACCAAGCCAGGCCGAGGCACATAAGCGATTGCTCTACAAGCTTTTTGTGTATCTGGAAGAAGTTTTTGCCGAAAATGCTGATGCTTTTGATTTTAAACCGCTCTTCAAAGAAGAAAAAGAGGCTGTCCTGGAGCTGCTGATTCGCCCCCTGCGCCTGAGCAAAAGCCAGACTTCGGCCACGGTGCGGGCCCGGCTCATCGATTTATACCAAAAACAAAGTGCCTAGGGCCGAATTCTTGGAAAAAGACAATTTGCCAATTAAGAAATCATTGCGGAATGGTGAATTTTTGAATAAAATCAGGTTTTTTTTTAGCAAAATTCTCTTTTAATCCGTTACTTAGAACAAATTAACTAACACTCAATCTTATTGGCAATATGCAAGATTCCTATTTTTCCCTAAGCCAGGCTTATGACCGCTACGAACAACTGAGAAGCAAATCTGAGTATGAGGGGTTGGAAGAAAATGAATCCGAAGAACTGCAAAGCCTTCGGGATATGCTTCAAGAAAATGCGGACGATTTTTTAAGTGATTTTTAAAACCCTTAACGCCCTTGCCTCATCGCAAGGGCTTTTTTTTTGAAGGTTGGGTCCTTAGAGGCGGGTATTTAGTCCTCTTCCCGAATGTATATCTTGCGGCCTGTATCGCTCAGATAGTATTTACCTCCTTTGGCTCCCACAAAAACAGGCTTGCCATTGTAATACTCCATTTCTTCTTCTGCCAAAGGCTCAAGGGAAGGTGCTGTAATTGAACTGGTTTCCAAACTTGTAATGCCTTCGTTTTGGGGGGGAGTGGCTGGTGCTGTTTCCGGTGTTTCTTCTTTTACGGGGTTGAGCTCCGAAGTGGTGGTGCTATCAGAAGGGCTGCTTACCGGCACTTGTGAAGCCGAAGGGGCCTTTGGGGTTTTCATGAGCCCTGAGATGTCAGAGGCCTCGAGCTTATCCACTTCGGGAGCGGGTTTTTCGGATGTAGGGTCAAAAAACCATTTGTAGGCCCAGTATCCGGGTACAAACAATACGCCCAGCGTAATCATGGATTTGATGAGTTTGTTGATACTCATAACTTGTTCAGGTGATTGATGTGTAAAAAAAGAGCGATGTTGCAAATTTACAAAAAAAGCCCTAAAAGCCCGGATTAATAATTTGCCAGGGTCTTGAGGCGCATTTGTTTGGCTACATATTTCAGAAAAGCCGTGTCTTCCTGGTGGTCAGCAATGATGGTAAGCATTATTCGGTCGGAAACCGCCAGCATAATTTCGGCCCGCTGGCTTTCTTTGTGATACATTTCCCAGCCAATCATATCGTCCAAAATAAAACTCCCCCCTTTTTCCCTTCGGGTTTCTACCTGGAGTTCGGCCCGCCAACGGGCAATTTCCTGGGCGTGCTGGCCCTGCGCCGAGTTGTAATCCACGAGGGAGATGCGTAAATGATTCTGGCCATCGCTGTAGTCCTGCTCGGCATTTGAAAAAGAAGTGCCACTGGCCTGATAAGGACTGCCGACGAAGTCGCCACTGGGCACATAGGCTCCGATTTTTTGGGCAAAAGCTGCGCAGGTCTTTGTCTTTGAGCGCAATCATGTATCCCCTTTCTCGTTGCGTGCTTCCCTTTTTTCCAGGATTTTGACCGTTTCTTTTTCAATTACCTTCTTTTTCATTTCTGGGGGCAGTTCTTTGGAAAGCACTTCTCTCTCGGGGTCTTGGCTTGTGTCTGAATCAAGCGTACAGGCCCCCAAAAAGAACATCAGAAAACTCCAGAAGAAGATACGCCCTCGTTTTTCCATTGGTCAAATTTTTTTACGAAGATACACTTTGGCGGGCGTTTTTCAAAAACTCCCTCTTTATTTGGCCTATATTTGCTCAGTGCTTAGTTTTGTCTGTTTGATTCTTCAAATTTCTTGTGCGTATGTTTTCCATTCGTTTTGTCCATTTTTGTTGCTACATTTTGCTGCTGGGGCTTTCTTTTTTGAGCTCGGAGGCCCAGGGCCAGGGAAAAAAACGCTTGGCCCCGAGGTCCACGATAGCTGGAATACGATACGCCAGCAAGCCATTAGCCCCGACGGACAGTGGGCTATCTACACCATAAGCCCCCTGGAAGGCGATGCCTATTTGCAAATCAAAGACCTGAGACAGCGCGAGCTAAAAACCAAAACCTTTGCCCGTAGTCAGGAAGGAGTATTGAGTGCCGATAGCCGATTTGCCGTATTCAAAATCAAAGCCACCCTAGACAGCGTCAAAGCCTTGCGCCGCCTCAAGACCAAGAAAGAAAAAATGCCCAAAGATACACTGGCCATTTACGCCCTCTTGGGCGATTCGCTGGTACGGATTCCCGGGGTGATGTCGTATCGAGTACCCGAAAAAGCCGGGGCCTGGCTGGCTTACCAACTGGAGCCGGGCAATGAAACGCCCAAAAAATCACTGTCTGACAGCCTGAATACCGATACCGCCCAAAGCCAGCCGAAGGAACAAATCATACCGCCAGCCCCCCCCAGAAAAAAAAGAAAAGAAAAACCGGAGAAAGAGAAAACTAGCGAAATCCCAACGGCCCCGCCTACCCTCACCGAACTGGAACTGGCCCAACAAAAAATAG